>DAHUZI010000131.1 GCA_027306595.1 Candidatus Dormiibacterota bacterium | reverse complement strand
CGGCCGGTCGCGCTCCTCAGCAACTGCCGGAGCGCGATCGACCGGCAGGCGGCAGGGCGCCTGCGCGACGCCGGGGTCCCGGTGCTCGAGGGGACGGTCACCGGGCTCCAGGCGTTCCGCCACCTCCTCGCCCACCGTGACCGACGCGCCCGGCCCCGCCCGGCCCCGCCGCGGCCGGTGTCGGCCGCCATCGCGGACCGCTGGCGGCGCCGCCTCGCGGCGGGCTGGGTCCCGGACGAGGCGGGAGCGCTCCGCCTCCTCGCCGACTTCGGGGTGCCGGTCATCCCCCACAGGGTCGCGACCTCGCTGGACGCGGTGCTGGACGCCGCCCGCACCATCGGGTATCCGGTCGCATGCAAGACCGCGGCGCCGGGCGCGCTCCACAAGTCGGAGTTGGGCGGGGTCCACCTGGCGCTCGGCGACGCCGATGCGCTGGGCCATGCCTACCGCGACCTCGCGGCCCGGCTGGGCCCGCGCGTCATCGTGGCGCGGATGGCGGAGCCGGGGCCGGAGCTCCACCTCGGCATCGTCCGCGACCCCCAGTTCGGAGCGGTGGTGGTGGCGGCGGCGGGCGGCGTCCTGGTGGAGTGGATGGCGGACCGGCGCCTCGCCCTCCCCCCTCTCGATCCCCCGGCGGCGCTGCGGCTCCTGGACGGCCTTCGGGTCCGGCCGCTCCTCGACGGGCTGCGGGGGCGGCCCCCAGCCGACCGCCGGGCGGTGGCCCGCGCGCTCAGCCGGCTGTCGCTGCTGGCCGTGGAGCTGGGCGACCAGCTCGAGGGGCTGGACGTGAACCCGATGATCGCCGGTCCCCGCGGCTGCGTCGCCGTGGATGCGCTCCTGGTGCCGCGCGCGGCCCCTGACGGCCCGCCTCATCCGGGCCCCGGCCGGCGGTGCCATGCCCTATCCTCAGCAAGCCGAGGGGATGACGGACTGATATCCGTGGGAGGCGCGTTCGATGCCTGACCCAAGCGCGGCGGTGACCGGCATCAGCGCCCTGGCGATCGATTGCGCCGATCCGGCCACCCTCGCCAGCTGGTGGAGCCGCCTCGTCGGGGGGCCGGTGGAGGTCGACTCCAGCGGCGACGCCCGCCTCCTGCCGCCGCAAGGCCCGCCCATCGACTTCCTGAAGGTGCCCGAGGCCAAGTCGGTGAAGAACCGGCTTCACCTGGACCTGGGGAGCCGCGACTTCGATCTGGCGGTGCGGCAGGCGCTCGCGCTGGGCGCGACCCCGGCCCCCGACGTCTACGCGGGCGACGCGTGGCAAGTGCTGCGGGACCCTGAGGGGAACGAGTTCTGCATCCTGCGGCCCCAGAGCTGATCCGGTCGGGCGACGAGCCCCCCCGGCCGCGGGCCCTGGACCGCGCCCCGGCCCCCAGGGGATGCGCGACGGGCGGGCGGCTGCACGGAGGTTGGCCCTTGGCGCCGGTGGCCGTACGATCGCAGGGGCGGTGCCGCCCGCCGTGGAGGCGGCCGCCGGCGCATGCGGGAGGATGGCGATGGGAATCCTCGATCGGGCCAAGCAGCAGGCGACCGAGCTCCGCGGGCGGGCCGAGGAGAAGGTTCAGGACATCGCCGACAAGCGGCACGCCGATCAGCTCCTGGAGCAGCTCGGCAGGCTCACCTACGCGGAGCGGACCGAGCGGGGCCAGACCGACGACGGCAGCGCATCGGAGCGGATCGTTGCCGAGCTTCGCACCCTCGAGGGCAAGGGCACCCCGGTCCTCGACGGCCGGTAGGGCACGCCCTACCCGCTGAGGCGCCAGGCCTCGGGGGTGATCTGCCCGTACGGATCCTGGGGCGCGACGCCGTGGAGCCGGTCGCTGATCACTGAGATCTGCAGGGGGGTGACCGGCGTCCACAGCACCGGGAGCGCGGTCCGGACGTATCGCTCGTACTTCTGGAGGGCGGCGAGGCCGCCGGTGTGGGTCGCCGCGATCGCCCGCTCCATCGCGGGCGCGTCGAAGCCACCCGAGTAGTACTGGCCAATGCCCCAGATGGCCCCCCCGGTCGGGTAGTTCTCGGTGGTCCCGTAGTCCCAGCCGCCCGGGTACCAGTAAGTGAGATCCCAGTTGCAGGGCGGCGAGGCCGGGCACACCCCGTTGAGGGTGAGGATGGTGGTCGCCGACTCCGAGCGCAGGGTGAGCTGGATTCCGGCTCGCAGCGCGCTGGAGCGCATCGCTTCGGCCTCGTCGACGGTGTTGACCGTCCCCGCCTGATAGAGGAACGTGAACTGGAGGCGGGCGCCGCGCACGATCCCCGCCCCGCAGCGGCCGGGGCCGGGACCCGGCCGCTCGCAGCGGTCGGCCCCGCCGGGATCGATCCGCCAGCCGTGGTGGCGCAGGAGCGCCACCGCCGCCCCGATGTCATAGGGATAGGGGTCGGTGCGCTCGAAGCCGGCGGCCAGCTGCGAGCTGACGTCGGTGGGAACCGGCCCGTAGGTCTGCACCCCGTAGCCGTGAAGAATGTGGCGGATGTAGCTGGGGGCGTCGATCAGGTGCTGGAGGGCCTGGCGCACGTAGAGCTGGCCCATGATCGCCTTGGTCGCGGGATTGGTGAAGTTGAGCTCGATGAAGCTCACCGCGTCCCACCACCAGGGCACGACCCGGTACCCGTGGCGGGTGAAGTAGGAGGCCTGGTTCAGGTCGGCGAAGGGGAGGTATCCGTAGTCGAGGGCGCCCGCGCGCAGCGCATCGAACTCGGCGGTGCTGCTGGTGAACGGCACCTCCTCGATCCTGGCGATGGTCGGCCGCACCGGTCCCGAGTAGCGAGGATTGGGCACCAGCGAGAGGAAGCCGGTGGCGGGGACGTAGCTCGCCAGGCGCCAGGGCCCGTCGACCACCGTCCAGAGCGGGTTGCTGTCATACGTTGCGAGGTTGCTGGCCTGCTTGGCGAGGAACCGGTAGACGGCGATGGCGCCCCGGGTCGTGCGGTCCAGGCTCCCGACCGGACCGGCGCTCCGGGTCCGGTCCCAGGCGTGCTGGGGGAGCGGGGTGAGGTAGTCGAGCTCGTTCCAGAGCAGCCAGGTGCGCCCGTAGACCCGGTTGAAGGTGATCGTGAAGCGGCGGGGGCCGAGCACCCGGAACCCGACGACGTTGTCGGGGAAGCCGCCCTGATGGTAGGAGGGGATCTGGGCCCGGTTGGCCCGGATCAGGTTGAAGTCGAAGAGCACGTCGCGGCTGGTGACCGGCTGTCCGTCCGACCAGCGGGCGGGCTTGAGGGTGATGGTCACCGTGCGCCCGAAGTTGGAGTAGAGGGGTGGGGTGGCCAGGCTCCGGGGCGCGTTCAGCCCCGGCTTGCCGTCGACGCCGAACCAGTAGAGGGGCCGCCAGAGCAGTGCCTCCAGCCAGTAGAAGTTCTGGAAGTAGTCGGCGGCCGCGGTGTAGAGCGGGAAGATGTAGTCGGCGGACGACCCCGGGAGGACCCCGATCCGCACCACCCCCGCCGGCCTGCCCCGAGCGGCGGGGCCAAGAGCCGCGGTGGCCTGCCCGCAGGCGGCGAGGGTCATGGCGATCAGGGCGACGGCGGCTGCCAGGCGCGCGCGCCCGCGGAGCAGCCTGCGGCCGATCGGCCGGGGCACCCGCTCACCCATCGCGCACCTCGTGGTCGGCCCGATCCCAGGAGAACCTGATCCGCCGTTCAGGGACAGGGTCCTGTGAGGGTAGCCGCAGCGGGGGTTCCGGTCAAGCCCTCGGGGCGAGGCGGGCTGGCTCCGGGCGCCCCCCGATCGGTCCGCGGCGCCACCTGCTCAGCGGCGAGGGGGATCGGCGGCCGGCCCGTTTGCAGCCTCCAGCGAGGGCGACCCCGCGGCGGCCGGGACCATCGGCGAGCTGGGAGCCGGCGCGGCCGTGCGCGCCCGGAGGGCGGGGAGCCGCGGCTCGACCGGAGCCGTGGGCGACCGGGACGCCGGTCCCCGCCCAAACGTCGACGCCGGGGCGCGCCCGACGGGCGGTCGGGAAACTGGGATGCTGGCCGGGGGCGGGTCGGAGCGCTCCGGTCAGCTGCGATCGCCGGGTGGATGGTCCGAGCGGGGGCTGGCGGCCCCCATCGCGGCCCCAGGGACGGGGACCCAGCCCGCTCGGAGGCCACGCCCCTGGCCCTCGATCCGAGCGCGGTGGCCCAGCTGGGGGGTTCGGTCGCGCATCCCACCGAGTCCGGCACGACGACCGGCCAGCCCTTGGGGTGGGGATGCCGGGTGCCGGTTGACTGGGGCCGTGGCCGGTCGGGCGAGCTGGGAGGGGGAACGGTTCAGGACGCCTCCGACGGGGCGGGGGCCGGAGGGTTCTGCGGTGCGGGCTGGGGCTCGGCAGCGTTGAGGAGCCGTCCCAGGCTCCAGGTGTAGTCCTCGAGGGCGCGCCGCCCCGTGCGGGTGACGGACAGCCACGTCACTGGCGTCCGGCGGCGGAAGGCCTTCTCGACCGCCACGTAGCCCGCCTCCTCCAGCTTGCGCAGGTGGGTCGAGAGGTTGCCCGGCGTCATGCCCACCAGCTGCTGGAGACGCGGAAAGGCGACCCGATCCCCAGCGTTGAGGGTGGCGAGCGCCACCACGATGCGCAGGCGCGGTTGGGCATGGATCACGGGGTCGAGCTCGGGGAGCGGGTCGTGGGCCGTCATCAAGCCCCCCTCGCCGGGCGGAACCGGGGCCGCAGCACGGCGGCGGCCAGCAGCAGCCCGCCGCCGCCGGCCAGGGAGAGGACAGCGAAGTTGCCGGGAACGCCGGCGAAGGTGCTGGCCCCCGCCACCACGACGGTCCACGCCCCGAGGGCGAACATGACCGTGTCGCCGAAGAGCACCCCGCCGGCGAGGTACAGGAGCCCAGCGACGAACAGGAAGCTGGCCGACCACAGGAGCGACTGGACCGACCCGGGGAGCCCCTGGCGGTCCAGCCCGAGGTCGAAGACGGCCATGGCGAGGGTGGCGATCGGCCACGACCAGAAGTACCGGGCGGCGACGGACGGGGACGGCCCGCGCAGCCCCCGGCGCTGGCGGACGAACTGGACGACGGACGCCGCCGTCGCCGCGGCGCCGAGCAGGGCGAGCACCACGCCGGCCACCCACGCCGGCAGATGATGCCCGTCCGCGGCGGTGACATAGTACGCGCCGAACCCAAGCGTCCAGGCGACCCCCCAGAGGGCGAGGATCGGGACGGGGGTGCCGAAGAAGGCGCGGGCGGCCTGCTTGCGTTGCGCATCGATGAGCCGCAGCGATTCCGCCGGCGAGGCGGGGGGGCTGGTGGGGCTGGCGACCGCGCCGGTCGGATCGGCCGGGTCTCCCGTGGAGGCTGGCATGGGTTCTCCTCAGAGTACTTCGCAACACAAAGTTGCCTGAGTCTATGCGACCCGGGCGTTTCGGTCAAGCCCAAGCGGTGGGTCCAGCCGGGGGGCGCCCCCCCGACGGCCGGCGAGCCGGCCTCCAGGCGAGCCGCTGGCAGGCCGCGGTCCGCCCCGTTCCCTGCGAGTCCCTCCCCAGCCCTGAGGGTTGGCGTTGCCGTGCGGCCCGGGACCGGCCGGCTCCGGCGAGCGCCGGGGCTGCGAGCACGGCGGACCAGGCCGCCCCGGTTCGGAAAGGGGAGGGGAACGCCCCCCGGGCGCCTCAGCCCGTCAGGCCGAGGACACCCGGGAGCTCGGCGATCGTCTCGAGGATGCAGGTGGCGCCGGCGGCGGCGAGGCGTTCGCGGCCGTCGCTCCCGGTGAGGACGCCGGCGACGACCCCCGCGCCGGCCCGGCACCCCGTGTGCATGTCGGCCGCGGTGTCGCCGGCGACCGCGACGGCGCGGACGTCATCGATCTGGAGTCGGAGCAGCGCCGCCAGGACGAGGTCGGGGTAGGGACGGCCGCGGCCCGCCTCGGCCGGGGTCAGGGTTGCGTCGGCGAGGGCCTCCCAGCCGAGGGCGGCGAGCAGCTGGTCGCGGCTGCGGGGCGAGAAGCCGGTGATCAGGCAGACCCGGATCCCGCTGGCGCGCAGGCGGCGGACCGTGGACTCGGCCCCGGGCAGGGGGTGGATCGCCCCGGCCCCGAGGAGGGCGTCGTAGCCGTCCTCGAAGGCGCGGTTGGCGGCCTCGGCGCGCGCGCCCGCTCCGAAGAGGGTGCGGAAGACGGCGAGCTTCGACTGCCCCATCGTCTCCTGGATCAGCCGGAGCGCGTTCGCCCGCTCCGGCCCGTCAGGCGGGAGGCCGACCGCATCCAATGCGGCGCTGAACGCCCGGTCCACGAGCCCCGCCCCCCCCGCGCCCTCGTCCGCAACGAGCGTTCCCGCCAGGTCCAGGCACGCGAGCGCGATCGGCGGGCTCGGTGGGGTCATCGCACGGTCTCCTCGGCGATCGCCGGGGCCAGCGTCATCCCCCGCCCGCCCGGCCCGGTCACCACCACGACCCCGGATCCGACCGGCCGACGCAGGTACAGGCTCTCGTCGGTCACCTGGCTGTACGTGCCCGCCCACCGCCCCAGGACGGGGGGGACGGGCCGCCCGAGGAGCGTCTCGGCCACCGCCCGGCAGTGGGCCATCGGCGCCTCCACGACGTCGAACGGGAAGGGTTCCTGGTACTCGTGCGTGTCCCCGATCGTAAGGCCACCGTCGGGGCGCTGGACCAGGAGAAGCTGGGCCCGCCAGGCACTGGGCAGCTCCGCCTGCGGCGGGAGGCGGTCGCGGGCCAGTCCAGCGTAGGCGGGGTAGTAGCGGAGCGAATCGCCGTCGGCGAGCGCCGCCGGCACCGCCCCGTCGAAGGGCTGGGTCTCCAGCATCTGGATGCGGATCCGGCGGAGCGGCGCCGCCTGGAGAACCTCGCCCGCGATCCCAGTGTGCGCCGCCCCAGGGCAGAGCACGACCAGGTCGCCGTCGTGCCAGGCCCCGGTGTGGTCCTGCACCCCGTGGGCGCGATGGGCGACCGCCTGCCGTCCGGGCAGCCAGCGGTAGCGGCCGCTGGCGCCGAGCCATGCCCGCAGGGCCGGCAACGCCCGCCGGGGCTCCACGACCGCATCGGTGGTGCAGAGGAGCGCAGCGTCGCACGCCCCCGCCAGCGCCGGAACCCGCCGGCGGGCCGCGGCCGCGGTGAGGAGCGACCAGCCCCGTTCGGCGGCATCGGGCCGGGCGGCGACCTCCTCCAGGATCGCCACCTCCTGGGGACCGCGGGCGACGGTGACCGACCCGCAGGCCCGGAAGCCGACCTCAGGACAGCTCTGGGCGACCCCCGCCCACAGGTGCCGGGCCCGAAGCGCGAGGGCCAGGTCGGGTCCGCAGGCGCGACCGCTCACCCACACGAGGCCGAAGTTGCGAACCGAGGCCCCCCGGGGTGCCGACTCCCGCTCGAGCTGGACCACGGACCACCCGCGCTCCACGGCGGCGACGGCATGCATCGTCCCGAGGATGCCGCCGCCGACCACGACGAGGCGGGTCACGCGCGGCCACCAGCGGCGTGAAGCGGGAAGGGGGCCGGGACGACGAGCATCAGGGTTCGGTCGGCGGCCCTCCCACGCCCGTCCGGCTCGGCGGGCACCTGGCGGCGGTGCCAGCTGTTGGCGCTGAGCTCGCGCGACCAGCCGGCAAGGGTCTCGATCTCGGGCAGCCGACCCACGCGGGGGTCGATCAGTCCGTTGTGGTCGAAGGGGACGGTGGTGATCACGAGGTCGCCGCTCGCCTCGTCGACGGCCAGCTCGATGGCCCGTCCCTGCTGGGGCCAGTCGACCAGCGAGGCCGTGGTCACCTGCCAGAACCCACCGTGGTACCGGCCCCGGGGAGCGACGATCGGGGTCACCGCGTGGACGTGGGTGTGGCCGTTGACCCAGCAGACGACGTTGGGGAAGCGGAGGAGGAGCTCCCGGACCTCCCCCGCCAGGGCCCGTCCCAACCCCGTCGGGTCGTGATCGTTCACCAGGCACTCGAGCGGGTGGTGGCTGGCCAGGAGGAAGAGGCGGTCCCGAGCGCCGGTCCGGCACTCGACTCCGGCGGCGTCGCGGTAGCGGCTGTGACCGGCCACGAGCTCGGCCTCGAGCCAGGTGAGCTGGGCCCGGTCGAGGCTGCCCTGCCAGCCACCGGCCCGGTTCACGGTGTCCAGGACCACGAGGCGCACCGGGCCGACGTCGAGGGCGTAGTGGGTCCGCTCCGCGGCCTCCGCGGCGGCGTCGAACCCGTGGCCGAGCGGCTCGCCGGGGTGGGCCCGGTGGCAGGCGATCCAGCCGCGGGCGCCCACGTGGCGGCGAGCGGAGTCGGGGGTGACCGGGCGCCGGGGGCCGGCGAGCCGGATCCACCCCTCGAGCCCGGGATCGGACTGCGCGCTCGCCACCAGGGCGGCAACGTCCGCGGGTGCGTCGAGATCCCAAAGCTTCGTCGCTCCGACGGCCCGGGCGGCCACCGACGGGATCGGCGGCACGGTCCCGGCGATGAGGGCGTCGTGATTCCCATAGACCGCCAGCCATGGCAGGCCGACGCCGGTCGCGCGGAACGGGCGGCGGCTGGCATCGTGGAGCCCGGGGACGATGGGGTAGCCGAAGAGCGCTCGGGGCCGGTCGTCCGGCTGCCCCGGGGGGGTGCCGTCGGGGTGCCAGTACCCGGGGTCGGAGGCGAGCGCCGTGCCCACCCCCTCAAAGCGCGCCCGGTCGCCGGAGTCCGGCACCACCAGGCGGCCGCCATCCAGCAGCGCGATGGATCGCTCGATCTCGTTCAGCTGACCGTTGTCGGCGGCATCGCCCGTGGAGATCGCAAGGGCGAACGGGGCACCGGTGGCGGGGCCGCCCGGCAGCGCCCGCACCGCCCGCGCGGCGGCCTCCATCACGTGGTCGGTGAGCGTCTCCTGAGGCCGATAGGTCCCGGCGCGCTCGGTCGTGCCCCGGTCGACCGCCGGCAGCGGCCCGGCCCGGTCCAGGAACTCGGCTCGGGCCGGGCTCTGCGCATCGGTGATGTGGAGATCGGAGAGGTGGATGAAGGCAAGCAGGGACCGCAGCCGGGGTGACGGCTCCCGCCCGCCGAGGTCGGTGCGCACCATCTCCGGCTCGCCGGGACCGAGCCCGAGGCGCCGGTAGCCGCCGGGCCCGGGGAGCCCGGTCAGGACCGTCGTCGCCGCCGTCCCCACGCGCACCGCCGGCCTCGGGGCCGAGGGGCGGAGCCGCACGGGCACGAGATCGTTCATCGGCTGCGGGCGCTCGAGGGCGCGGTCACGAACAGCGGCGGGGCGGTCACCTCCGCACTCACCGCCACGCCGGGGCCCAGCGTGGTCGCCTCGATGGAGGTCACCGTGGCGATCAGCCGCACCTCACCGGGGAGCGCCACGTCGAGGCGCGAGACCGCCCCGAGGAAGGCGCGGCCGACCACCAGGCCGAGCCCGTTGGCATCCCGCCGCACGGCAACGGTCTCGGGGCGAACCAACGCATCCACCCGATCGCCCGGGGCGGCGGGGGCGGCGCTCGGGGGGAGCGGCAGCCGCCGCCCCAGGACCTCGACCGTGCCGTTGGGGCCGACCGTCGCCGGCAGCCGCGACACCGATCCGACGAACTCGGCGACGAAGGCGTTGGCCGGTCGCTCGTACACGATGTGCGGACTGGCCAGCTGCTGGAGCCGGCCTTGGTCCATCACCCCGACCCGGTCGGCGACCGAGAGCGCCTCGTCCTGGTCGTGGGTGACGTAGAGGGTCGTGATCCCCAGCGTGAGCTGGATGCGACGGATCTCATCGCGCAGCTGCGTTCGCACCTTGGCGTCGAGGGCCGACAGCGGTTCGTCGAGCAGCAGGACCCGCGGTTCGACCGCGATCGCGCGGGCGAGGGCCACCCGCTGCTGCTGTCCGCCCGACAGCTGGTGCGGAAACCGGTCGCCGTGCGCGCCGAGCCCCACCAGCTCGAGCAGCTCACCGGCCCGCCTCCGACGGGCGGCGGAGGCGACCCCGCGGAGGCGCAGCCCGAAGCTGACGTTGGCCAGCGCCGTCAGGTTCGGGAAGAGGCTGTACGCCTGGAAGACCATCCCCACCTGCCGGCGGTTGGGGGCCAGCGCGGTGACGTCGATGCCGCCGAGGCGGATGGTGCCGGCGTCCAGCTCCTCCAGGCCCGCCAGAGCCCGCAGCAGCGTGGTCTTGCCGCACCCCGACGGTCCCAGGAGGGCGATCAGCTCGCCGGGCTCGATCGTGAGATCGACGCCCCCGAGGGCCACGATGCGACCGAAGCGGCGCTCGCAGCCTGCGACCTCAACCCGCACCCCGCGGCGGGCCACGGCATCCGCCGCCGCCGGGCGGACAGGGTCGCGCGCGAGCACGACCGCCGGCTCGGTCATGCGGGCTCCCCGGGCTCCGCCGCCGGCCGGCCGAACGGCTCGGATCCCAGCCGGCGGGCCTCCCGGGCCGTCATCGCCGCCCGCTGGGAGCGACGCGCCTCCCGGCTCGCCCCGCGTCCGCCGAGAACCGACACGCTGAGCAGCACCGCCCACGTCAGGGTGAGGGCGAGCACGCTCACGGCCACCGCCTCGTCCGCGTATTCGGTCCCAACCTCGTAGAGGCGGGTCGGGAAGGTGTTGAAGGTGAGGAGGTTGGCGACGACGAACTCTCCGAGGGAGTAGGCGACGGTGAGGAACGAGGCCGCGAGGATCGCCTCGCGCAGATTGGGCAGGAGCACCAGGCGGAGGAGCTGGGGCCAGGTCGCGCCCAGCGATCGCCCGGCGTCCACCAGGGTGCGGAGGTCGAGGGCCCGGACCCCGCTGTCGACGGCTCGGTAGGAGTAGGGAAGGGCGAGGACGACGTACTCGACCGCGAGCAGCAGCGGGGTGCCGAAGAAGAAGCCGGGCAGGTCCTTGAAGGCGTTGATGATGCCGAGGACGAGCACCACGGTCGGCACCACCAGGGGCATGAGGGTGAGCCCTTCGATCACCCGCCCGAACGATGGCATCCGAAGGTTGACCCAGATCGCCGTGGGGATCAGGAGTGCCAGGCTGATCGCCGAGGCGCCAGCCGCGATCGCCAGCGAGACGAGGAGCCCCGACCACAACGCCCCGTCGTGGGCCATGAGGGTGAGCGCGCCCAGCGAGAACGTGCCGCCGTTCCCCTGAACCGCATACCGCGCCGAGGCCGCCAGGGGGACGAGGAAGTAGACGGCGGTCGCCAGCAGGACCGCCCAGCGGAACGGGGCCCCGACCCGGAATCCGGCGGGAGCCCGGCGACGACGGCGGCGCCCGGCCCGCTGCCCGGTCATCGCTGCCATCGCGCGGCGCGCCGCTGGACCAACGCGTAGGCGACCCCCGCCGCGACGACCACGCTGATCATCCCCAGGCCGAGGGCATCGCCAAGGTTCTGCTGGCCGGCGAGGACGTTGCCCTGGATCAAGGAGCCGATCTGGATCGGGACCAGGGGAATCGTCCCCTGGGTCATCACGTCGGCCGTGACGTAGGCGGCGAAGGCATCGGTGAAGAGCACCATCAGCCCGGCCAGGAACGCGGGGGCCAGGATGGGGACGCCGACCAGCCTCCAGCACTGCCGCCGCCCGGCACCCAGGATCGATGCCGCCTCGAACCACTCGCGACGGAGCGCCTGCACCGCGGGCAGCATCACCAGCACCATCACCGGAATGAGGAAGTAGAGGTAGACGATGACCAGACCGGTGAATGAGTAGAGCGTGAACCCGTGGTCGTAGGGGTTGAAGCCGATCCCCGAGAGCATCTGGGTGACGATGCCGAAGTTGCCGATCGCGGCGATGAAGGCGAAGGCTAGGGGCAGCCCGCCGGTGTTGGCCATGACCCCCGCGCCGGTCGTCACCAGCCGGTGCAGCAGGGGCCGGTCCGACGAGACCACCGCGATGGTCACCAGGGTGCCCGCCACCGCGGCGACGATCGAGGAGATCGCGGCGAGCTCCAGGCTGGTCCCGTACGAGGTGAGGTAGATGCCCGAGAGCGACGCGGTGAGGTTGGACCAGGTGAACCCCCCGCGGCCGTTCTCGAAGGCTGCCGTCACGACCGCGGCCGAGGGGACAACGAAGAAGCACGCGAGGTAGGCGAGGAACGGAAGCAGCCCGAGCCACGTGCGCAGGGCGCGAGCCCTCCGCCTACGACCTGGGGCCGCAGCGCCGGGGGACGGGACCGCCCGCCCCCCGGCCTTGGCACTCATACGGAGCCGTTTCGCGGACGAGGCCACCGCGGCAAGCCCGATTCGTGATCTGTCAGCCGACCGACGACCACCCCTGGATGAGGGCGTTCTGCGCCCGCTTCAGCTGGGCCGGGGTCGGGAAGCTGGGGGTGCCCGACACCGGCGGCAGCTTGCGGTACGCGGCCTGATTCACCACATGGGTGTTGACCATGGTCGACAGCAGCACCGGCCGAGCAAACCCCTCCAGGAATCCGTTCTGGCCCGTGCGCGAGTAGAGGAACTCCTCCCAGAGGCGGGCGGCCGCGGGATGGGGCGCGTCAGAGGTCACAGCCTGGCAGTAGTAGGCGGCGTAGTGGGCATCGGTGGGAATGATGACCTTCCAGTCCACCCGTCCCTTGAGCTGCTGGGCGTAGGCGGCATTGAGGTAGTCCCAGTCGATCCCGACCTTCACCTGTCCGGTGCCGATGGTGGCGGCATCCGACTGGGCGGTGATGAAGTTGCCGTCACGCTTCAGCGTGCGGAAGTAGGCGACGCCGGGCTTGATGTTGTTGAAGGATCCGCCCTTGGCAAGGGCGGCGGCGAAGACGCCGGCGAAGGCGGCCCCGGCCTGGGTGGGGTTGCCGTCGAGGGCGATCGCCCCTTTGAACTCGGGGTTGGTGAGGCTCTTGAACGAGGTCGGGGGATTCGTGAACGCCTTGGCGTCGTACCCGATCGAGATGTAGCCGCCGTAGTCGAAGTACCAGTCACCGTTGGTGGCCTTCTCCGCGGTCGGGATCTGGCTCCACTCAGCCACCTTGTACGGCGCGAAGAGGCCCTTGGCCGCGCCCTCGAGCGCGAAGCTCGGCCCCACATCGACCACATCGGGCGCCTTGCTGGTCCCCTTGTCGTCGACGATCGCGTTGAGTTCGTCCTGGCTGGATCCGTCGGGGATCTCGTCGGTGATGGCGATGTGGTAGCGCTGCTGGAAGTCGTGCATCAGCGTGCCGTAGTTGGCCCAGGTGGGTGGCAGGGTGATGACGTTGAGGCTGCCCTCCGCCTTGGCCGCACGGATCAGCGCCGACATGCCGCCGCACGCGGAAACCGACGTCGCCTTCGCCCAGTTGCAGGATCCGTGCCCAGTTACGCGGGCTGCAGCCGCGGCGCCGCCGACTCCGACCAAGGCAGCGGCCGCGCCGATCGAGGTGAGAAGGGTCGCCGGACGCCGCCATGGAGCGCGGGACCGCCCGCGGCCCGGTGTCTGCGCGCGCGTCGCAATGTCAGTCACGCCTGTCTTGCCTCCTGTCCCTCGGCCACCAGCAGCAGGTGCAGCGAACACCGCTGTGGTGCGTCACCCGCACCACCGGCAGCACCACCTGTCCGGCGCAACCGTAGCCGGCGGTCGGTTATGGGGTGGTTGCCATCCCGTTAACGTCTGGGTATCGCTGCCGTCGGGGGCGCGTGGCGCCGACCGCCGGCGCGCGGGCCGTCCCAGCCGCCGGGGACGACACGGCTCGGGGGCCGCGGGTGGCTGGGCCGGGGATCCGATCCGGCGGTCGCCGTCGCCACGGCCGCGGGCCGTCGCGCCGGCCAGGGCGAGCCGGGGCCGACGCGCGCCCATCCTGCAGCGGGCCCATGGCCGACGGATTCGCAGGGCATGGCCCCGGTTGGCGTCGCGCCGGGCGGCCG
>DAHUZI010000128.1 GCA_027306595.1 Candidatus Dormiibacterota bacterium | reverse complement strand
CGACAGCCCCGTGGCCCTCAGCCGGAACGCCAACTGCTTCTGCTCGTTCGTGAGACGGGCACCTCCTCCCATCGACGACCTCCCTGATTCCGGTCCCCCGGATTCTCACAAGGTCGTTGCGCTCACCACCTGAAAGCGCCGCGGCAATGGCGAATCCGAATTCAGGTTTGAGGTATTCCTTCCAAGCTGGATGTGACGGATGCGGCCCCGTCTCCCGCTCCCTTTCTCGTCTTTCGAGCTGTGACCCGCCACCAGTCTCCCTGCCCGCGCGGTGCCTCTTCGCATCGGGGTCCGACCGCCGACCATCCCAGCGCGCGGGCTGCCCTCATGTGGTCCGCGCAGCCGCCCTCGACCCCGCTCGGTGGTGGATCGGGGTCACGTTCAGCCCGGGTGAATCCAAGGGTCCGTCCAAACGCGTTCGCCCTCCACCTGTCCCGAGAGGATCGGCACGGCCGACTGCGGCTCACAGCCGCCCTCCGGGATCCCGTCGGCTCGCCGGTCCCCGGGGGACGTGCGGTCGCTCGGGCTCAAGGCCCCCATCGCCGCCTGCCCCAATCAGCCGCGTGGGCTGGGCAGCGAAGGGGCAGCCAGGTCTTGAAGAGCCGTCCGAGCCCCACGGCGACGATCGATGCGTCCCCGCCGGCAGCAACCCGTGCGAGGCTCAGCCACCGCGTGGTCCGCTCACCCCAAGCGCCCCTCCGGCGCTCGTGTCGCCACTGAACGCGCCAGCTCCTCCGCGATCGCGCACGCCAGCGGATGATCAGGGAGGTCGTCGAGGGGAACGGCGAGGGCCAGGCGCCAATTGGGCCGACGTCCGTCCGTCCCCGGGATGTTCGGACGCTGCGTCTCCCCGACCGCATCCTCGAGGGAGGCTCCTCGCATCAGCGCTTGGGAGTGCGCGAGAAGTTGGTAGGCGCCACGAACCGCGGCATCGGCGCTCGCACCGGCATCAAGGCCCGCTCCGTCCGCCAAGCGCTGGCGAACGGCCTCGGTGGCCGCGGCATTCGGCTCGAGGCCCATGGCGCTTTGCACCTCGAGGTCGCGCCGAGACCAGAGGCCGGCGACCGTCGGCAGGTCGTGGGTCGTCACCACCGCCAGCGACCGCACCGGCCAGGTGCTCGGCGGCTTCGGCTCGAACCACAGGACCCGATACGAGAGCACGCCCCGGTCGGCCATCAGCACGCGGATCCGGGGATCGACAGTCCCGAGGTCCTCGCCGACGACGGTCGCCTGCGCACGATGGCTCTCCAGCGCCACGATCTCGAGCAGGTCTTCGACCGGGTAGCGGACATAGCCGCCGGCGCCGGGGGACAATCCCTCCGGCACCCACCAGAGGCGAAGCAGCCCCAGAACGTGGTCGATCCGCACTCCCCCGGCATGGGCCAGCGTCGCCCGCAGCGTGTCGATGAACGGTCGGTAGTTGACCTGGCGCAGGCGCCATGGCACAAACGGGAGCACCCGCCAGTCCTGTCCGCGAGTGTTGAAGACATCTGGGGGAGCGCCGATCGTGACCCCGGCGGCGAAGATATCCTGCCACTCCCACGCGTCGAAGCCGTCGGGGTCGACGCCGACGGCCAGGTCGTGGACGACGCCAACATCGGTCCCAATCGACTCCATCTGCCGCTCGAGCAGCCACTGAAGCCAGGCGTGGAAGCGAATCCGGTCATCGTCGCGATGAAGGACCGCCGCAACCTCGGGGTTGGACGGGTGCCGGTAGACGCTGGGCCATCGGCGCCATGCCGGTCCGTGACGCTCGGCAAGCACGCACCACGTGGCGAAGCGACGGACGTCCGAAGGGGCCCCGTCGAACCAGCGCCGGAACCCGTCGCCGCCCGCAGTTCGCCTCCAGATCATCTCCAGCGCCGGACGTTTGAGGAGCCAGACGGCATCCCGGTCGATCAGCCGGCTGGCGTTCAGCGCCCGCCCGGCGGCCCCCAGCCGGGCGAGCTCGTCGCCGAGATCGGCCGCGCCCGGCACCGCCTCGATCCGCAGGAAGAGCGGGTTGCGGAATCGGCGCGTCGCCGGGAAGTAGGGACTCGCCTGCTGCAGGCCGGACGGCGCCACCGCGTGCAGGGGGCTGACGAGGATGAAGCCGGCCCGGTGGACCCGGCCCGACCAGTCGGCGAGGTCGCCGAGGTCGCCGAGGTCGCCGAGGCCCCAGCTGCGCCGCGAGCGGGCCGCATGCAGCTGGACGGTCCATCCCCACGCAGGGCGGCTGGGCACGTGGCAGTGGCCCGGGCTCACGATCACCGCGCGCGCGAGCTCGCCGGGGGCCCGGAACTCGTGGTAGCCGAGGGGAATGTCGGGGGGCAGGCGCTGGGCGACCTCGACCGTCTGGCCATCCTCGCAGGTGAGGACGCCACGCCCGACCTGGCGTCGCTCCGTCCGCCTGGTGACGATCACACCCGGACCTGAGGCCTCAGGCTCCCCCACCGCTGCGCGCAGGCGCGCAACCGTTCCGGCGGTGAGCCGCCGCGCAGCGCCGCTGGCGTCGCGGTATCGGTGTTGGATCCCCCAGCGGTCAGTCACGGTGCCCCCCGGAGGCGAGCGCCGCCCGCCGCTCGGAGCCGTGGCCGCCTGGCAGCCCGACGACCGGGCGGGCGGCCAACGAGGCAGGCCGAGCAGGGAGCCGGTCCGGGTCGAGCCGCCGGACGTGAACGGAGGGGCTCCCGTTCCCGCGGTTCGGTCCGACCTCCAACTCGCGCGGCGCCAGCGGCTCGGGCCGGCCAGCGACGCGGGGGGTGAGCCCGAAGTCTTTGAGGCCTTCCCGTCCCGTGGGGCGTGCGGGCCGACGCCCCGGCAGCCGACTTGGCCCAATGGGCACGCCTGTCGTCGCGACCTTCCCGGGCCGCGTCGACCAGGCGCCGCTCTGGCACGCCATCCGGTCCGGGCCGCTCGCTCGCGGTGGGCAAGGGCTCGACTGGTGCCGTCGACCGCCCGGCGGTGAGGGGTGTCGCAGGCCTGGGTGCGATCGAGGCTCCCATCCCCCTCCCGGCGATCCTGGTTGGCGAACGTGTGCGGTGGGTGGCAACGCACCGCCGAGCACCGCCGCGGGGGTTCGCCAGGAGACGGCCCTCTGAGCAGCGGCGCTGGCGCCTCACGCCGCGCGCTGACGGTCGGGATGTCGGTCTCGCCCCGACCTGGCGTCGGGCACGGCCCCCCGCAGCGACCACGCGGTCACGGCCGCAGGTCGCTGCTCGGGCCACTCCGGAATCTGGCCCGCGCCCATCAGCGGCCGAGCGCCCCGGCTCGGTGCGGGATCCGCCGCCAGCAGCGAGCGTGGGGGCCGGCGGGGTCCGCCAGCCCCGGGCGGGGCTCCGGCCGGTCCACCCCACGGGCGAGCCCCCGCCGCAGGACGACGCCGCAGTCCGCACCCAGGCATTGTCCACGCCGTCGGGCCCGGCGCTGGAGCGCGTGGCCCCTGCGACGCTCGCCCGCTGCCCCCGACGGCGGCCGTCGGCCTGAGGTGGCCAGGCCAGGGGCCTCCGCCCCGCGCCAGCGTCGGCCGACCGGCGGCCGGTTCGGATCCGAACGCCGTGGCGACTCAGGGCCCCGCGGGTCCGAGGCCGCCCGCTCGGGATGGTCGAATTGGCTGTGCTACGATCGCGCCGCCCCCGCCCACACCACTGATCGGGCGGGCTCGGAGCCGGGGTGCTGTGGGCCACCCACGGCAGGTGGCTGCCACGACGGAGGCGGCGCGGCGGGCGTGGTCCCCCACCTCGGAGAAGGGATGGAGCGCACGGGCGACCGGTGCCCGGCCAATCACGCGGCCCCCGGTCGCCGGCCGGACCCCAGACGGCCGGCCCCCGAACGCCCCCCCAGCCCGGGCGCGGCTCCACCGTGCCGTGCCGAGTGCGGGGACGCGGCCAACAGGCGACTAGCGGCCCTCCTCTGGAGCAGGCGCTTCCCCCCGACGCCCGCGCGACCTGGCCGGTGGTCCATCCGGTGAGGTTCGCCCCATCGGTCGGACGCGCCGGCACCCCGCCCCCTGGTGACGAGTCGGGGTCGACGGCCACGGTCGACGGTGCGGTGGGGACGATCGCTCCAGCGAGCAGCCGGCGGCTCGGGCTGCGGTTCCACCTCACGGCCTGGGTGACCTACCTGGCCCTGGGAATGGCGCTGACGTCCGACGTCTGGACCACCACGTCCCCCGGCCTGCTCGGCTCCAGCGGGGACAGTGCCCTGCACGTCTGGTTCCAGGCCTGGTTCCTGTTCGCCGTCGGCCACGGCCAGATGCCCCTGTTCAGTGCGGCCGCCTCGTACCCGCACGCCGTCAACCTCATGTGGAACAACGCCGACACGGTGCTGGCGCTGGTGGTGTGGCCGCTGGTCCTCCCGCTCGGCTGGATCAGGGCCGAAAACCTCCTGCACGTCATCCTCCTCGCCTTCGCCGCGGCGATGATGGCGGTCCAGCTCCGCCGCCACCTCACCAGCGCGGCCGCCGCCTGGATCGGCGGCCTCGCGTTCGCCCTCTACCCATTCGTCCAGGGCCAGCTGGTGGATGGGCAGATCACCTGGCTCACGATCGGCACTCTGCCTTTGGGCTGGTGGGTCCTCGACCACGTGCGCCTGGCCCTGACGACCCGCGCCGGCCACGTGCGATGGGGTCTGGCGGTCGGCGGCTGGTTGGTGCTCCAGTACATGGTCAACAAGGAGCTCCTCGCCACCACCGTCCTCGTGCTGGTCCTGATCGGAGCCTGGCCCGCGTACCGCAACCGGCGGGCGGTGGCACGCGCGGTGGCGAGCGCCGCCCCGCTCGTCGCCGGGGCGTCAGCGGTCATGGCCAGCTGTCTGGCGGTCCCGATCTGGGTCCAATTCTCCCAACCCAGCTCATGGTTGCACGGGGCCGGGCTCACTCCGGTGGGCACCTACATGGACCTGCTGTCGTGGGTGCTGCCGGCGCCCGGCCAACTCCTCGGCCCCGGTGTCGTCGAGCCGTGGACGGTCCCGTACTCCCAGTGGTGGGCCGATGTCAGCGGCTACGTTGGGCTGCCGCTCCTCGTCTTCCTCGCCTGGGCGATCTGGCGCCTGCGGCGACGGCGCGCGGTGCGCTGGGGCGCCGCCCTGATCGGGGTCGGTGCCCTCCTGGCGAGCGGGGAGTGGCTCCACGTCGACGGCCGGGTCGTCGGCCTCCCGCTGCCCTGGTGGCTGCTCCACCACCTGCCTGTGTATGCGAACGCCGTCCCCAGCCGGCTGACCATGTTCGTCGCCCTGGGCGTCGCCATCGTGGTCGGCTTCGGAGCCGATCACCTGGCACAGCGCCGCCGCTCGGCGCCGGCTCGACTGGCGGTGAGCGTCGGGGTGGCGGCGCTGGTGGTCGTGCCCTGGTTCCCGGCGGCCAACCTCCTCCAGGGATCGGACACCGCGCCGGCCTCGTTGCCCAGCGTGTTCGCCTCCGCGCGCCTGCGCGCCCTGCCGCGCGGCAGCGTCGTCGTGGTCGCGCCGATCGCCACCTTCTACAACGGCTCGCCCATGCTCTGGCAGGCGCTCACCGGCTTCCGCTACCGCCAGCCGTTCGGGTACATCCTCCATCCGGGCCCGGGCGGGCAGGTGACCAACAACCCCTATCCCTCCCCCCTCGCCGATGCGCTGATGGCGTACGAGGCCAAGCAGCCGGTCCGGCTGAGCCGTGATTTGATGGCGGCGATGGCCACGAGCCTCGACCGGTGGCGAGCGCGCGCCCTGATCGTGACCGACCCCACGGCCGAGCCAGCCACCGTCCGCCTCTTCGCCCGGCTGGTGCGCCGGCCCCCGCAGGTGGTGGGCGGAAGCGACCTCTGGCTCCGGCCCGGCCCGAGCTGGATCGGCCGGTGACGCCGGCAGCGCCCTGGGACCGCCTCGGCTTGGGCGGGACGCGCGAAGGCCTCAGCGGGCGAGGCCTCAGCCGAGCCCCCCACCGCCGGCCGGGCCGGCCGCCGGGGTCGACGGCCGGGCGTTGACGGCGACGGCCCGGCCGATAGCGGCGAGGAGGGGCCCCAGCCACAGGGCGGGGATCGCCGCCGGGGCCACCGCAATACAGAGCGCGCCCAGGCCAGCCCCGCCGCCGAGGGCGAGGAGCACCGTCAGATCCCGACTCGCCGTCGTCCGCCGATGCGGGTCGAACACCCCCGCCGCCACCCGGGTCAGGGTGCCGGTGAGGTAGGTGGTCGACAGCCCCGGCACCCCGAGCTGGTTGACCGCCCCGCTCTGGACCCCCATGGCCAGGGCGAGGAGGCCGAGGAGGGTGAGCCGTGCCCATCCACCCGGTCCGCCGCGGGTCACCTCCCAGGCGATGCTGATCGCCACCAGCACGACCAGCTCCGCGCCCAGGGCCGGCACCACCCCGGGCGGCCAGATCCGGGCGCGGGTGCGCGCCCGGGCGGCGCTCACGATGGCGGTGGCGACCAGCGCGCCCGCGACGTAGGCGGCGATCGCGGTCCCGGTGTGGATCGCGAGCGAGGCCGAGCGGCTCCCCGCCGAGAGCCCGAGCAGGACGATGTTCCCGGTCATGACGCTGGTGAACACATGGCCCAGCCGCATGAAGGCGGTGACGTCGCTGGTCCCGGTGGCCACCGCGAGCCCCACCACCGCAGCGACGCTGCCGGGATCGTCGGCGAGGCTGCTCGGGGGAGTCACGGGTCGACGAAGGGCCACCACCCCAGTCTGGACGACCCCGGGGTCGGGCCGCGTTCGACCCGGGACGCGGCCCCCGGGGTTGGAGGCCAGCGGCCGCGGACCGCAGGCCGCCTGAGCGTGGGTGCGCCGCCACCCAACCTTCGCGCGCGCCCTATCGGCCCAGGGTCCCGCGGCGGCCGGGGTCGGGGCGAGCGCCCGCGCGATCGACCGAGGCCCCCACACCGGGTCCTTCTGCGCCAGCTCGGAGCGCCGGCCGGCCGGCCCTGCACATCCCCGCAACGATGCCCCGCGGGTGGGTACTCGCGGGGGCCCGCGGGCCCCACCGGCGCTCGATCCGGGGGTCGAGCGCCGCCCGCCACCCGTCTCCATGCTCCACTGCCCACCGGCCGCCCCGCCCGGTGCGCTCAGGGGTTCCCGCGCCCGCGCCCGCGCCCGCGCCCGCGGACGCATCGCATCCCTCGCTGGTCTTGGCGGCCCTCGCAGGGGATACCACGGTTGGACAGCGTCACCGCCGCAGTGACACTGATTCCAGGAGCTGGACTCACGCAGCGGTTGCGGGCGGCAGGCGCGTGGGCGGGGAGCGACAGGCCCGAGCACCGTCGCTGCCGCGTGCATACGGCACGGCATTCAGGACAGGTGGAGAGATGGCAGCGGCTGAGGAGCGGATCGAGCCGACCACGCAGGTTCAGGAAACCGAGCCGAACCCCGTAAACGCCAGCATCGACGGCGCCACCTCGCGACTGGCTCAGGTCGTCGACCTCCTCCGCCGCACGGCGTCTGCTCTCGAGACTGTGCCGGACGCGCAGGCGCGGGCGCACGCGCGTGCCGCCGTCGCCGCCGTCGAGCAGCTGCAGCGGCGCATCGCCGTGGTGAATGAGGCCCATCGGATCGCCGCTCGCTACGGAGTCGTGGCCGGAACCGCACCGCTGCACGTCGGCGTGCTCGTCGACGCGATGGGCCGACCGAGCCTCGTCGGCGCCGTCGAGGTGGGGCCGCACATCGACGGCGCGGTTTCACACCTGGAGCGGGTGATCGTGCTGCTCGGCCTGGCGGTGTCCGCCATCGACGACGTCCCCGACGCACACGCGCAGGAGCTGGCGGAGGAGGCGACCGCGGTGGTGGATCGTCTGCGGCGACGGGTCGCGGTGGTGGCCGAGGCGCACCATTTCGACCGTCTCTACGGGGCGGCGGCGGGCGCCCGCTGACGGCGGTCCCCCAGCGGCCATGCCTCGCCTGCGACTCCGATACAGCGGCCGCCGTGAGCACCTCGCGGTGCTGCAGCAAGAGCTTGCCGAGCTGCGCGCCGAGAATGCCCGCCTTCGGGTCGACGCGACCAGGCTTCGAGCCCTCGATGACGGCGTCGCACGGCTTCACGCCCTGGAGGACCCGGGTGGCGGACGCCTGGATCCGGTTTCGGACGACGCCCGCGACGAGATCTGGCATCGGATCGCCGCCGCCGAGCTCGCACGTCGAACCGTGATGGCGGCGCTGGCCGAGCTGGAGATTGCGGCCGGGCAGCTGCTGCGCCGGCTCGAGCTCGAGGTCGGACCGATGGAGCTGGACCGCAGGGTGGTCGACGGGCGAGCGCCGACCGCGTCGTCCGAGCGGCGGCGAGGGGCGGGGGCGGCGGGCGCCCCAGCCGAGCACGGCGCCTTCGAAGCGGAGCCGGCCCTGCGCCGCGCAGGGGCGGGCAGATGAGGGATCGCGTCCGGGTCCTGCTGACCACCGAGGGCACCTACCCCCATGTGGTCGGCGGGGTCAGCACCTGGTGCGACCAGCTCCTGCGCCACCTGCCGGAGTTCGCCTGGCAGGTCTACGCGATCACCGCCGGCGGGCGGCGCCAGATCCCCGCCTATCGGCTCCCCGACCACGCGCGCCTGGTGACGGCCTTCGACCTGTGGGGGTCGGTCAGGCGGCCGGTCTGGGCCGGGGGCGGTCGGGCGGGCCGGGACGACCTGGCAGCCGGTCTGGCCGGCGCCCTGTTCGGCTGGGACGTGTCCCCCGATCGGCTGGTCGACGAGCTGACCTGGTGCGCCGACCACCCCGACCGGGTGGAGGCCGCGTTTCGGGGCCGGGTGGCGTGGCGCCTCTACCTCGCTCAGCTTGAGGCCATTCAGGGCGAGGTGTCGCCCGAGGTCGCCGAGGGCTGGGCGTTCGACCTGGCCAGCGCGGTCCAGGGGTACCAGGCGCTGGGGTGGATCGCACGCCTGGCCGCAACCCCGGTGGAGCCGGTCGACGTCGTCCACGCCTCGGCGGCGGGCTGGGCCGCGATCCCCGGCATCGTCCAGCGCGCCCGGCGGGGCACGCCGATGCTGCTGACCGAGCACGGGGTCTACGTGCGCGAGGCCTACCTCGCGGCCACGCGGTCGGAGAACGGCATGGGCCATCGCGCCCTGACGACGCGCATGGCCCGCGGCCTGGCGCGGGCCGCCTACCGGAGCGCGGACTGGATCGCCCCGGTGACCGATGCGCACCGAAGCTGGGAGACCCACCTCGGGGCGGCGCCCGGACGCATCCACACCATCCCCAACGGGGTCGTCGCCGATGACGCCGTCGAGCCCCCGCCGGGGAGGCGCACGGTGGTGAGCGTGGGCCGGATCGACCCCCTCAAGGACGTCGCGACCATGCTCCGGGTCGCCGCCGCGGTGGTCCGGCGGCTGCCGGACGCCTCGTTCCGCCACTACGGGCCGGTCCCCGCCGGCCAGGACGGCTACATGGCCGCCTGCCGCCGGCTGCACGCCGAGCTCGGCCTGGGTGATGCCTTCCGCTTCATGGGGCCGACCACAACCCCGATGACGGTGACCCGGGCCGCCGACGTCGCCCTGATGACCAGCATCTCGGAGGGCTTCCCGATGGCGGTGTTGGAGGCGCTGGCCGTCGGTCGGCCGGTCGTCGCCACCGAGGTCGGGGGGGTCCGCGACGCCCTGGTCGGCGCTGGGCTCACCGCGCCGCCTCGCGACGTCCAGGGCCTCGCCGAGGCGACCGCCACGCTGCTCAGCGAGCACGAGCTGGCGGCCGAGCTGGGGGCTCGCGGCCATGCCCGGGTCCAGCGCCGCTTCAGCCAGGACGCCATGCTCGCCGCCTACCGTGCCGTCCTGAACGGCCTGGGCCGCGCCCGGCCCCTGGCGGCTTCGGCATGACCCTCGGCGAGGGTCTGGCCCAGATTCGGGTGCGCGCCGCGCTGGGGCGCCCCCCGCAGGATGCGCTGGAGGCCGCGGTCGTCCTGGAGTCCTGGGGACTGCCGCCGGCCGCCGCCCTGGGCGTGGCCCGGCCCGACGGGCCCCAGGCTCCCCCCAGGGCGCTGGAGGCGTGGACGCGGCTGGCGGCCGAGCCGGCCCAGCGCGGCGACGGGCTCGGCCTTGCCATCGGCCTGGTGGCGGCGGCGGTCTGGGTGGTGCCGCTGGTGGCCTTGCTCTCCCGGACGGCGGTCGACGCCTGGCGCTGGGCGCTTCCCGTCACCTTCTTCCTCCAGTGGGCGCTCCGCCGTCGCTACCTCGCCCATCCGGACGCCGACCCCCGCGCCCGACTCGGCAGCCTGCGCCAAGGGCGCCTCGGCACCCTGGTTTGGGCGCTCGCGGGCGCGCTTGCGGTGTCCACCCTGATCTGGGCGCTCCCCGCCGGGGCGGTCCTGGCGATGGTCGCGGTCTGGACGGGCGGCCTGCTCCTCGTGCAGCGTGGATGGACCCTCGCCTACCTCGCCCTGCTCGGGGGCGGGTCGGCGGCGCTCGCCCTCGGCGCACCGGTCCTCGCCGACGTCGCCGGCGAGGTCAGCGGGGTGCTGATCCTCGTCGGCCTCGCCGTGGCCACGAGCCGGCCCAACACGCGCTGGCCGCGGCCCTGGCGGGAGACGCTGACCTGCGGGCTGGTCGGGGCGGCGGTCGCGCTCCTCATCGTGCAGTTCCGGTTTCCCGCCAACGCCGGGGGGCTGGAGCTGTGGACCGTGGCGATGGTCCCCTCGCTGCTCGGCGGGCTGGTCGGCTTCTGGTGGCTCGGGGGGCTCTGGCCCGCGCTTGGGCTCAAGCTGGCGCGCATGGCCGTCGGCGGCCGGGGGCGCGAGCGCCTGGCGGCCATCGCCCGCGGACGGTCGGCGACCGCCCTGGTCGCCTACATCGTCGTCGCGGTCGGGCTCTCGGCGGCGGGGCTGGCGACGCTGGCGCCGCTCGGCCTCACCCGGGGCGACGCCCTCACGGTGTTCGCCAACCTCGACGTCATCGGCCTGGCCAGCGCGGCGCTGGCCTGGATGGTCGCCCTCGGCCGCCACGGGCTGGCGCTGGCGACCGCGGCCGTCGCCCTCTGCGCCGGGATCGCGGCCGGCCACCTGGGGGTCGCGCCGCTGGCCACCGACCCCCAGCTGGCCGGCGCCGGCGTGGCGGCAGGGCTGGCTGGCGCCCTGCTGTGGTGGACGCAGCGTGAACCGGACCGGCTCCTGGCGGAGCTGCGGTGATCCCAATCGTGAACCCATGCCGCATCGGCGGCGGCCGCACGGGCGGCCGGCGGGCGCGGCGCTGCGAGGTGAGGCCATGAATCGTCGACTGGCGGCCTGGCTGGTGGCGGTGAGCGCGGCGGTGCTCGCGTTGCCGCTCCAGGCGATCAACACCCTGGCCGGGCCGGTGGCGGGCCAGCAGCTCCGGCTCGCTGTGCTCCTCGTCGGCGAGCCGGCGCCCGACGCCACGACCCAGGCCTGGCAGACCCTGCTCAGCAGCGAGGGTGTCCCCTACACGCTGGTCATGGCGGCCGGCACCCTGGGCGCCCAGACGCTCACCCTGCCCACCCTCCAGGCCGGGAGCGTCGGCAACTTCGAGGCGGTGGTCTTCGCGGACACGCCCGCCGACTTCGCTCCCGGCCAGCTGACGGCGCTCGACACCTATGAGGCCGACTTCGGCATCCGCCAGCTGGATGGCTACGTCTACCCGTCGGCCGCGCTCGGCCTCACCGCGGGCGTGTCCGGCGAGATCGGCGGCACGGTGGCGCAGCTCACCCCCGCCGGGCTGGCCGACTTCCCCGCCCTCAAGGGACCGGTCCCGATCGACACCGGCACCTACGGCTACGGCGCAACGGTCAATGCCGGCGTCCCCTTCACCCCCCTGCTGACCAGCGCCGCCGGCGACGTCCTGGGGGGCATCTATCGGCATCCCGCCACCGACCCTCAGGCCGGGGTCCAGGAGCTGGCCCTCACCTTCAACTACAACGCCTACCAGCTCCAGTGGCTGGTGCTCGGCCCCAACCTCGTCGACTGGGTCACCGGCGCGACCCATCTCGGCCTCTACCGCAACTACTTCGGGATGGACGTCGACGACGTCTTCATCAGCGACAACGAGTGGAGCTCCCTCTACCAGTGCACCCCCGCCGCGACCGACCCGCCCGACTACACCTGTCCACCGGGCGTGGCCGGCAACCCCGCTGACGGGCCCCCCGACACCCAGATGACGGCGGCCGACGTCGCCTATGTCGCGAACTGGGAGCAGCAGACCGGGATCACCCTGGACATGGTGTTCAACGGCCTCGGGGCCTGCACCGAGCCGAGCCCTGCCGAAGTGTCCGCGGCGGTCTGCGACGGCCGCACGACCGTGGGCGGCACCACCTACACCGACCCCGGCCTGTCTATCGACCCGACCATGCCCAGCACCGCCGCGATGGTCAACCAGCTCCTCCAGGACCAGGCCAGCTTCAATTGGATCACCCACACCTGGTCCCATCAGTTCCTCGGCTGCCAGGTCTGGCAGCCCCAGCCGCTGGGGACGGCGGCGGCGAACGCCACTGGCGGAGCCCTGACGGCCGGCACCTATGGCTACGTCATCACGGCCGCCACCGCCTACGGTGAGTCCGAGCCCTCGGCGGCCCAGACCGTCGACGTCTCCGCGGGGGGCTCGGCGACGCTCACCTGGCCGGACGCCCCCAACGGCGGCGGGCCCACGCTCGCCCAGCTCGCGGCCTCGTTCCAGGGCGGGAGCGGGTTCTGGGGCTACGACATCTACCGGCAGAACCCCGGCCAGACCACCTACTACCTTGTGGGCCAGGTCGCCGAGGATCCGAGCGGGACCACCGCCACCTACACCTTCACCGACACGGGGGCGGCGGCCCAGGGGGCGCCGGTCCCGACCGACTCCACCTTCCCGACCGCGACCGACCCCGGGATCGACTGCGCCAGCTCGGCCGCATGGCTGCCCGCGGCCAGCACCCCGCCGGCCGAGAGCATCGGCCAGGAGATCGGGATGGACGACGCCTTCGCGGTCGCCAACCACCTCGCCAACTGGTCGCCGTCGACGCTGGTCACCGGTGAGTTCTCCGGGCTGGAGAACCCCAACCTCCCGGCGGCGCTGGCCGCCACCCAGGTGACGACGATCGCGGCCGACGCCTCCCGGCAGCCCAACCAGTACGGGATCCCGGCGGGGTCGACGGCCACCCTGACCGCGCCTCGGGTCCCGAGCAACATCTACTACAACGCCAGCAACTGGCCGGACGAGGTGAGCGAGTACAACACCCTGTACGCCAGCCCCTCGGTCGAGATCTCGGCGACCGCCGGTCCCGGGGGGACCCCCGAGTACGGGCACTGCGTCGCGAGCCCCACGACCACCTGCCTCACCACGGCGGCAACCGAGGCGTCGATCCTCACCAGCGAGTCGCGGATCATGCTCGGCCGCGTCCTCGCCAACAACCCCCGGGTGGGGTACGCCCACCAGTCCAACCTGATCGGGCCGGCGCCGACCGGCTACACCCTGCTCTCGCTCATCGACAGCATGCTGAGTCAGTACACGAGCTGGTACTCGGCGCCCCTGGCCCCGGTGACCGATGCGACCGACGCCCAGATCCTCGGCCAGCAGGCGGCCTGGGCCACGACCCAGGCGGCCGGGACCGTCACCGCCACGGCGGCGGCCGGGGTGCTGACGCTGACCAACACCGCAGCCCAGGCGGCGACGGTCCCGGTGACCGTCCCGCTCGGCTCCACCTCCGCCGGCCAGCCGTTCGGCACCCCGTACGGGAGCGGGAGCTCCAGCTGGGTGACCCTCGGCGCCGGCCAGAGCCTCCAGGTCGCGCTCGGGACCGCCGCCCAGACCATCACCTTCACCTCCACCCCCCCGGCAGCCGGGCAGGTCGGCGGCGCCTACCTCGCCGCCGCCACCAGCTCGTCCGGCCTGCCCGTCACCTTCTCGGCCGATCCCGCCAGCACCGCCTGCACGGTCAGCCCGACCGGCGCAGTGGAGTTCACGGCCGTCGGCACCTGCCGCATCGATGCGGACCAGGCCGGCAGCGCCCTCTTCGCGCCCGCCCCCCAGGTGAGCGAGACCATCACCGTGGTGCCGGCCGGCGGCACCCCCCAGACGATCACCTTCACCTCCGCCCCGCCGGCGGCCCCCCAGGTCGGTGACACGTACCAGGCGGCGGCGTCCAGCTCGTCCGGCCTGCCCGTCACCTTCTCGGCCGACCCCGCCGGCACCGCCTGCACGGTCACCGCGACCGGCCAGGTCGCGTTCACCGCCCTGGGCCTCTGCCGCATCGACGCGAACCAGGCCGGCAGTGCCCTCTTCGCGCCCGCCCCCCAGGTGAGCCAGAGCCTCACGGTCGTGGAGCCCGGCGGAGGCGGTAGTGGCCCCCAGCCGACCCCGACCCCGATCCCGCTGCCGATGCCGGCTCCCAACCCCGGCCATCACACAACGGCGACGACGCTGGCCCTCTCCGCCGCCCGGGCGACCTACGGGGCGGAAAGGCGGCTGCGGATCACCGCCACCGTTCGCGGGCTGGGCACGTCGGCCACCCCGGGCGGGACGGTGCGCATCCAGGCGGGATCGACCACCCTCTGCCGGGCGACGCTGGCTGGCGGTCGGGCCACCTGCTCGGCGGCGCGCGACACGCTGCTCCCGGCCGGCCGCGTCACCCTGCGCGCCACCTACAGTGGCGGCCCGACGTTCTCCGGCTCCAGCTCGGCGGCCCAGACCCTCCAGGTTCTGCGGGCGTCCACCCGCACCCGGCTCACGCTTGCCGTGCACCGGGTCGTCCACGGCCGCGAGGCCGGCCTGCGGGTGTCGGTCCGGGTCCAGGGCGTCGGGGTCCAGGTGATGCCGGCGGGAACCGCCGTGGTCCGCAGCGGCGCCACGACCCTCTGCACGGTCCGCGTGACCCAGGCCCGCGGGAGCTGCACCGTTCGCGCCCCGGGAGCGCTGGCCGTCGGGCATCACCGGGTGACCGCCACCTACCGCGCCACGGCCAACCTCCTGGGCTCGACCTCCGGCGCCGGCCTCCTCACGGTCGTCCGCCCCCAGACCGGGCCGGCCGCGCACGCCGCCGCCAGGGGTGGGGCGCCCCAGCCGTGATCGGCGGCGGGCGGGCGGGGTGGCGCTGGGGCCGGCTCCTGCCGGCCGCAGCGCTCCTCCTCGCCTGGGTGCCAAGCCCGCGCCCACCCGCTTCGGGGCCGGCTCCGCCGCGGGCGGACGGCGCCCGGGCGGTCCCGCCACGCTGGCGGCCCGGGCCGGGACCGGTCGCCTGGCAGTGGGAGCTGGACCATCCGCTCGACCTGGGAAGCCGCCGGGACCTCGGGCTCGGCGACCGGACCGCAGGGGGTCAGCCAGCCGCGTCCCCGACGGTCTACGACCTCGACGGCTTCGACACCCCCGCCGCGACCGTGGCCGCCCTGCACCGGCGGGGCGCCCGCGTCATCTGCTACATCGACGTCGGCACCTTCGAGGCCTGGCGCCCCGACGCCGGGCGCTTCCCCCGAGCCGACCTCGGCCGATCAAACGGCTGGCCCCAGGAGCGCTGGCTCAGGATCACCGATCCCCGGCTGCGGCCGGTCATGACGGCCCGGTTCGCGATGTGCCAGCGCAAGGGCTTCGACGCGGTCGAGCCCGACAACATGGACGGGGCCACCAACCGAACCGGCTTCGCCCTCACGATCCCCCAGCAGGTCGACTACGACCTGTGGGTGGCGGCGGCCGTGCATCGCCTGGGGATGGCGGTGGCCCAGAAGAACTTCCTGGGTGAGTCGGCGGCGCTGGAGCCGCACTTCGATCTCGCCATCGTCGAGCAGTGCGTCCAAGACCACAGCTGCGCCGAGCTTCGCCCGTACCTCGACGCCCCAAAGCTGGTGCTGGAGGCCGAGTACCGGGGCCAGGGGCCCGCGCTCAGCCGGGTCTGCCAGCAGGCGAACGCCCTGGGGCTGAACACGGTCAGGTTCGATCCCAGCCTGGACGGCGGGGTGCGCATCCCGTGCCGGGCCGGGTGAGACGGGCCGTGGCCAGCCGTCGCGCGCGGGTCGTCGTCACCGGCGGCGCCGGGTTCATCGGCAGCCATTCCGTCCGCCGCCTGGCGGCCGCTGGGGCCACGGTGCTCGTGATCGACGACCTCAGCCATGCCTGCGGCGCGGCCCTGCCGCCCGGGGTCGACCTTGTCCGGGCGAACGTCGGCAGCCGGGCGGCGGCCCAGGCCATCCGGCGCTTCCGCCCGGACGCCCTCCTTCACCTCGCCGCCCAGGTGAGCGTCAACCGGTCGGTCCTGGACCCGGTGGCCGACGTCGCCACCAACGTGCTCGGCACCGTCGCGATCGCCCAGGCAGCCCAGGCGGCGGGCTGCCGGCGGCTCGTCTTCGCGTCGTCGGGGGGGGCCGTGTACGGGACCGCCCGGCGGCTCCCGAGCCGCGAGCGCGACCGCACCCGGGCCCTGTCCCCCTACGGCGCGGCGAAGCTGGCCGCCGAGGCCTACCTCGACGTCTTCCGCGCCACCTTCGGGATCTCCACCGTCGCCCTCCGCTACGCCAACGTCTATGGGCCGGACCAGGACGGCGGCGGGGAGGGCGGCGTTGTCGCCCGCACCGCCCAGCGGCTGCTGGCGGGGCTCCCCGCCCGGATGGCGGGCGACGGCGGGCAGACCCGGGATTTCGTGTTCGTCGCCGACGTCGCCGAGGCCAACCGCCTCGCCCTCGAGGCGTCGGTCACGGGCCCGGTCAACATCGGCACCGGCCTGGCCACCCCGGTGCGCACCCTGCTCGAGCACCTGGCCAGGCTGGCCGGATCGGTCCAGCCCCTCGAGCACGCCCCCCTGCCGAAGGGCGAGGTGCGGCACTCCCAGCTCAGCGTCGACAGGGCCGAGCGCCGACTCGGCTGGGTCCCGGCGACCCGGCTGGCCGATGGCCTGGCGATCACGCTGGACGCGGTCCGCGCCCAACTCCAAGGGGCCGCCGCGCAGCCCGCCTGACCCCCCCTCTCTGTTCCGCCGACCCCTCCCACGGTCGATCCGATGGGCGGGATGCGGGCACGTGCGGAGGCGAGCGCGCGCACCGCCGCCGACGCACCAGTCGCCCATCCGTGGGAATACGGACCACCCGGACCATGGCGAATCCTCCCCGGGTCAGCGGGAAGGGTCACGGACCCTTCCCGCTGCCAGCGGCGCCCATCACGCCGCCAGCTTGTGCTCGCGGATCCCCTCGATGACGTGGAGCCCACGCAGCGGGGTGAGCCCACGGGCCTCCCGCCACTGCGCGACCTCGTTGGCGGCCAGGCCCGCGTAGGCGAGGCCGACGAAGCCGAGCGCGAACGCGAACATCAGCCACATCACGGCCGTGCCCGTGAACACCAAGCTCATGACCAGGGTGATCACCGCCAGGACCACCATGAGACCGTCAAGCCCACGCTGGACAAACCCCCGTGCGGTGTCGAGCTGGGCCACCGCCACCACCGCGATCACGCCGATCGCGACCGCGAACGCCAGCCAGGCGGTCACCGACGGGACGAACGCCATGCTGGCCACGACCACGAAGCCGCCGGCCAGCGCGATCGTCGCGTTGCTCAGGAATCGCGTGCTCATCGGAAATCCTCCCTGTTGGGGTTCAGGCGGATCCCGGCGCCCGTCAGGCCGCACGCATCCCGCCGAGCGCCGGCTCCGCCAACGATCGCGTCGCCAGTTGGTCCGCTCGGCATCCCTCCTTTCGGCTGTGATCCGATGGCTTCCTGAGCAAATACTAGCACCGCAGCTATTGTAAAATCAAGTTCTTGCCGCTATCCTCGTCGCATGGCAGACGGCCCGGACGACCCGGAGGCACCGACGGCGGTCGGGCACGCACTGTGGGCCCTCACCAGCCGGCTGGGCCAGCGACTGGACTCCGCCCTCACGCGCGAGGCGGGAATCTCGCTGGCCTGGTTCATCCTCCTGCGGCAGCTGGCCTCGGCTGCGCCCGGCGATCTGCGGATGCGGGACGCGGGGGCGGCGCTGGTCATGACCTCGGGGGGGATGACCCGGATGGTCGACCGCATCGAGGCCGCCGGCCACGTCGAGCGCCGGGCCTGTCCCCAGGACCGGCGCGCGCTCCGCCTCTACATCACCGACGCCGGGCGAGCGGTCCTCCGTCAGGCGGAGCTTGTCTACCGGCGGGAGCTCGAGACCCACCTGCTGCGGCACCTGCACGGCGACGAGGTCCGCCAGCTCCGCCAGATCCTCGCCAAGCTCGGTCACGGCGCGTAGCCTTGCGCCCGGCCCCGCCGGACGTCATGTCGCCGGGCGATCAGCCGTGGGCGGCGGGGCGACAAAGTTCCGGAGCGCGAGTCAGGCCACGATCGCGTCCACGACGGCGGGGACCGGGGGCCCGACGTCCACCGTGATCGCGTCGTCGGGCGGCTCCAACGCCTCCAGCTGGCTGCCCAGCAGCGAGGAGGCCATGAAGTGGCCGCAACGGGCGGCGAGGCGGGCGGCGATCAGCCACCGGGCCCCGGTGAGGTGGACGAGGACCACGTTCGCCAGCCCGCCTCCAAGCGCGGGGCGATGGGCCGCCCGCAGCGCCGAGCACGCCACCGCCAGCGGCCGCCGCTCGGCCTGGGCCGCCAGCAGCCGCGCCCGCAGCGCCGCCAGCCAGGGCGCGCGGTCACGGTCGTCGAGGGGCTCCCCCCGGTGCACCTTCGCCACGTTCGTGGCCGGATGACAGCCGTCCCCGTCCAGGAAGTCGCACCCGAGCCGGCGCCCCAGGGCGCTGCCGATCGCGGTCTTGCCCGATCCCATGACGCCCATCACCACGATCAGCGGCGTGGGACGGTCCGGCCCGCCGCCTGCGGCCCCGCCGGCCCGCCGCCGGCTGCGCCCCATCGCCGAGACCGTACCCCAGGCCCCGGGCGCTTGGGACAATGCCCGCCGTGAACGACGGCGAGGGTCGCCGCGCGGCGGTCGCCCAGACCCCGGGGGGCTCGGCGTGAGCGACACCCCAACCGACCCCGAACCGATGCGCCTTGGGCCCGGGGTGTGGCGGCTGGATCCCGCAGCCGCTCACGCCACCTTCCGGGTGCGCCACCTCTGGGGGCTGGTCGTGGTCCGGGGCCATTTCGAGCGGGTCGAGGGCCAGGGGCAGGCGGCGGCGGACGGAACGGTCAGCGGGCGGGTCGTGATCGCGGCGGCCTCGCTCACGACGGGCAATCGCCAGCGGGATGCCCACCTGCGTTCACCAGACTTCTTCGACGTCGCCGGCTTCCCCGAGGTGGTGGTGGCGATCACCCGCGGCGTCCCCGACGCCGCGGGGGGATTCGCCGTCACCGGCACGCTGGAGGCCGCCGGGCACCGCATCCCCCTCGAGCTGGCGGCGAGCGGCCACCTGGCGCCCGACGGATCGGTCCGGCTGGCCGGCGAGGTCGTGGTGGACCGCACCCGGCTGGGCATGACCTGGGGGCCGCTCGGAATCGCATCGACCCAGGCGGCGATCGGCCTCGACGCCCGGTTCACGCCGCCCGCCCCGGCCCGGGACGACGCGAGCGGGGCAGAGGCCTAAGCCGGCAAGCCGGGCGCCGCCGGCCGGGTCGGCCCCGCCCGCTATCGTGGCCGGCATGGAGCTCTGCGACACGACCGCGCGCCAGCTGGCGGAGTGGCTGGCGACCCGGCGCTGCTCCGCGCGCGAGGTCGTGGCCGCCCATCTCGAGCGGATCGAGCGGGCCAACGGCGCCTGCAACGCGATCGTGACCCTGTGTCCGGAGACGGCCCTCGCCGCCGCCGCCCGCCTCGACGAGACGATCGTCCGCCAGGGGCCGGTGGGACCGCTCCACGGCCTGCCCATCGCCCACAAGGACCTGGTCGAGACCCGAGGGGTGCGCACGACCTTCGGCTCGCTCCTCTGCCGGGACGTGGTCCCGGCCCGCGACCACCTGATCGTCGAGCGGATCCGGGCCGCGGGCGCCGTGATGGTCGGCAAGACCAACACCCCCGAGTTCGGGATGGGCTCCCAGACCCACAACCGGCTCTTCGGCGCGACCCGCAACCCCTACGACCTGGATCGGACCGCCGGCGGCAGCAGCGGGGGGGCGGCGGCGGCGCTGGCGACCGGCATGATCCCGATCGCCGACGGCAGCGACATGGGGGGCTCGCTGCGCAACCCCGCCAGCTTCTGCAACGTCGTGGGCCTGCGCCCGAGCCCGGGCCGGATCCCTGACCTGCCGACCACGTGGGCGTTCTTCGACCTGTCGGTGATGGGCCCGATGGCCCGGACCGTGGACGACGTCGCGCTCCTCCTCAGCGTGATGGCGGGGCCCGACCCCCGCGCCCCGACCGCGCTCAGCGAGCCCGGGCGGGTCTTCGACCGCGACCTCCGCCGCGACGTCGGGGGGGTCCGGGTGGCGTTCGGTGAGGACCTCGGCCTCCCGTTCGAGCCCGAGGTCCTCACCGTCTTCCGCGACCAGCGGCAGGTGCTCGAGCGGCTGGGCTGCTCGGTGGCCGAGGACGAGCCGGACCTCGACGGCGCCGATCGGATCTTCCGGGTGCTGCGCGGGTGGCAGGTCGCCGCCAGCCTGGGCCCGCTGGTCGGCGCCGAGGACGAGCGGGTGGCCCCGATGGTCCGCGAGAACATCGCCTACGGGCGCACCGTCACCGCCGCCGACCTCGCCTGGGCCGAGGGACAGCGCAGCCGCCTGGTCGCGCGGGTCGGGGCCTTCTTCGCCCGCCACGAGTTCCTGGTGCTGCCGGTCAGCCAGGTCCTCCCCTTCAGCGCTGACACCCCCTGGGTGCGCGCGATCGAGGGGGTGGCGATGGCCGACTACCTCGACTGGATGCGCTCGTGCTTCTGGCTGAGCCCGCTCGCCCTGCCGGTCGCCGCCGTGCCAGCGGGCTTCAGCGCGACCGGGCTCCCGGTCGGCATCCAGATCGTGGGCCGGCCCCGCGACGAACTCGGAGTCCTCCAGCTCGCCCGGGCCTTCGAGGAGGCGACCGGAGCCGGCCGGCGGCGGCCCCAGCTCCCCTGAACCGGGCCGGATCGGCGGCCCGCCCTCAGCCCGGCCCCGCCGGCCCCGCCGACCCCGGCTCGACCGGGTCCCCGACCGCCATCCACCCGGGGCGGACCACCTCCCCGTACGTGCCCAGGTGAACGGAGCGCCCGTCGGGGCCCGGGCCACGCTGGCGAAGGCGGTGCCGCAGGGTCGGTAGCGGGAAGCGGCCGGTCGCGGGATCCTGCTGGGTCGCCCCGCAGCGGGGCACCGGCCGGACAACTTGGATCTCGGCCTCGCCGACCCGGACCCGCTGGCCTGCCCAGCTGTCCGCCTCGAACGGCTGGAGCCCGGCGAGCTCGAGGAGCATCCGGTGGCGCCGGGTGTCCGCGAGCGCCGGCTGGCCCGGCCGCTCGGCGCGCGCCGCCGCGGAGGACGGCACCCGGCGCCGATACGGGACCCCAAGGGGTAGGATGCGGCCGGCGGCCACCGCCGCCGGGCCCCTGCGAGGCCCGCCGCCCGGCCCGAAGGAGCCCCGCCATGGCCCGCCTCTACGTCCTGCCGCTCGGGGAGTGCTGCTGCGACCGGGGGCGGGTGCTCACCCCCGGCCTCCACGACGGGGAGCGTGTGCACATCCCGATCGTCGGCTACCTCCTGCGCACCGACGCCGGGCGCACGGTCGTCATTGACACCGGCATCCACCGCAGCCACGTCGACGACCCCGACCGGACCTGGGGGGGCACCGACCTGGCCGCCGTGCTCCGGCCGGTGATGCGGACCGAGGACATCATCGACTACCGGCTGGCCCAGCTGGGGCTGCGGGGAGCGGACGTGACCGACGTCATCAACACCCATCTCCACTTCGACCACGCCGGCAACAACGACGCCTTCCCCCACGCCACCTTCCACGTCCAGCGCGAGCAGGTGGCCGCCGCCACCGACCATCCCAGCTACCCGAACCAGTACTGGCGGCTGCCGGGCCTGCGCTACAACCTCCTGGACGGCGAGACGGACCTCGGCGACGGCCTCCTCGTGTGGCCCACCCCCGGGCACGTGCCCGGACACCAGTCGGTGCGGGTGGCGCTCCCGGGATCGGCGACGTTCGTGATCTGCGGCGACGCCATCTACAGCGCCGACAACCTGCGCTACGACAACTGGGCGGGACAGCAGGATCCGGTCGCGGCCCGGGCCAGCGCGCTCGCGCTCATGGAGCGCGCCACCGCCTGGGGCGCGACCGTCTTCCACGGCCACGACGCTGAGCAGTGGCGGACCGTCCGCAAGGCGCCCGACTTCTACGAGTGAGCACGGATGGCGTCGCGGCCCGGCAGCTGCGCCGCCTCGGGCTGGACCCCAGCCGCTGGGCGGCGGGACCGGCAACCCGGTTCCCCTGGCACGCGCACCCGGCGGCCAAGCGGCTGGCCTGCGTCGCCGGCTCGATCGTGTTCACGCTCGAGGTCGGTACCCGGGCCCTGTGTCAAGGGGACTGGCTCGACCTTCCCGCCGGGACCTGGCACGCGGCCGAGGTGGGGCCGCGCGGGGCGGTCTGCATCGAGGCCTTCGCAGAGGGCGCTTGGGGGGACCAACCGGCCCCGGCGCCGATGCGCACGCGCCACCGGCGCGAACCGCCCAGCGAGCTCGGCAAGGGAACCGGAAGCCCGGCTACCCCGCCCGCCAGGCGATCATGACCATCGCGACCTGACCCCGGGCGGCGCCGCGGAGCGCCGGGCGGCGAGCCGTCCTTCCGCTCCCCGGACCCCGATGACGGGCGCGGGCGCCCCGGCAACCTCGCGGTCAGGTCATCGACCCGGACCGGGCTGGAGCCGAGGCGCCCGGGTCGGCGAGTCCGTGGCGGGCAGGCACCAGCGTCGTCGTTGACAGGCGAGGAGGCGTGGGAGCACGCCCCCTCGCCTGCTCGAGAGCCGGCGCCCCGGGTGCCGCTCCGCCCCGGAGCGGGCGGCCCCACCCGGGCTACCCGAGCAGCGCCCGCAGCTGCTCCAGGGTCACGTTGCCACCGGTGCACAGGAGCCCAACGCGCCGGCCCCGCCAGCGCTGGGGGTCGGCCAGCATCGCCGCCAGGGGGGCGGCGCCGGCGGCCTCCGCCAGGGTGCGGGTGTGCTCGAGCATCGCCCGCATCGCCGAGGCCAGCTCCGCCTCTTCGACGAGGACGAAGTCGGCGAGGTGGGCGCGCAGGATCCCCTGGGGCAGCCGGAAGGCGGTGCGGGTGGCGAGCCCCTCGGCCGCGGTCGCCATCCGGTCCTCGAGCAGGGCGCCGGCCCGCCAGGACCGGTAGGCGGCGGGGGCCTGGGCGGCCTGGACCCCGATCACCTGGCAGCTCGGCGCCAGGGCGGCGGCGACCAGGCAGGCGCCGGCGGCGGCGGTCCCGCCGCCGACCGGGACGAAGAGGACCTCGAGCGCCGGCGCCGCCTCGAGGACCTCCAGGGCGGCGGTCGCGACCCCGGCGATGAGGAGCGGCTCGTCCCCGGAGTGGATGTAGCGGGTGCCGTCGGCCCGGCACCTGGCCTCGCAGGCCTGGCGCGCCTCGTCGAAGTCCCGGCCGACCGCGAGCACCTGCGCGCCCAGCTGGCGAATGGCGCGGACCTTGACCGGGTTGGCCCCCTCGGGCACGACCACGGTGGCGGCCACCCCGAAGCGCCGGGCCGCCCAGGCGACCGACTGCCCATGGTTGCCGGTCGAGGCGCAGGCGACCCCCCGGGCCCGGGTCGCCGGGTCCAGGCTGACCAGCAGGTTGACCCCGCCCCGGACCTTGAAGGCGCCGATCGGCTGGCAGGTCTCGTGCTTGACCCAGACGTCGGCCCCGGTGAGCTCGCTCAGCCCCGGCCACTGGTGAAGCGGGGTGGGGTCCAGGTGGGGGCGGATCCGGAGCCGGGCTGCGAGGACGTCCGCCATCGTCGGAGCGCCGATGGGCTCGCCGGCCGGGGGCTCAGAGGCCATAGAGGCGGGCGGTGTTGGCCCGGAAGATCGCGGTCTCGACCTCATCCACCCAGCTGGGGCGGGCGCCCAGGGCGTGGCAGCGGTCGCGCACGGCGCAGAACGCGTCCTGGAGGGTGCGGGCGGCGAACCAGTGGGTCTCGGGCTGGCCGTGGCCGTCGGTGCCGAGCAGGACCTTGGCCGCCGGGGCCAGCTCGAGGATGCGCAGGAGGCGGTCGGCGACCAGCCCAGGGGCGAACAGGGGGACGAGCGAGCACTCGGCATACACGTTGGGGCGGACGGTGGCGAGATGGGCCACCGCCTCGTGCCAGGGATAGCCGCCGTGGATCAGCACCACGGTCGCCCCCCGCCCCTCGGACGTCAGCAAGAGGTCGTCGAGGAGGAGCGGGTTGGCCTCGGCGAGCCGGAGCTCCGAGTCGCCGAACCCGGTGTGCATCTGGACCGGCCAGTCGAGGTCGGCCGCCCAGCCCAGCGCCGCCCGGAGCAGCCAGTCGCGGCAGGCCTTGCCGCGCCGCCGGACGGGCAGGTCGCGGTCCCGGCGGAGCGAGGCCTCGGCGCGCCCCAGGTCGGCCGACGGGTCGATCGCCAGGCCGGTGCGGTAGGCGGCGATCGACTTCAGCCCGCGGTAGCCCTCCGCCGCCGCCTCCCGGACCGCCGCCTCCAGCGCGGTCGCGCACTCCCAGGCGGTCGCCCCCTCGGCGATGGCGCTGTCGAGGACCGGCTCCAGCCGCAGGATCGGGCGGATCGGCACCCCGGCGGCGGCGGCCGTCACCGCCAGACCGGCCGTCGCGTGCCCGCCCCACCCCGGGTCGACGACGAGCCCCTCGAGCTCTGCGTGGCGGAAGAGCCGGCGGACGTAGGCGGGCCAGTCGCGGCTGGCCTCGGCCCTGGCCTCGGCCAGCCCCTCCACCGCGCAGCCCAGGTGCGCCGCCAGCCGGACCTGGAGGAGCTCATGCCAGAGCCGGCCCGGCCCCAGCCGCCGCCGGCGCTGGTCGGCCTCGGCCCCCGCCTCGATGTCGAGGCCGACGGCGCTCAAGTCGAGGGAACCACCGGCTGCGGCGATCGGATGGCAGTGGCTGTCGATCATCCCGCCGCGGACGGGCCCGCGGCGCGCGGCACCGGCGGCTCATAGTCGATGTCGAGCCCCGACGCCACCGCGTTGGAGCCGTTGAAGAAGTCCACCACCGCCATCAGCTCCACCAGGGCGGCGTCGTCGAATCCCAGGCTGCGCAGGGCGTCGGTGTGGCTGGCAAGGCAGTAGTCGCAGCTGTTGGTGGCCGAGACCGCCACCGCGATGATCTCCTTCGTGCGGCGGTCGAGGGCCCCCTCGGTCATCACCGCCTTCAGCTTCCGCCAGGTCTCGGCGAGGTATTCGGGCCGGTGGGCGAGCGCCTTCCAGTAGTTGGGGACCCGGGCCAGCTGGCGGGTCTCCAGGATGTCGTCGTAGACCTCCTTGACCAACCCGGTGGCCTCGGCCTCGTCGACAAGGGTCACCCGGGCCACGGCCACGGCCCCCTCTCAGGGGCGCTCACGGCGGCCCCGCGGTCGTGAGGCTGGCCGCCACCGCCGGCGCACCCGCCGGGCCCACCAGGGTCCGCCACTGCGGGAAGTCGGCGACCTCTCCGCGGACGACGGCGAGGTAGCGGGACTGGACCCGAGCGGTGATCGGGCCCATTTGCCCATCGCCCACCACCCGCCCGTCGATCCCGGTGACCGGGGCGACCTGGACTCCGGTGCCGCAGAGGAAGCACTCGTCCGCGGCGAGGAGCTCGCTGCGGTCGACCCGCCGCTCGACCACCGGGATCCCCTCGCGGCCCGCGAGCTGGAGCACCGAGTCGCGGGTGATCCCGACCAGGAGGTCGTCCGACACGGCGGGGGTGACGAGGACCCCGTCCTGGACCAGGAAGAGGTTGGCGGAGGACGCCTCGGCGACGTGCCCGTCGCCGGTCAGCATGATCGCCTCGTCGAAGCCGAGCCGGCGCGCCTGGTCGGAGGCGATGGCCGCGTTGACATAGGCGCCGGTGGGCTTGGCCCGGGCGGGGATGGCGTTGTCGTCGATGCGGCGCCAGGCCGAGACCGTGAGCTGCAGCCCCTTGTGGATGTCGAGGTATGCGCCCATCGGCTGGGTGAAGCAGCAGAAGTCGGTGGCGATCCCCTCGAGCGCGACCTTGATGGTGGCGCCGGACTTGTAGACGATCGGGCGGATGTACGTGTCCTCCCGGTGACCGTTGCGAACAAGGAGCTCGAGCGCGATCGCCGACAGCCGGTCAGGGTCGAGCGCGGGATCCAGGCCGAGGCCGAGGATCCGGGCCGACCGCGCCAGTCGGACCATGTGGTCGCGGAGCCGGGTGGCATAGAGCCGCTCCTGGTCGGGGTTCCAGTAGGCCCGGATCCCCTCGAAGCAGCCGGTGCCGTAGTTGAAGGCGTGGGTGTCGATCGGGATCCGCGCCTCGGCCCGGGGCACGAAGGCCCCCTGGAAGTAGGCGGTCTCGGCTGGCTCGCTCATACGTACCTCCCCATCCCGCCGGCCACGTCGATCGAGGCTCCGGTGATGTAGCTGGCCCGCGGGCTGGCCAGGAAGGCGACGAGTCCGGCCACCTCGTGGGGCTCGCCGAAGCGGCCCATCGGCACCTCCTGCTCCGCCAGCCGGCGGAAGAACTCCCCCTCGTCGAGCTCCGGCGCCCGCCGCTGGTGGACGGTCCGCCACTGCGGGGTCACGACGAAGCCGATGTTCACGCTGTTGACCCTCACCCCGTCGCGGGCGACCTCCATCGCCAGCGCCTTGCTGAAAGCGTGACAGGCGGCCCGGTCCACGGTGGTGGCGAAGAAGGTAGGGTCGGGCTGACGGCCGAACACCGCGTTGATGTTGATGATCGCGCCGACGCCACCCGCGCCCAGGTGCGGGAGGGCGGCCCGGGCGCAGCGGATCTGGGCGAAGAGCTTGACGTCGAGATCGTCCTTCCAATCCTGGTCGGTGAGGCTGGCGAACGACCCCGGGTGGGCGCGCCCAGCGTTGTTCACCAGGATGTCGAGGCCCCCGAGCGCGCCGGCCGCGGCGTCGACGAAGGCCGAGATCTCGTCGGCCCGGGTGACGTCGGCGACCTGGGCGAACACCGTGGCCCCCCCCGCCCGCAGAGCGTCGGCCTCGCGCTCGAGCGCCGCTCGGTCGCGCGCGCACAGCGCCAGCGCCACCCCCTCCCGGGCCAGCTCGGCGGCGATCGCGGCCCCGAGTCCCCGGGAGCCCCCGGTCACCACCGCCCGCCGTCCGCCGAGGCCGAGCTCCACTCAGGCGCCCGGGCCGTCGACCCTCGGCTCGACGCTGGCCCCGGCCAGGTCCAGGAGCGCCCGCCGCGGGGGGCAGAACGTGTCGTACTCGAGGCACGCGGTGCCCCGGGTACGGGCGGCATGGGGGACCCGCGGCGGGATCACCACCACCATCCCGGGGGTGAGCCGCCGGGTCTCGTCGCCAAGGTCGAACTCGAGCTCGCCCTCGACCACCACCGTGATCTGCTCCTCGTCGTGAGCATGCCGCGGCGCCTCGGCGTGGGGCCCGAAGGACACCGCCATCACCAGGACCCCCTGGCCGAGGACGGGACGGAACTCGAGTCCGGGGGCGAAGCTCACGGGGGACACGTCCGTGGCCAGGTCGACGAAGCGTCCGGGCCGGTCCGGGGGCGGCAGCGCTTCGGGCTCAGCGAAGTACGACGTCGTGGCACTCATCCTGCTCACCCCGCTCCCGGACCACTCGTCCGCCTGACTGGTCGCGGCGTCACCCGTCCTGCGCCATGACGCGCACCCCCGAGCCGCGCGCCCCGCCCGCACCCGCAGGCTGTCGGGCGAACCGCGATCTGCACTCTATGCGGCGACGGTGGCGACCGGCAAGTCCTCTGACAATCCACGCCCCTTTCCCGCCATCGCCGGCCGCGTCCGCTCCCCGCTGGGCGAAGCGCATCGCCTCGCTCGAGCGCGGCGGGACCCCGCCGCCCGACGCGGTGACGCTGGCCGACCGCCGGCTCGGGGGATCCGCGAACCGCGCACCTAACACCGGGACCGGCGCCCGCGTCGCGCCGGCGGGCAACCCGGGCACCGACTGCGGGCAGGTGCGGCTGGAGGATGCGGAGGCGGCCGGCACCGCCCTACACTCCGCGGACGACTGGCTGGTCGCCGTCTGCTGGCCCGCGGCCGAAGGCGCCCGGCGGATTCCAGGGGGTCTTGCCCCCCACGCCGCCGGCGCCAAGAGCCCGCCGACGGCTGCACGCCCGGTCTCGTTTGCCCCCGCAAGGAGCCCAAGATGGCCGCGACCCCGCTGACCGACCGGCCCCTGGGCGCGGCGGGCGTCTTCCGGGAGTCGACGGACGTGGTGCGGCCGCCCGACGCCGCACCCGCAAGGACCCTGCCCTGGGCGCCGGTCGCCAGCCGGGTCCCAGCCGACCTGGGCCACGCGAGCGGCCAGCGGGCCCCCCGGGCGGTGCGGGCTGACCATCTCGCAGCGGGCTGGACCCTGGGGCCCGCTCCCGCGCCGGTCTCGAGGCCACGGTCCTCTCCGGCCGCCAGGCCCGGCGGACCGATCCCGACGGGACCGGCTGGCCCAGCACCGTGCCGGCCGGCAGCGCCCTCCGAGGCCGCGCCGCCGCTGCCCGCGGTCCTCCGTCAGGCGGTGGAGCCCCTCGACCGCGCCCCGTGCTCGGGCAGCGGCCTCCGCCCCGAGGTCGTCGCCACCGTCCTCACGCACCGGCGCGCCCGGACGGCCCGGGTCGGCGGCGAGGGGGCAGGTCGGGCGCGCCCCCTGACGGTGGAGCGCACCTGATGTCCGAGACCCCTGCGCCGGTCCAGCACCTGGTGCTGTTCCGCTTCCCCGAGGCGCTGAGCGACGACGACGTTCTTGCGATGCGGCGGCAGATCGCGGCCTGGGTTGGGGCCGTTCCCGGCCTCCGACGGGTGCGCTTCGGGCGGGACGTCAGCGGCCGCTCTCAGGGCCATCAGGTCAGCCTCCTCACCGAGTTCGCCAGTGCGGGCGATCTCGCCGCCTACTTCCCCCACCCGCTCCACCAGGTGTTCGCCCGCTGGGTCGCGGACCGAAGGGCCCAGCTCCTCGCCTTCGACTACCCGCTGACCGAGGAGACCATGCTCCTCGAGCCGCCGCCCGGCTGAGCGGCGTCTGGCCGGCGCCCACCCCATCGCCCCTCCCGCCGCGGCGGAGCTGCGGGCCGGTGGACCGGCTGACATCCCGGAGCTGGCGCGGATGCTGGCCCGCGCCTTCCTCGCCGACCCAACCACCGGCTGGCTCTTCCCGGACCCTGAAGGGCGGGCGCGTCGGCTGGAGCGGATGATCGCCTGGGAGCTGCGCTCGAGCCGCCTCACCGGGGGCGAGCTGGTGGTGGCCGACTCGGGCGCGGCGGCGGCGCTCTGGATCGCGCCCCAGCCCCACCCGCGCCCTGCCGGTGGCCGGGCTCTCGCCCAGCTGCGGCTGACCGCGGGCGCGCTGCGGGTGTTCGGCGCCCGGCTGCCCGCGATCGCGGCCGCCTTCGGCCAGGTGATGCAGCAGCTGCCGCCGCCGCCCTACCGCTACCTCTCCATCCTCGGCACCGAGCCCGAGCGCCAGCGCCAGGGCCTGGGCTCGGCGCTGGTCCGCAAGGGGCTCGCCCGCAGCGACCAGGAGCAGGTCCTCACCTGCCTCCACACCGCCACCGAGGCGGACGTCCAGTTCTACGGCCGGCTCGGCTTCCAGGTGGCGGGCGAACAGCGGCTCGGCCGCGGGCCCCGCCTGATCGCGATGCAGCGGCCGCCCGCCGCCGCCTGACCCCGCCCTCAGCCCCCGACGGTCGACATCTCCACCCGCCGGGGGTCGGCGGGCGTGGCCCTCGACCGCAGCTCCGAGTAGCGGTCGACGCGGGCCCGCCAGGTGCCGGCGAGGAGCGCCCGCAGCTCGTCGTCGCCGGCCCCGGCCCGCACCGGCGCCCGAAGGTCCAGCCCCTGGCTGGCGAACAGGCACGTGTACAGGCGGCCCTCCGCGGAGAGGCGGGCACGGGTGCAGGCGCCGCAGAAGGGCTGGGTGACGGACGCGATCACCCCGACCTCGCCGAGCCCATCCCGGTAGCGGTAACGGCGGGCCACGTCCGCGGGGTTCCGGGGCGGCACCGCCTCCAGCGGGTGGACCGCCGCGATCCGGGCGCGGATCTCACCGGCGGGGACCACCTCCTCCAGCCGCCAGCCGTTGGTGTGGCCCACGTCCATGTACTCGATGCAGCGCAGGTGGTGACCCTCCCGGCGGGCGTACTCGGCCACCTCGAGGATCCCGTCGTCGTTGAGGCCGCGGCGGACGACCATGTTGAGCTTGACCGGACCGAAGCCCGCCGCCCGGGCCGCCGCGATCCCCTCGAGGACCGCGGCGAGGGGGACCGCCACGTCGTTCATCCGGGCGAAGACCTGGGGATCCAGGCTGTCCAGGCTCACCGTGACCCGGCCGAGTCCGGCCGCCCGCAGCCGTGCCGCCTTCTGGGCCAGCAGGCTCCCGTTGGTGGTCAGTGCCAGGTCCGACACGAGCGGGAGCGCCGCCAGCTGGGCCACCAGCCGCTCGAGGTCGCGGCGCAGGAGCGGCTCGCCGCCGGTGAGCCGGACCTTGCGCACCCCAAGGTCGGTGGCGAGGCCCACCAGCCGGGTGATCTCCTCGAAGGTCAGGATCTCGGCTCGGGGGGCGAAGCGGAAGCCGGGCCCGTACACGGTCCGGGGCATGCAGTAGCCGCAGCGGAAGTTGCAGCGATCGGTGACCGACACCCGAAGGTCGGCCAGCCGACGCCCCAGGCGATCCTCGACCCGCGGGGCCCCGGTGCCCTCCACCACCGGCCCGACTCTACTCGGGCCGCCGCCCGCGTCCCCGCGGCCGACCGGGCCCGCGGCGTGGGCGCGGCCGGCGGCGCGTCGCCC
>DAHUZI010000117.1 GCA_027306595.1 Candidatus Dormiibacterota bacterium | reverse complement strand
GGAGCCGGGGCTCGCCCCGCAGCGCGCCGCCGATCCCCCGGCTCGCAGGGCCCGCGCCCGGCAGCCCAACAGCGGGGAGCGGGGCCGGCCCGCACGGCGCGACCGCGCGCCGGCCGACCCATCGGTCGACCGCGCCCGTTGACGCGCGGTCCCCGGCGCGGCGGTCAGGCGGGGATACCGCGGGCCCAGGCGGCGCTCCCCCAGGCCCAGGCGCCGGCCAGCACCGGCCCGGGGATCTCGGCGTCCAGCTCGCGATTGAAGGCCATCCCGCTGTAGGACCAGTTCGCGCTCCCGACCAGCCCCCCGCCGGCGGTGAGAAGGACCTTGGCGTGCAGGTACGGGCCGGTCGCCCACCTGACGCGGGCCCGGTGGGCGCTCAACCAGCGCGCGGCGCCCCCGGCGCCATAGGCGGAACGGTTCAGCAGAACCTCGACCCGCACGCCGCGCACCGCCGCCGCGGCGAGAGCGTCCTGCACCGCGTACGCGGTGCAGTAGTTCGCCAGCAGGAGCACCGTGCCCCGCGCCCGCCGCACCAGGCGCGTGAAGGCGGCCTCGATCGCGGGACCGGTCAGGGCCTCGGCGCCCTGGGCAGCGGCCGTGACGCGCGCGCCGGGGTCGGCGAAGTCGGCCGCCAGGCGCCCGGCCAGGATCGGATCGTCGGGAAGGTAGAGGTCGGCGTCGGTGGTGTCGCCCGACTCCGTCCCCCAGTTCACCCCGCCCAGCAGCGCGGCGCGGCCGTCGACCACGAGCGCCTTCACGTGGTCGATGGCGCCGACGAGGCGGGCGAGGCGGACGTCGACCCCACCGCGCCGCAGCCGGCTCGCGGACATCACCGACTGCCCCTCCGTCCCGTCCACCGTCACCTGGACCGCGCAGCCGCGCCGGCGCGCGGCGAGGAGGTCGCCCACCAGCCCGACGCTGCCGAGTTCATACATCTCCAGCTGGATCCGGCACCTGGGCGGGCGGGCGGCGTCGAGGAGTCGGGCCGCCAACCGCGCCACGCCAGCGGCCGGAATCCACGCCGGCCGCGTGGGGACGCCCGGGGGCGGGGCGCCGGCTGCGACGACGCCCAGGCCTGCCAGGGCGGTCGCCAGCGCCCAGCGCCGGCCGGCGATCACGGAGTCGGGTCAGCGCCGGGCAGGCGCCCCCGGATCGAGCTCGGCTGCCCGATCGCCAGCCCGCCCGGAGGAAGGCCGCCGGTGCCGCGGCGCGTGCCCCGTCCACCGAAGACGACCATCAGCACCCGGGTGGGCCCGGTCAGCGCGCGGACGCCGACAGGTGCGCCCCGCTCGGCGCGGGCACGGTTCGTCACCGGGTGGCGGGAAGGTGGGGGCGCAATGGCGTCCGAGGCCCAGCCGTCTCCGCCGGGCGATCCCGCCTGGCGGCGCCGTGGCGGTGGACCGGCACGAATCGCAGTGGGTCATCCTCCGCGGGGGATGGGGTCCGGCGCCCCCGCCGCCGCGGCGCCGGGGAGGGCGGTGCGCTCCGCCCCAGGGTACAGCCGGGCATGGAGCTGGAGGTAGACGCGCTCGAGCCAGCGGTCGGCCGCCTCCGTGCCCCGCGCCTCGGGGTCGACCCCCCAACGACGGCAGAGCCCGGCCGCGATCTGGGCGGCGAGGCCCCGCCGACGATCGGGGGCAAGATCGGACCGGACCAGGAAGGCGCGCACCAAGGCCAGCTCCACCGCCCCGCCCCGCTCGGCACCGGCGATGCGGTCGCCCGGTCCGTCGACGGTGAGGGCGGGGGCCTGCCCGCGCGACCCTCCGGGCTCGGCCAGCGCGGTCCGCTCGCGGATCACGACGCTGCCGGCGGCGAGGTCGCCGAGCCGCCTCGAGCCGCGGGCCACGAACATGGTGCAGACGCCGACGCCGTAGGCGACCGGGAGGAAGTCGATCAGGCGCACGATGTTGCGGACGAGCGACTCCGTCGCCCCCACGGGGACCCCGTCGAGCCTGACGACCCGGAGCCCGACGGCCATCTTGCCCAGGGAGCGGCCATCGGTCGTGAGCTCCAGCGCGACGTAGTAGGCGATCGGGACCAGGGAGGCCACGACGACGAGGACGATGAGGAGGGGACCGGCCGCCCCCGGATGCGATGCCGAGTCGGCCAGGGCCAGGACCGCGAACAGGAGCGGCACCTCGATCATGGCGATCACCAGGGTGTCGAGGAGCGCCGCGAGGAAGCGTGACCCGATCCCGGCGACCGGCACGTCGAGCGTCACGTGCTCCGGGGTGCGGATCGAAACCTGGTCCACCATCGCCCGGCCGGATCGTAGCGCCGGGATCCCGGTCGCGCCCCCCAGCGCCGCGTGCCGGCTGCGCCGTCGGTGACCCCGATCGAGGCGTTCGTCGCGGAGCGCCGCCCGTTCTGGCGGGAGCTCGGCGACCTCGCCGCGCGGCTGCGCGGGACCCGCGTCGCCCGGGCTACCGCGGCCGACGCCGACCGCCTGGCCGCGCTCCTCCGCGCCACCAGCACCGATCTCGCGATCGCGGCCCGCGACTATCCGGGGGATCCGCTTGTGGCGGAGCTGACCCAGCTCCTCGTCCGGGCCCAACCGCTGTTGTACCGGGCCCCGCCCACCCGCCTTCGGGACCTGGGAGGGTTCTTTGCCGTCGGTCTACCCCGGCTCTTCCGCGCCCACGGCCGGTACGTGGGGGCGGCGGCATCGACGCTTGTGGTCGGCTTCGCTGCCGGCTGGGCGGCGGTCGCGCTCTGCCCCGATCTCCCCCAGCTCGTGCCCGCCAGCGTCCGGGCCGGCATCGCCGCCGGCCACCTCGGCAATCCGGCCGCCCTGTCGGGCAGCCTGGCGTCGCCCCTCAGCGCCCTGGTCATCCAGAACAACATCCGGGTCGCACTGATTGCGTTCGGACTCGGGCTGGTGGCCGGCATCCCCACCGTCCTAGTCCTGCTCCTCAACGGCTTTCAGGTGGGCACGCTGGCGGAGGCATCCCACGCCGGCGGCCTCGACGCCCAGTTCTGGGCCCTCATCGTCCCCCACGGCGTGATCGAGCTGACCGTGATCGTGACCGCCGCCGGGGCGGGGCTGCGGCTGGGCGACGCCTGGCTACGTCCGGGCCTCCAGACCCGGGGAGCGGCGCTGGCCGCGGCGGCCGGGCCCGCGGCCCGGCTCGCTGCGGGAGCCGCCTGCCTGCTGGTCGTGGCGGGGGTGGTCGAGGGGTTCGTCACCCCCTCGGCCCTGCCGGTCCCCGCCAAGCTCGCGGTCGGCCTCGTGAGCGGAGGCCTTCTGTACGGGTGGCTGCTCGGCGCCGGCCGGGGCGGCGACCGGCCCGGGGACGATCCCGCGCACCCGCGCCCCACCGACGTCGGGCCGGCATCGGCGGACGGCCCCTAGCGGTGGGCGCCGCCGAGGGGGGCGGGTCCCGGCTCGGACCGGCTGCTACGATCGCGGCGTGGAGGTGGTGCGGATCGTCCCGCGCGGCTACTGCCACGGCGTGGTCGAGGCGATCCGGGCTGCCCGGCGGGTGGGGGCCGAGCGCCAGGGCGAGCCGATCGCCATGCTCGGGTACCTGGTCCACAACGAGCACGTGACCACCGAGCTCGCCGAGTCGGGCGTCCGCCTCGTGGACGCCACCAGCCGCCTCGAGGGGCTCGAGTCGATTCGCGAGGGCACGGTCATCTTCACCGCCCACGGGGTCTCGCCGGCGGTCCGGGCGCAGGCCCGGGCGCGGGGGCTGCACACGGTCGACGCCACCTGCACCGACGTCATCCGCACCCACGACCTCGTCCGCCGGCTGGCGGACGACGGATACACCATCGTGTATGTGGGCAAGCGCGGGCATCCGGAGCCGGAGGGGGTATTGGGCGAGGCGCCCGATCGGATCCACCTCGTGGAGTCCGTGGCCGAGGTCGACGCCCTCCACCTTCCCCCGGGCCGGCTGGCGGTGACCACCCAGACGACCCTCTCGCTGTGGGACACCCGGGCGATCATCGCCCGGCTCCAGGAGCGCTTCCCCGCGATCGAGGTCCACAACGAGATCTGCAATGCGACCCAGGAACGCCAGGAGGCGGCGGTGACGGCCGCGGCGAGCTGTGACGCGGTGGTCGTGGTCGGCAGCGCGCGCAGCAGCAACACCCAGCGGCTGGTCCAGGTGATCCAGGAGCACGCCGCACGCCCGGCCTTCCTCGTCGACACCGCCAGCGACCTCCGGCCCGAGTGGTTCGCGGGATGCCGCAGGGTCGGCGTCACCGCCGGCGCCTCCACCCCAACGGTCATCACCCGCCAGGTCATCACCGCCCTGGAGGCGCTCGAGCCCGAGCCGGCCCTGAGCCCGGTGGCCGTCACAGCCGGCCCAGGGCCTTCAGCTCCAGGTACCGGCTGACCACCGACGGCGCCAGGGCGGGAGCGGCGCTGTCCAGGGTGAGGATCCCGCGCCGGCGCAGGAGCGCCAGGCCGCGGTCGCGCTCGGCCAGGGCGGCCAGGGCGGCGGCTCGCCGGTAGAGTGCCGCCTCCGACCGCGGCGGCGCCCAGGCCGCCCGGCCGAGGACGGGGTCCTGCTGGGTGGCGACCAGGACGAGATGACGCGGTCGAACCCCGGCGAGGGCCGTGTCCAGCCGGGTCGCCCCCGCCTCGTCGACGAGGTCCGTGAAGCACACCGCCAGCGCCCGACGTCCCTGAAGTCGGCGCCAGTGCGCCAAGGCCCCGGCGGCGTCCGACTCCACCGGCCGGGCCCGGAGCTCGAAGAGGAGCTCGAGGGTGCGCCGGAGCTGGGCGGGGCCCGCCCCGGGCATGAGGAGGGCGCCGGGCCGGTCGGCGAAGGCGAACACGCCGAGCCGGTCGCCACCGCGGAGGGCGACGTGGGCGAACAGGAGCGCCGCGTTGCAGGCGTGGTCCAGCTTCTGGAGCCCGTCCACCCCGCCCTGCATCGCCCGTCCGCAGTCGAGCAGGACCCAGACGGTCTGGGCCCGCTCCAGCTGGTGCTCGGTGACCATGAGGCGGCCCATGCGGGCCGTGGCACGCCAGTTGACGAGCCGCAGGTCGTCGCCGTCGGCCTGCTCGCGGACGCCGCGGAACTCCAGCCCCTGGCCCGCCCGAAGTCCGCGCCGAGCCCCCGGGACGATCGGTTCGCCCCGACGGCGGCGCTCGAGGTCGGCGCGCACGGGCGTCAGGTCCGGGTACACGCGCAGCTCCCCGGCAAGCGGGCGCGCCACCTGGCGGGTCCAGAGGCCGAGCGGGCCCGTCGCCCGCACGACGACCCGGCCGAGTGGGTAGCGGCCGCGGCGCGTGGGGACCAGCCAGTAGCGGCAGCGGACCGCGCCGTGGGCAGGGACGCGAGCGCGGAAGAGCGGCGGCTGGGGCATGAGCCCGGGCGCCGCCTCGTCGCGCACGAGCACGCGGGTCGCCCGCGGGCTCCGGCTCCCCACCACCAGGTCGACCGGGTTGGGGACGCCGATCGACAGCCGGGGGGCGTGCTCGCGCGCGATCCGATAGGCAGCGGCGGCGGGCGCCAGCCGATGGTCCGCGAGGCAGGCGAGGGCCAGCCCGGCAGCCACGACCACGGCCACGCCGGCGAGCCAGGGAACGGCGGTCCCGGCGAGGAGGAGGGCGACGGGCGCCGCGACCAGCCCCAGCGCGCGCCCGGTCACGGCCCCCTCTGACCCTGGGGCTCAGCGTGGGACCGGGACCTGGGCCAGAACGCGCTCGATCGCCTGGACCTCCCCCACCCCTTGGATCTCGGCCTCGGGTCGGCGCATCACCCGGTGCCGGAGCGCCGCCACGGCGATCCCCTTCACGTCCTCGGGTTGGCAGTAGTCGCGGCCGGCCAGGGCGGCCCGGGCCTTGGCGCATCGCACCAGGGCGACGGTGCCCCGGGCGCTGGCGCCGAGGGCGAGGTCCGGCGCCTGGCGGGTGGCGCCCACGATCGCAACCGCGTAGGCGAGGATCTCGTCCCCGACCCGGACCGCCCCCACCTCCCGGCGCAGATCGGTGAGGGTCGACCGGTCGATGACGGGCCGGGACGCAAGGCGGTCGAGGTCGTGGGGGTCGAAGCCGTCCGCCACCCGGCGCGCGAGCCGGGTCTCCTCGGCAGACGGCAGGTACGGGACCTCCAGCTTGAGGAGGAAGCGGTCGAGCTGGGCCTCCGGGAGCGGGTAGGTTCCCTCGTATTCCACCGGGTTCTGGGTGGCGACGACCATGAAGCGGTCGCCCAGCGGGTGGCGGCGGTTGTCGAGGGTCACCTGCAGCTCCTCCATCGCCTCCAGGAGCGCCGCCTGGGTCCTGGCCGGGCTGCGGTTGACCTCGTCGGCCAGCACGAGGTCGCCGAAGATCGGGCCCGGGCGCACCTCGAATGCGGCCGTCTGCTGGTTGTAGACGACCGAGCCGATCACGTCCGCGGGGAGGAGGTCGGGGGTGAACTGGACCCGGGCGAAGCGGGCGTCGGTCAGCCGGGCCAGCGTCTTGGCGAGCAGGGTCTTGGCGGTTCCCGGGACTCCCTCGAGGAGGACGTGACCGCCCACGACCATGGCGCACAGGCAGTCGTCGAGGAGGTCGAGCGGCCCCACCAGGACCTGCGCCGCCTGGGCCCGGAGCTGGGCGGCCGCCTGCTGGAGCGTCTGGCTCACGCCGGCCCCGCCGCGGGTCCGCCCCACCCCTGGGGGTGGCCCACGCCGACCCCGCAGGGCTCGGCGGCTCGTGGTCCACCGAGCAGCCGGGCGAGAGCGTCCGCGCGCTGGGCGAGCTCGAGCAGCCGCCCCGGCGGGCACGGGGCCCGCTCGCAGGCGGCCAGGGACCGCAGGGTGTCGAGAACCGCCGGCGCGGCCTGGGGCTGGAGCGCCCAGAGCGCGGGCGCGACCGCCTCGTCGGCGGCCCCGGGGGCAGAGCCGGTCACCGCCCGAACCACCGCCTCGAGCTGGGCGCGGACCCGGCCGGCCACCGCACCGCGATCACGGGTGCGAGCGTACAGCCCGGCCATCGCCTCGAGATGATCGGTCGTGGAGCGGACGATCGCGCGCTCTGGCGGGGGGAGCGGCCGGCCCAGCCGCCGCCCTGCCGTCGCGCCATACACGAGACCGGCGAGGAGGACGAGAACGAGGGCCGCGCCGAGCGGGGTGCCGAAGAGAAGCGCGGCGGCTCCCCTCCCGGGCCGGTCGACGTACCCGTGGTGGATCTCGTCCACCACGACCCGGCGGTTGCGGGCGCGGGCCAGCAGCCCAAGGACCAGGGCGGCATCCCCACCCCGGCGCAGGCCCGCGTTGTCGAGCGGGCGGGTCGAGCCCAGCACGTAGAGGTGCCCGCGGCCGATGGGGTCCGCCACCCCCACCACCCCCGCCGGGGCGGCCAGGAGGGAGAGGACGCCGGGGGTGGCCGCCGCGAGCCGGCGGGCGCGGCCGACATCGATCGCGCCGGCGCCCGCCGCCACGATGGGCAGGAGCGGGCGGGCGGCCGCCGCCCGCACCCGGGGGCCGAGGTCGACCCCCAAGCTGGCCAGGAGCGGCCGGTCGACCGCCGCCACCGCCGTCGCATAGAGGACGGTGCCTCCGGCCCGAAGGTAGCCGACCATGGCGGCGCGCTGGCCCGGGGTGAACGGGCGGGAGGGGCCGGCCTCGACCACAGCGCCGGCGGGGGGCAGCGCGGCCGCGAACCCCCGGCCCGTGAGGCGCTCGACCCGGTCCCCGCTCGCGGTGAGGAGCCTGGCGAGGGCGAGGGTGCCCGCGGGGCCGTTCGCGAAGCTGGATCGGTCGCCCGGCGGCGACGACGCCGGGGGCAGGGTGACGACCAGCAGCATGGCGAGGGCGCCGACGAGACCCACGATCCACAGGAGCGGCCCCGTCCGCCAGGGAGGCCGGCGGGTCATCGCCACGCCGCCGCCGCGGCTCGGCAGCCGCCGGCGAACGTGGCCGCCCCCTCCCGGCCCGGGTCCTCTCCCCCGTACACGACCCGGTCGAACGTCGCCACGAGCGGCGCCAGCCGCGCGCCGACGGCGCCCCGCGTCGCCGCGGCGGCCAGGAGCTCGCTGTTGGTCCAGCTGGGGTCCACAGCCAGCGCGTGATGGTGCAGCGCCGTGAGAAGCAGGGCCTGGAACGCGAGCCGGACCGCCTCCCGGTTGCGACCGGCCGCGGCCGCCTCCTGGGCGCTCCGCCAGACCACCTCGGGGTCTGGCCCCGCCGCGCCAGCGGAGACGGAGCCAGCTGGGGCGGGGCGGGGGACGGTCGCTCGGAGGCGGGCCGCGGCGAGCGCCCCGCCGCCGACGACCACGGCCACGGCGATCGCGACCCATCCGAGGCCGGGCAGGCGACGGAAGAGCGCGTCGAGGGCTCGGCCGATCGCGCCGAGCACCGCGGGCACGCCCGCCGCCTGCGACCGGCCGGCCTGCGACAGGCCCCGGCTAAGGGCCGGGTCGGCGTAGGCGCGGTCGACCAGGCGCCGGACGGCGGCCACGGTCGGCACCGGGCGTCGGCCGCCGTCGAGCTCGG
>DAHUZI010000106.1 GCA_027306595.1 Candidatus Dormiibacterota bacterium | reverse complement strand
ACGATCACCTGGAGGCGCTCGCCCGAGCGCGAGGCATCGCCCAGGCGCGCGCGGAGCGCTCGGCGCGGCGGCGCGGGTGGTGGCGGCCCGGCGGGGCCCGCCGCTGAGCCGGGCGGAGCCGGCGGATCAGCCAGCGGGGCGCATCCCCATGAGCTGGCGAAGCGGCTTGGCGGTGGCGGGGACCGCGACGCGGAGCGCCGCCCCGTAGTCGGACCAGCGGGTCGTCAGCGACACCGTGAGCCCAAGGCTTCCCGTCGGCAGCTGGAGCCCCGCCCCGCCAGCCGAGGATGGGCTGGCCGCTGGCGTGGTCGCGGGGGTCGGGGTCGCGGCCGGGGATGGGGAGCCGGACGGCGGGAGCAGGCCGGACACGGTCCGCACGATCTGGGTGAGGTCGAGGCTGCCAGCCAGCCGCATCGAGAGCTGGGCGAGGCGCCCGGTCGACCGCGCAACCCAGGTGTCGACCGCGATCGACGGGGTGCCGATCGCCCCCACCAGGGCGTCGAGCGCCGCCGAGGACGCGGCGCTCGACGGCCGCGCGGCCATGATCCCCGCAACCGCCTGGGTGAGGAACTGGGTGATCCGGGCGCCGGAGGCCGCGCCCTGGAAGTGCTCGGTGGCGATCCCGCCGATCGTCGCCGGGCCGACCGCGCTGAGCGCGACGAGCTGGGTCGCGGCCGCCGCCAGGGTCCGCCCCAGGTGGAGATTCCCGGCGCCGGTGGCGGTCGCCGGCCGGGTGGTCTCGTACCAGGTGGCGCCGCCGGGCTGTACGTACAGGGTCCGGCCGCTGAGGACGACCCGCGCCGTTGCCAGGCCAAGGGCGGGCGCCGCCACGGTGAGCTCCGCCTGATCGCGCGCCGCCCGGACCAGGGTGTAGGTGAGGCTGAGCGAGCTCCCCAGCCGGGCGAGCCCGGCCTGGTCCGCCGCGGTCAGCCCCTGGAGGCCGGCGGTGTCCAGCCCGACGACGACGGTGCCCGCCGCCCGGTACGAGAGGGCGGCCGCGGCCCGCTGCGCGGCGAGGGCCACCTGGCGCGGGGTTCGGCCCGCGACCCGATCCGGGGCCGCCGGGCCGCACGCCGCCAGCAGGCCGACGCTGGCGAGCACGGCCACCGCGGCGGCGCGGGCGCCCTGCACTTGCATCGCGGGCCATGCTACCCCACCATCGTGAACAGAGCCGCGGCCGGATCGTGCGCCCCAGCGGCGTGCGCGGCCGGTCGGACCGGACCCTGGAGGTGGACATGGGCGCCCAGGCACAGACCGCCGCCGCGCTGGCGCAGGCGGTTCGGCCGGTCCCCGACGCCATCGACGACCCGGCCCACTACCTGAACCGGGAGCTCAGCTGGCTCGACTTCAACACCCGGGTGCTCGCCGAGGCCCAGGACGGACGCGTGCCCCTCCTGGAGCGGCTCCGCTTCACCGCCATCACGGCGAGCAACCTGGACGAGTTCTACATGGTCCGCGTGGCGGGGCTGAAGCGCCAGGCGGCGGAGCGGGTCCAGGCCGTGCATGCCGACGCCATGCCCCCGACCGAGCAGCTGGTCGCGATCCGGGACCGGTCGGCGCGGATGGTCGCCCAGCTGATGCGCTGCCTCGCTGGCGACCTGGCCCCGGCGCTCGCCGGCCGCGGGATCCGCCTGATCCTGCCGGGCACCAAGCTCAGCCGCAGCGAGGTGCGGGCCTGCCGCGACTACTTCGACCGCCAGCTCTACCCGCTCCTCACCCCGCTAGCGGTCGACCCCGCCCACCCGTTCCCCTACCTCAGCAATCTGTCCCTCTCGCTGGCGGTCCTCCTCCGCGACCCGGGGGAGCAGACCACCCACTTCGCTCGGGTCAAGGTCCCGTCCGCGGTGCCGCGGTTCTTCCGGCTTCCCGACGGCACCACCTTCGTGCCCCTCGAGCGGATCATCGCCGACAACCTGCACCAGCTCTTTCCGGGGATGACCATCCTCGCCCACGCCGAGTTCCGCGTCACTCGGGACGCCGACCTCGACGTCGACGAGGACGAGCCCAACCTCCTATCCGCGATCGAGCAGGAGCTGCGCGAGCGGCGGTTCGGCGCGATCGTGCGCCTCGAGGTCCAGGCGTCGATGCCGGACCAGATCCGGACCATGCTCCAGGATGAGCTCGAGCTGGAGGGTGACGACATCCAGCGCGTGGACGGCCTGCTCGACTGCACCGGGCTCTTCAGCGTGCTCAGCCGACTCGAGCGGCCCGACCTCTCCTACCCCCGGTTCACCCCGTCCACCCCGCCCCGCCTGCTCACGGTCCAGGACCAAGACACCGACCTCTTCGCGATCCTGCGCCGCGGCGACCTCTTCGTCCATCACCCCTACGATTCGTTCGCCGCCACGACCGAGCGCTTCATCGAGCAGGCGGCCCGCGATCCGCGGGTGGTCGCGATCAAGCAGACCCTGTACCGCACGAGCGGTGACACGCCGATCATCGACGCCCTCACCCGCGCCGCCGAGGACGGCAAGCAGGTGGTGGTGCTCGTCGAGATCAAGGCCCGCTTCGACGAGCAGAACAACATCCGCTGGGCGCGCCAGCTGGAGCGGGTGGGCGCCCACGTCGCCTACGGCGTGGCTGGGCTCAAGACCCACGCCAAGCTGGCCCTGGTGGTCCGCCAGGAGGAGACCGGGGTTCGCCACTACGCCCACATCGGCACCGGCAACTACAACGCGCTGACCGCCCGCCTCTACACCGACTTCGGCCTCCTCACCGCCGACCCCGTCCTCACCGCCGAGATCGCCGATGTCTTCAACTACCTCACCGGCTACTCCCGCAAGCGCGACTACCACGCGCTGTGGGTCGCGCCCCTCAACGTGATGGACAACCTGGAGCGGCTGATCGAGCGCGAGATCGCTCACCATCGCGCCGGACGGCCGGCGGGGATCCTCCTCAAGGTCAACGCCATCGCCGACGAGCGCGCGATCCGGGCCCTCTACCGGGCCTCCGCGGCCGGCGTCGCGATCCGGATCCTCGCCCGCGGGATCTGCGCGCTCATCCCGGGCATCCCCGGCCTCAGCGAGACGGTGGAGATCCACAGCGTGATCGGCCGCTTCCTCGAGCACTCGAGGGCCTTCGTCTTCACCGCCGGCGGCGAGCTGGAGTGCTACCTCGGCTCGGCCGACCTGCTCGGCCGCAACCTCTACCGGCGCGTGGAATGCGTCATCCCGGTGCGCGACCCGCAGGCTGCCCAGGAGCTGCGGGAGGTCCTCGAGCTCTACTGGGCCGACCGCCGCCAGAGCTGGCGCCTGCGCCGGGACGGGCACTGGACGCGGCTCGATCCGGTGACCGCCTCGCTCGGGATCCAGGAGCGGATGATCGAGCGGGTGCGGGCCCGGCCGGTCGGGTGAGGCGATGACGGTCGACGCGGCCCGCGCCTTCCTCCGCGACCACCCGCGCGGCGTCCTCGCCACCCGACGCCGCGACGGCCGTCCCCAGCTCTCCCCGGTGGTCGCCGCGGTCGACGACGACGGCTCGGTCGTGATCAGCACCCGCAAGGGGGCGATCAAGACCGCCAACGTCCTCCGCCACCCCGAAGCCACCCTCCTGGTGCTCAGCGAGGGCTTCTTCGGCCCCTGGCACACCCTGGAGGGCCCGGTCGTCGTCGAGCCGCTGCCGGGGGCGATGGCCACCCTCGAGCGCTACTACCGGCTGGTCCAGGGCGAGCACCCCGACTGGGCGGAGTACCGCGAGGCGATGGTCCGCGAGCGCCGGGTGATCCTGCGGCTTCGGCCGGTGACGGCCGGGCCCCGGGTCCAGGGCTGACCGTCGAGCCGAGGGGGGCCGGGGGCCCAGCGGCCGGGCGGCCCGACCCGTTGGCCGCCGACCGGGCACGGGTCGGGGCGGTCGCCGCCGGCCGCATCCCGATCGGCGCACGCCTGGGGATCGGCTCCGGGCGGACGGTCAACGCGTTCCTCCTGGCCCTGGCGCCGCGGATCGCGGCGGGACTGGCGGTGGAGGCGGTGTGCGCGTCGGTCGCGACGGAGCGCCTGGCCCGCTCCGTCGGGGTGGGGATCCTCGCCGGCGACGCCGGCCCGCTGGAGCTCGACATCGACGGTGCCGACGAGCTCGACGACCGGCTGCGCTGCCTCAAGGGCGGCGGGGGCGCCCTCCTCCGGGAGAAGGTGGTCGCCGCCAACAGCCGGCGCCTTTGGATCCTCGCCGACCGGGCCAAGCGGGTCCGGCGGCTGGGCACCCGGACCCCGCTGCCGGTCGAGGTCCTCCCCTTCGGCTGGGAGTGGACCCGGGAGCGGCTCCGCGCCCTCGGCCTGAGCGTGGAGCGGCGGGGCGGCGATGTCCCGGTCCGAACCGACAACGAGAACTACCTGCTCGACTGCCGGCTCGCGGGCGGGCTCGACGACCCCGAGGGCCTGGGCGGCCGGCTGGCCGCGATCCCCGGCGTGCTCGAGCACGGCCTCTTCCTCGGGCTCGCGACCGCTGCCCTCGTCGCCGAGGCGGACCAGGTGGTGGTGCTCGGAGACCTCGACGCGTCGCGGCCGGCCGGCGAGCAGCCCCCAGCCCCCTGAGGCCGCGGCAGGCCGCCGGGGCTCAGGGCCGCCGCGGCGGGGACGCGGCGGTGGGGGGGGGCACCCGGTGGCGGCGCCGCTGGAGCGTCCAGCTGAGGAGGAGGGGGACCCCAACCGCCGCCAGCGCGGTGATGACGGCGATGCCGTTGGGCAGCTGGCGCGGGTTCTCCATGCCGATGAACGAGAAGACGGCGGCGAGCACCGCGGTCACGACCACGACCACGAACCCGATCCAGAAGACGAGGAGCCGGTGGGACTCGCGGCTGAGGAGGAAGGCCGGCCAGCGCGCCCGCATGTACCGGTAGGCGCTGACCCCCGTGAGCCCGTTGAGGGTGAGGCCGCTGATGAAGGCGCTGATGGCGATGCCGAGGCGGAAGGCTCCGAGGTGGAGGATCACCCACGCCGAGGCGTTGACGACGAGCAGCCCCACCGGGGTCGCGAGCCCCACGAGCGGCAGGACGCAGGAGCGCCAGTCCTGCGGCAGGGGCACGACCAGCCCGCCGGCGACGGAGCGGCGGGCGCGCCGGCTCGTCGGACCCCGTGGATGTGGCTCCTCCATGGCGCGGGCGGGACTCCCTTTCGGTGTCGCCGGGCGGGCGGCCGGCGGGGTCAGCGACTCAAGTCCGCCGACAGCCTACGGGAGGCGGGGCGGTCGGGCGAGTGGGCGATGATGGCACGGGCCCATGGATCTCCTCGACGTCGTCCTCGTCGTCGCCGTCCTCGCCGCGGTCGTCGCCGGCTACCGGCGGGGGCTCACGATGGGGGGACTCGCCGCCCTTGGCTTCCTCGCCGGGCTCGCCGGGGGGGCGGCGCTCGCGGGCACGGTCCCCCCCCACCTGCACGGGCTCGCCCCCACCTGGCGCACGGTCGTCGCGGTCGCCCTCCTCCTCGGGGGGGGGTTCATCGGCAACGCCGTGGGGGCCGCGGTCGGGATCCGGCTTCGGCGCACCGCCCTGCGGACGCGCCTGGGCCGCCTCGACTCCTGGCTGGGCGCGGGATTCGGGGGGCTCGCCGGCCTCCTGGTCATCTGGTTCCTCGGGCTCACGTTCTCCAACGGTCCGATCCCCCAGCTGAGCCGGGCGATCCAGGCCTCCGCCGTCCTGCGCGCTCTGGACGCCCATGTGCCCCGCCCGCCGGCGGTCTTCGCCACCCTCGAGCAGCTCCTCGCCGAGGTCCCCTTCCCCGAGGTCTTCGTCAACCTGGTGCCGCCGCTGCCGGGACCGGTTCCCCTGCCCCCGGATCTCGCCGCCCTCCCGGGGGTCGCGCAGGCCGCCCGCGAGACAGTCCGGATCGTGAGCGACGGCTGCGGCGGGGTGGAGGAGGGCAGCGGCTTCCCGGTCGGGCCCGAGCTGGTCCTGACCAATGCCCACGTGGTGGCCGGCGGCAGCGGGACGGTGGTCCAGCCGCCGACCGGGGGCAGCCTGGCCGCCACCGTGGTCCTCTTCGACCCCCTGCGCGACGTCGCCATCCTTCGGGTGCCGGGCCTGCGACTGCCGGCGCTGGCCTTCGCCCGCCACGCCGGGCGGGGTGCCGCCGGCGCCGTGATCGGCTATCCCCAGGGCGGCCCCGAGCGGGTGGTCCCGGCGGCCAGCCGGGGGACCCTCGACGCGGTCGGCCGCGACATCTACGCGCAGGCGATCGTGACCCGTGAGATCGAGGTCCTCGACGCCCGCATCCGGCCCGGCAACTCGGGTGGACCGTTCATCGCCCGTGACGGCCGGGTCCTCGGGGTCGTCTTCGCCAAGTCGACGGTGACCGCGGGGCTCGGCTTCGCCCTCACCGCCGGCGAGGTGCGGCCCGACGTCCGCCGGGCGGTCGGCCGCCAGGCCGCGGTCTCGACCGGGGCCTGCGTCGCCTGAGCGGGCCTCCCTGGTCCCGTGATGCGTAGATAGACTATGGAGATTGCCTAAGGAGATAGACTAGGGGCATGCCCCGACCAGCCGCCGCCCCGCCCGCGACCGGCGCGGCGTCGCGGGCGGCCGGGGTCGCGGCCCTTGCCGACGAGCTCCGCCCGGTCCTCGTGCGGCTGGGTCGGCGGCTGCGCCAGGAGCCGGTCGTCCCCGGCCTCGGCGCCGCCCACGCCAGCGTCCTCACCAGCCTCGGCCAGGGGCCGGTGACGGTGAGCGAGCTGGCGGCCCGCGAGCAGATGCGGGTCCCCTCGGTCGTCGTCCTCATCGGCCAGCTCGAGTCCCGGGGGCTGGTGCGGCGCGGGCCGGACCCGGTCGACCGCCGACGGGTCTGGGTCACCCGCACCGCGGCCGGCGATCAGCTGGCGCTGGCCGCCCGCCGCGCCCGCACCGCGTGGCTGGCGGCCCGGCTCCAGCGGCTGACGGCGGCAGAGCGGCAGGTGCTGGCCCAGGGCCTCCCGTTGCTCGAGCGGCTGCTCGCGGAGGTCGCCTGATGGCGCTCCGGGACGTCGGACGGCGCACCTTCCTCGCCCTCGGCAGCTACAACTACCGGCTCTTCTTCGCCGGCCAGCTCGTCTCGGTGACCGGCAGCTGGATGCAGACGACCGCCCAGTCCTGGCTGATCCTCCAGCTCACCCACTCCCCCTTCATGCTCGGGCTGCTGATTACGATCCAGTACCTGCCGGTCACGGTGGCAGGCCCTCTGGGCGGGGTGGTGGCCGACCGGCTCCCCAAGCGCTCGATCCTGATCGCGACCCAGAGCGCGTTCGCCATCGCCGCCGCCGTCCTGGCCGTCCTCACCCTCACCGGGCGGCCCCACCCGCTGTTCGTCTTCGGGATCGTGTTCGCCTTCGGGATCATCAACATCGTGGACGGCCCCACCCGCCAGGCGTTCGTCACCGAGATGGTCGGCCCGAGCCAGCTCTCCAACGCCGTGGGCCTGAACTCGCTGGTGTTCAACTCCGCCCGGGTGGTGGGGCCGGCGATGGCGGGGCTCGTGATCGCCGCGACCGGGGTGGGGTGGTGCTTCGCCCTCAACGCGGCCTCCTACGTAGCCGTGATCGTCGGCCTCTGGTACATCCGAACCTCGGCGCTCCATCGGCCCGCGCCGGCGCCAGGCCGCCCCTCCGGCACCGGCCGCCAGCTCCGCGAGGCGATCGCGTACGTCCGCCGGAGCCCGGACCTGCTCCTGGCGATCGGGCTGGTGAGCGTGGTCTCGACCTTCACCTTGAACTTCTCGGTGTTCCTGCCTGCCCTCGCGCGCAATTCGCTTCACGTCGGCGCCACCGGATTCGGCCTGCTCAGCGGCGCCCTCGGCGTGGGGGCGCTGGGAGCGGCGCTCCTCGTCGCCTACCGGGGGCGGGCCGACTGGCGGGCGCTGCTGGTCGGCTGCGCAGCCCTCGGCCTCTTCCAGATCCTGGCCGGGATTGCCCCGGACCTGCCCCTGGCGATGGGGGCCCTGGCGCTGGCGGGCGCGGGGATGATCACCTACACGGCGACGACCAACAGCCTGGTCCAGCTGAGCGCGCCAGCCCACCTGCGGGGGCGGGTCATGGGCCTGTACCTGTGGATCTTCCTGGGGACGGCGCCGGTCGGCAGCCTGGCGACCGGCGCCATCGAGCAGGCCGGGGGCGCCCGCCTGGGGATGGCAGTCGCCGGCACCCTCGCCCTCTCCACCGCGGCCGCCGGGGTGGCGCTCCGGCTCCGGCGCCGCGCCCGGCCCGTGCCCCGCTTCGCGGCCTAGACGGGTCAGGCTGCCGGGGTGGGCGGGCTCCCGAGGGCGTGGTACCCGCCGTCGACGTGGATGATCTCGCCGGTCGTGGCGGGGAGGTAGTCCGACAACAGGGCGACCGCGGTGAGGGCCACCGGCTCCGGGTCGCGCGCCGCCCAGCCCAACGGGGCCTGGATGGCCCAGCGCTCAGGGAGGGCGTCGAAGCCGGGGATCCCCTTGGCGGCCATGGTGACCAGCGGGCCGGCGGCGATCGCGTTGACCCGGATCCGGTGCGGCCCGAGATCGCGGGCGAGGTAGCGGACCACCGCCTCCAGCCCCGCCTTGGCGACCCCCATCCAGTCGTAGAGGGGCCAGGCGACCGAGGCGTCGAAGTCGAGGGTCACGATGCTGCCGCCCGCAGCCACCATCAGGGGGAGGCAGGCCCGGGCGAGCGCCTGAAGCGAGTAGGTCGACACCTGGATCGCGGTCGCCACCGAGGTCCAGGGGGTCTCGAGGAAGCCCGCGCCGAGGGCGTCGGGCGGCGCGTAGGCGATCGCGTGGACGATCCCGTCCAGGCGCTCGCCCCCCGCGAGGAGAGCGGGGCCCAGGGCGTCGAGGTCCTCGGCGCGGGTGACGTCCAGCTCCAGGACCTGCGGCACCGGGTCGAGCCGCCGGGCCGTCCGCTCGGTCAACGAACGCCCGCGGCCGAAGCCGGTGAGGACGACCGTCCCCCCCTCGGCCTGCACGGCGGCGGCGATCGCGGCCGCGATCGAGCTCGGGGTGAGCACCCCGGTCACGAGGATGCGCCGGCCCTCGAGCAGCCCCATCACCGCCTCCTCATCACCCAGGCACCGGCCCCTCGCCGGTCTTCGCGCAGGGTAGCGGTCGGTGGGCTCCGCTCGCGCCGGCCGCCCCGCCGACGGCGGCCCGGCGCGGGCGGGGAGGTCGGCACGACCGGGCCCAACCCCCGGCCGGCTTAGAATCGGGGACCGTGTCGACTGCCTCCGGGCAGCCACGACGGCGCCGCGCGGGGGTTCGGCCGGATGACGCCGGGCCCCGCGGCCGCCGGTGGGCTGCCATCCTCATCGCCCTCGGCTTCGCCGTGTCCGGGCTACTCGGCGCCTTCTTCTACTTCCTGCCGGTCCTGACCACCGCCCTCCACGACACGGGCCAGGCCCGCCCCGCCACCGATCCCAAGCGGCCCGGGGTGGTGGCCCCGGCGCCGGCCGCGGGCCGGCCGTTCACCGTGCTCCTCCTGGGCTCGGACAACGACAGGAAGTTCGTCGCGTCCCACATCCTCACCCAGACCATGATCCTGGTTCGGGTGGTGCCGACCACCCATCAGGTCTACATGCTCTCGATCCCGCGCGACCTGTGGGTCCCGCTCTCGACCGGCGGGTCCGCCAAGATCGACGCCGCCTACGAGATCGGCGGCCCCGCCAGCGCCATCAGCACGGTCGAGCAGGACTTCCACGTGCACGTCGACTACTACGCCTGGGTGGGCCTGAACGGGCTCGTCGACCTGATCGACCGCCTGGGCGGAATCAACCTGATCGCCCAGATGCCCGTGCTGGACGACTTCTATCCCGCGGACCTCGCCGGGGGCGACCCCTACGGCTACCGGCGGATCGTGGTCCTGCCCGGCCCGCAGTTCGACCAGGGGCTCCACGCCCTCGAGTACGTGCGCTCGCGCCACGGCGACCTCCTCGGGGACATCGCGCGCTCAATCCGCCAGCAGGAGCTGCTCGTGGACCTGCGCGCGGCCGGCCACCACCTCAGCGTCGCCGACCTGCCCGGCCTGGTGAGCGCCCTCAATGGGCAGTTCCACACCGATCTCGGCCTGGGCCAGATCTCAGCCCTCCTCCCCCTCGCCCAGGGCATCACCTCGGCCAACGTCCACAACCTCATCATGCTGCCCCCCGACTTCAGCTACGGCACGGCCGCAAGCGAGTCGGTGCTCTTCCCCAACTGGCCCCAGATCCAGGCCCTGGTCGCCAGGGGCTTCCCCTCCTCGTGACCGGGGCGCCGACCGGGACCGAGCCCGGATGATCCGGGGCGCCCCCCGCCGGCTGGCGGCGCTCACCATCCTGGCGGTCTGCATGGCCGGGTTCGGCCTCGGTGTCTGGCGCCTCCTCGGCGCGCTCCAGACCCGGTACCCAACCGGCGTCCGGCCGGACCAGTCGCATGCGCTCGTCGACCTTCCCGGGACGGTGTTCCTGGCCCAGGGCGGGGTGCTCTACCGGCTCCACAACCAGTCGTTCCGGGCGATCACCGGCTTCGGCGGACGCTGGACCCAGCCCACCCCGGTACCCGGGGCGCCCACCCTGGTGGCGGTCACCCAGACCATCAACTTCTCGAACCTGGTCGAGATGGCCGCCAACGGCGGCGCCCGCCGCCTGCTCACCCACAACGCCGCCCCGGCCCAGGCCAACAACCACTGGGCCTTCTACCCCGCCGTGGCCCCGGGCGGCCGAACCGTCTTCTACGCCTACGACCTCCACGATCCCAACGCCAGCTACAACGTCACCTTCGCGATCATGAGCCAGCCGCTCGCCGGGGGCGCCCCCACCCAGTGGACGACGCCCAACCCGTACACCGGCGGCGACGTCCAGCCGGTGCCGCTCCCGAGCGGGGGCCTCCTCTACTCCAAGTTCGCGATCACCAACGGCGCCACGTACGCCCAGCTCTGGCTCCAGAGCGGGCCGGGACAGGCCGGCAGCCCGCTCACCCCAGCCACCGCCGACTGCCAGGAGCCGGCCCTCTCCCCCAGCGGGCGGGAGCTGGCGATGATCTGCGTGAACGCCAGGACCCAGCACGACACCCTCGAGGTCGCCCCGTTCACCGGCCACGGGATCGGTCCCCGCACGATCGTTCCGGCCGGCCCCCTGGCGGCCAGCCCGACCTGGTCGCCCTCGGGGCGGCAGCTCCTCTACCTCGCCCCCTCCGGCAAACTGGGGCCGTTCCAGCTCTGGTGGCTCCGCAACCCCCTCGCGCGTCATCCCGCCGCGCCGGCCCAGGTCACCACTGGGCTCGACCTCACCGCCACCTCCGCCGTCACCTGGCGCTGAGCCGGTGGCGCACGGGTCGCCGATGGTCGTTCTCGAGCTGGTCGCCCTGGTCGCGATCGTCTACGGGATCGCCCGCTTCCGCCCCCGCCCCGGCCGGGGCTGGCGGCCGCGTCGGACTCCCGAGCCGGCGCCCCCGCCGGCGGGCTCGGGACGGGGCGCGGAGCCGAGGCCCGGGGACGGCGACCGCGGCCCGGGCCCCGACTGAGGCCAGGGCCGGCCGCCGGGAGCGCTGGTCGTCCGCGCCGCGGTCACCTATCGTGACCGGCGTGAACCCCCTGTCGCCCCAGGCGGCGTGATGGCGGCCCCCGGCGAGGGCCGCCAGCTCCGTCGCGCCCTGGCCCGCCGCAACCGCGGCACCTGGGCCTCGGCGGCGGTCGGCCTCGGGGCGGTGGCGGCCCTCATCGTCCTCATCAACCCGGGGCGGATCGGGCGCGCGCTCGAGCACTTCGACCTCGCCCTCCTGCCCGCCATCGTCGTCGCCTCGCTCGCCTACTACGTCCTCCAGGGCGTCCGCTGGCAGTTCCTCCTCCGCGACGCCGCCATCCGGCTCCCGATGGCAGGGACCGTGCTCATCAACCTCGCCGGGCAGGCGACGACGCTGCTGCCCCTGGGGGAGCTCACCCGCGCCGTCCTCCTCGCCCAGGCGGCCGAGGCGGACTTCGGCGACGTCCTCGCCACCGTGACGGTCCAGGAGCTGATCTACGCCCTGCTCCTCGTCATCCTGGCCGTGCCCGGCCTGTTCGAGTTCCACCTCTCGCCGGCGATCCCGTTCGCCGCCCTCTCGATGGCCCTGCTCGCCCTGGGGGTCCTCACCATCCCGCCCCTCTTCCGCCAGATCCACGGCCTCATCACCCGGATCCCCGGCCTGCGCCGCTTCGCCGGGCCGCTCGACCAGCTCCAGCAGGAGACCGTGGATCTCCTCCACCGGCCCGACACCGCCGGCTGGTCGATCATCAGCGTCCTCCAGGCGGGGGCCGAGGTGACCGCCTTCTGGCTGGTCATCGTGGCGCTGGACCCCAGGCCGCTGAACTGGCCGGTGACCGCCTCGATCTACGCCATCGCCAGCATCGCCGGGGCGGTGAGCCTCATCCCCGGCGGGATCGGCGCCTCGGAGGCCGCCCTCGCGGGCCTGCTCATCGCCGCCGGGCTGGCGCCCGCGACCGCGACCGGGGTCGCTCTGATGCAGCGGCTGGCGGACAAGGGGCTCAGCACCGCGGTCGGGTTCCTCGCCTACGCCGTCGCCCGGCCCCGGTATGACCTCAAGGGGCTGTTCGACCTCAAACCGCGCAGCCGCCAACCGGGCGCGGTCACCGGCGACCCGGCGACCCAGCCCTAGCCACGGACGGAGCCCCAGCCCCGCCCTCAAGGAACCGGCCCAGGCGAGACGCCAAGGGCGGCGGCCGAGGGGCGCCGACCGGGCCCGGCGCCCGGCGCCCGGCGGTGTTCGCGACCTCGCCCCGGGCTGGCCCCGGCCCCTCCCGATATGATCGGGGTCGCTTGACGGGTGGGGTGCCGGCACCGTGCGGCTGGGCCAGCCCGCATCATCCCGGTTGCGCGGAGGCCGCTTCCGATCGCTGAGTCGCGCGTCGAACCGCTCCCGACCGCGGCCCCCAGGGTCGGGGCCCCGGCGGCCCGGGTCCGCCGCGCCGTGCCGACGACCGCCGGCTCCCTGCGCCGGCGTGTGGCCGACTACATCAGCCTGACCAAGCCCAGGATCGTCTCGCTGCTGGTCGTCACCGAGCTCCTCGCCATGGTGATCGCCGCCCGGGGCTGGCCCGGGCTCAGGCTCAGCCTGGCCGCCCTCGCCGCTGGCGCCCTGGCGGCGGGCGGGGCGGGGGCCATCAACTGCTGGTACGACCGCGACATCGACGCGATCATGGGCCGGACCCGCAGCCGGCCGGTGCCGGCGGGCCGGCTCTCGTCCGGCAACGCCCTCGCCTTCGGGCTGGTCCTGAGCGCCCTGGCCTTCATAGGCTTCTGGGTCCTGGTCAACCCGCTCACCGCCGGGCTGGCGCTCGCCGGGGGCGCCTTCTACGTCTTCGTCTACACCGTCTGGCTGAAGCGGACGACCAGCGAGAACATCGTCATCGGCGGGGCCGCGGGGGCGATGCCGCCGGTGGTCGGCTGGGCCGCCGTCACCCACGGGATCGGCCCCCTCGCGCTCGTCCTCTTCGCGATCATCTTCCTGTGGACCCCGCCCCACTTCTGGGCCCTGTCCCTCATCGTCCGCCGGGACTACGCCGCCGTCGGGGTGCCGATGCGGCCGGTCGTGGCCGGGGTCCGCCGCACCCGGGTGGCGATCCTCGGGTACTCGATCATCCTGGCCGCCTTCAGCCTGGTCCTCGGGGTCTGGCTGGGTGCGGCCGAGGTGGCGCTGGCCGGCGCCCTGGGTCTTGGCTTCTGCTGGCTTGCGGTGCGCGTCCTGCGCGAGCGGGCGGGCACCCGGTGGGCGCGCCGGCTCTTCCGCTTCTCGATCCTGTACCTGTTTGTCCTCTTCCTGGGGACGGCACTGGTGGCCGCCACCGTCGGCTGACCGCGGGCCCCGGGCGGCGCCCGCCCAGTCCGTCTGGTAGAACAGGCTGGTCAGCGGCGCCCGCGGGGTGGGTCACCTCGGGGACGCGGATGCGGATGGAGGGCGCCTGATGAGTCGGTTCGGTCTGTCATGGGGGTGGCGGGGGGTGCCGGTCGCCATCGCGGCGATGGCGCTCCTGGGAACCGCGGGAGGCGTGGCCGCGGCGCGGCCGTCCGCCCGCGCGGCCGGCGGCGGCACGGTGACCTTCGCGCAGACGGTCGGGAACACCCCGAACTACATCTTCCCGATCACCCGCTCGAACTCCTACGTCTCGGGCAACCTCGCCCTCCTCCAGCCGTTGCTCTGGCGGCCGCTCTACTGGCTGGGCGAGGGGACCAAGCCGGTGATCGACCCCAAGCTCAGCCTCGCCGACCCGCCGGTCTTCAGCCGCGGCGGGCGGACGGTGACGATCACGCTCAAGCCCTATGTGTGGTCCAACGGCGACCCGGTGACGAGTCGGGACGTGAGCTTCTTCCTCAACCTCATCAAGGCGGGCAAGGACAACTGGGGCGGGTACTCGAAGGGATCGTTCCCAGACAACGTGGTCGGCTTCACCGTCAGGTCGGCCCGCACCTTCAGCATCACCTTCGACCGCGTCTACTCGAAGCTGTGGCTCCAGGACGACGAGCTGACCGCGATCGTCCCCCTCCCCCAGCGGGCCTGGGACCGCAAGTCGGCGGGCGGCGCGGTCGGCGCCTACGACCAGACTGCGGCCGGTGCCAAGGCGGTCTACACCTTCCTCGACAAGCAGGCGCTCACCCTCGGGACCTACGCCTCCAATCCGCTCTGGAAGGTCGTCGACGGCCCCTTCCGGCTGGATGCCTACTCGGCGGCGACCAACTACGTGTCCTTCGTGCCCAACGGGCACTACAGCGGGCCGATCAAGCCCAAGATCGCCAAGCTGGTCGAGATGCCGTTCACGAGCAACACCGCGGAGTTCAACGCCCTGCGCGCCGGCGAGGTCGATTACGGCTACCTGCCCACCACCGACCTCAGCCAGCGCGGCTACTTCAAGGCCAAGGGGTACACGATCCAGGCCTGGCCGAGCTGGGGCATCAACTACCTGGTCATCAACTGGAGCAACCCGACCATGGGGCGCTTCTTCAAGCAGCTGTACATCCGCCAGGCGATGCAGCGGCTCGTGAACCAACCGGCTCTGATCACGCACACGATGAGCGGCTACGGCGCCCCGATCGATGGGCCCATCCCGCTCCAGCCCAAGGGGCCGTTGGTGAGCGCGGTCGAGGCACATAACCCCTATCCGTACGATCCCGCCGCCGCCCGGGCCCTCCTGGTCGCCCACGGCTGGTCGATCGTGCCCAACGGCACCGACACCTGCAGCCGGCCGGGGACCGGCGCCGGTGAGTGCGGGGCGGGCATCGCCAAGGGCGCTCAGCTGGCGTTCAACGTCATCTACCCGTCGGGGGTGGAGTCGATCACCCAGGGGATGGAGGCCTGGAAGTCATGGGCCTCGACGGTCGGCATGACCGTGAACCTCCAGTCGCTGCCGCTCCCGGAGATCGGGCAGATCGCCAACCCCTGCACCAAGGGCCCGACCTGCACCTGGGACCTCGCCAACTGGGAGGGCTGGGGCTACGGGAGCCCGTACCCGACCGGGGAGGAGACCTTCTCCCCCCTCCAGACCGGTGGGTACAGCAGCCCGGTCAACGACGCCAACATCACGGCGACCCACGTCAGCAGCAGCCCGGGCGCGATGTTCGCATACGAGAACTACCTCGCTCGGAACCTGCCCGTGATCTGGTGGCCGAACGCGCCCGCCCAGATCTCGGTCATCGCCAAGAACCTCCACGGGGTCCAACAGAACGCCCTCGGCTCGGTGGTCCCCGAGGCCTGGTCGCTGAGCCGGTAGGGCCCGCAACGCCGGGGCGCCGCCCCCTGCGGGCGGCGCCCCGGCCCGGTCAGGGGATCCGGACCGCCAGGAACCCGACCTGGGGGTCGGTGGCGGCGTCGCCGGAGTAGTTGGCGGTCACGATCTGGAGCCCAGCTGGGAGCGTCGTCGTGCACGACGCCGTGGCTCCCTGGCCGCCAGGAGCCGGCGAGAGGGGGACGGCCTCGCAGGCGGCGATGGCGCTGCCGAAGCGGGCGAAGGTGACGCTCCCCCCGAGGGGGATGCCGGAGCCCGCCACCGTCGTCACCGTGGTGACGACGGTCACCGGTCGCCCGGCGCGGATGGGCCCCTTCGCCACCAGACGGCTCTCGGTGGCGGCCCGCACCACGGTCACCGTCGTCGGAGCGCTGGCCGTCGACGGCCCGCCGGCCCGGGTCGTCACCGCCTGGAGGGTCACGGTGCCCGTGGACTGCGGGGTCCACGGGCACTGGATCGAGGACCCGGCAAGGTTCGCGCAGCCGCCCATGGCGGTCCCCCCGAGCTCGACGGTGCTGGTGGCCGGGGCCGACCCGCTCGCCGTCACGGTGAGGGTGGTCGGCTCGCCCACCTCGACCACGGCCGGGGCCACCGCCAGGGTGGTCGAGGGGGCCAGGCTCGCGGTCTGGGAGACGGTGACGGTCACGGCGCCGTCGCCGCGGCCGTCCGGCGACGGCTGGAGCTGATAGGTCGTCCCCGGCGGTCCGTAGCTGGAGCCGCCGCCGCCGCCGCCCGCCGAGTAACCACACGAGCTCGTGCCGCCGCTGCCCCCGCCGTAGTAGCCGCCGCCGCCGGCTCCGGCCGACCCGCAGTCGCTAAGGGCGTCGGCGCCGCGCAGGGACGCGCCCGGGAACCCGCCGAGGAAGCCGCCCAGGCCCCCGGCGGTCTGGGTGCCACCGCCGCCCCCTGACTCCGGGCTCGACCCCGCCGCGCCGGCCCCGCCGTTGGGGGTTCCCCCGGCTCCGCCCGCGGTTCCAGGCAGGCTGGCCGCGTCCATGGGGCCCGAGCCGGCGCCGCCGCCCCCACCGCCGAGGAGCACGAAGCCGCCCGGGCCCGTGACCTCGGAGTAGCCACCGCCCCCGCCGCCACCGGTCGGGTCAAAGGGGATGCTGGTGCCGCCACCGGGAAGGCCGCCCTCGTCGATGCCAAAGGCGCAGTAGTCGCCGCTCCGGCCCGTCGAGGCGACCGTCAGGGTGTAGACCTGGCCGGGCACGACGGGGACGGTGACGGTCGCCATCGCGCCGCTGCCGCCGGGGGTCTCGTTGAGGGGCGACTCGATGCAGCCGACCACACCATCGGCGAAGTAGCTGCCGCCCGCCGCCCCGAGGGCAGTGAAGGTGGCGGCGGTGACGCCCGCCGGCACCGTCCACGAGTAGGTGCCCGGGGTGGTGTACGAGGCCTGGCGCGCGCTCGCGGCCGCGGCCGGGACGGCTGCCGTGCCGAGGCTGGCGAGGGCGAGCAGCCCGCCCGCCAGCAGCGACGCCGGGCGGACGAGCCGATGCGCGCGCGCTGCGTGCACCAGTCTTGGGGCGGTCAGGATCGACGCTGGCATACAGGCACCCTCTGTCAGGCGGATTGGTCCCCAGACCGTAGGGGACGGAAGGCCGTCCCACGGCGACGGGCGGGTCACCGCCTGCAGACGGACGCCAAGCGACGATCACGAATCGGTGACGGCGTGCGTCGCCGGCCGCCCCGAGGGGATGCGGCCGGGACGGCCGCTGATCGGCGGGTAGTCGCCCGGCCCGCTCGGGGCGGAGCGCCCGCTGTCGGTGGGACCGCCCAGGCCGGGCCGCAGGCTCGAGCCCGGGGCCCATCCACCCCCATCACGGTCCCGGTCGGCGGTGACAGGACCGCTGCCGGCGATCCGCTCGGTCAGGATCGCCGGCATGTCCACCGGGTTCCACGGCCACAGCCTCGATCACCTCGGCGGGAGCCCGCATCGGGAGCCCATCGTGCACGTGGCGGGGGGCACCGTCCGGCGGGTGATTCACCGGGTGCGCCTTCTGCCCGCCGATGGCTCACGGTCGCAGCCTCGAACGAAGGGGGACGGCCTCCCCGGAGAGGCCGCGCTCCGCAGCCCGGGCTGGCCGATGATCGAAGAGCCGGAGCGACCGCCGAGCCCTGATGGGGGCGCAGGACCCGCACGCACGGCCCCCGCGCGTGGGCGGCATGCCCCTCGCAGGGGCGGTCGAGGAGCGCCTGCGGTCTTCTCTCCGGCGTCATCACGTCGCCGGCGCGGCCACGGTGGTGTCAGCCCGGACACCGGCGAGAAGGAAGCCCTTGACGAGATCGAGAGCCAGCGTCGCGGCCAGCAGCGCGCTGAGGAGGACGCCGATGTCGACGAGGGGGACGGCAGCCATGAGGATGCCCCGGGTGGCGAACAACGTCACGACGCCGAGGTCGGCGACGGTGGCGGCGAGCATCCACGCACTCGGACGCGAGGCCCACAGGCGCCGCCGCTCCCGCACGAGGTAGATGGTGGCCTGGCCGGTCGCCACGAGCATCACGAAGACGAGGGTCTGGGTGGCGGCGAGCCCCAGAGCCAGCACATGGCGGCCGATGAGGTAGGTGGCGAAGGAGACCACCAGCCAGGGCCCGGCGACGCCAAGGGCGGCGCGCGAGAGGGACGGCACCTTCCAGCGGTCGGGGCTGGCCGAGAACCCGACCCGGTCCGTCGCCAGGGACATCGTCACGAAGTCGTTGGCGAAGAGAAGAAGCAGCACGAGGCGCGGGGTCGTGACGAAGGTTCCCGTCGCCAGCAGCCCCAAGCCGAGGAACAGCGACACCTGGAAGGTCTTGGCGATCTTGTTCGAGGTGTAGGTGAGCATGCGCTGGTAGACGCCGCCCGGTCTCGATCGCGGTGACGATCTCGCCCAGGCCGGCGCCGGTGAGCACGACGCCGGCAGCGTCCTTGGCCACATCGGTCGCCGTCGACACGGCGATGCCGACTTCGGCTCGCTTGAGGGCAGGTGCGTCGTTC
>DAHUZI010000076.1 GCA_027306595.1 Candidatus Dormiibacterota bacterium | reverse complement strand
GCACGGTTCGATGAGAGGCGTGCTGGAGACGGAGTGCCACGGCTCAGGTGATCTACGCGCCGGCGGGAGAACTGCCGGATACCGCTCACCAGCCCAGCGGCACCACCGCGCCAGCCGCCTACTCTACCGATTCGGTGTCGGGAGGGGGAACCGGGGACCGGGGTGGTGTCACGGACGGCATCGCCGAGGCTGCACGGCAGCTCCGGGCCGTCGAGGCGGTGGGGGAGCGGGGCTCAAGCCGTCCCGCACCCGCCAGGGACGGTCAATCGGGCCGCCCGAGGTCGCGCGGAATCAGCGGCCGGTGGTGATGCCGGAGGTGGGGTCGGCGGTGGTCGGTCAGCAGCGGGCGCCGACGGCACGGAGCCGGGTGAGGGCGGCGCCGAACAGGACCTGCCACGGCCAGGCTTGCGGCAGATGCAACGTCCAGCACCGCGCCGAGCGCGTCAGCCGACCCGGGAGCGCGAACAGGCGGCGTCGCAGGGTCGCCGCGGTGGTGCGGGCGGGCACGGCGTCCGACAGCCCGATCGCACTCACCCAGCGACTGAGGGTGTGGGCCCATACCGCGAACGCCAACCAGGCCGCGGTCGTGGCGAACCGCCCCGAGGGCAGGTGCGCCAGCCCGGCGCCTTCCTTCAGGTCCCGGATCGCGGTCTCGACTTCGGCGTGGGCGCGGTGGTCGGCTTCCAGGGGGAGCGTGTCCCCGGCTCGATCAGTGATGAACGCGGGGTAGGCGAAGTCGGTGAACAGGGCCACCTGCGAGTCCGCGGGCGGTCGGACCCGGCGCACGATCAGCCGCCCCGGGGTGCCGCGCGTCCCGAATGGGGGGGACGAGGTCTCGGCCACGTCCGCCCCCGAGATCGGCTGGCCGTTGGCCTCGAACCCGAAGGGGCCGGTGCTCGACCCGTACGGGATCGGCGTCTACGCCTCGGCCGGGATGGCGGCGATCGCCGTGCGCAGCGCGGGGGGCAGCCGCACGGTGATGCTGACCCGAACGTCAGCCCGGCGACACGTCCGCCCCACCGCCTGCGCGTAGAAGCCGGAGTCCGCGCGCAGCGTGAGCCGGCCCGTGGCTCCCGCCGCTCATACCCGCGCGAAGGTCTCGCACAGGAAGCGGGCGGCGCCCCGACCACTGTTCGCGCGGCCGCCACGCAGGCGGACATGCAGCACCTCGCCCGCCCCAGCGCGCGTGGCCAGCAGCGGATGGGAGCCCCGGACCTTGGTGTACCCGAACTCCGCGCCTGGCTTGGCGGGGCCGTACGTCTCACCGATGGTGGAGTCCACGTCGATCGTCAGCGGCGCGCCCCCGGGCCCGGCCCCCGCCGCCCACGCGCAGGCGAGGGCCGCCCGCGACACCGCGTCCCGCTGGCGGACGTGCCCATAGGTGAAGCTGTGCAGGAAGGTCCCCAGGGTGGACGGGGCCCAGAGCTGGTGCCCGAGGACCGCCCCTGTGGCGCCGGCCCGCCGGATGTCGGTGTCGCCGAGGCTGTCGGCCCCGGCCAGCAAAGCGGCGGCCACGGTCATCGCCTTGACCCCGACGTGCGCGTGCCCGGGAGCCGTCCCCCGGTCGCCGTGCTGGTCCACCAGCGCCTGGAGGCCCAGCTTCTGGGCCAGGGTCGCCGGCAGGAGCAGTCCCGCGTGGGGATCATCGAAGGCGACACCGATCCGGTCGAGCCTGTGGGACAATGGGGCTATCGAAAGGGTGCTCCAGTGCGGGGACGCTCCGGTGCGGTGACAGCACCGATTATCCCAGCAAGGGGCGCCCTTTCGTCATCCTCAGCCCCCCGTCACCTCCCCCCGGTTCGGTGGATCCAGGCTTAGGGGGGCGGCGGCCGCCCCTTTCAGCACCCTGCTAGCCGACCAGCTCTCCAAGACACGTGGCGAGGCGATCCACTTCATCTTGCGTGTTGTAGTGAATCAGGCCAATGCGCAAGGCCTCGCCCCACCGCAGCCGTTCGTAGAGACCGAGCGCGTAGAACGCCTCGCCGCTCCACACCCCAAATCCACGCTCGCCGAGCTGCTCCGACAGCCGGTGGGCACTCACACCGGGGAAGGTAACCAGGAACGTGGGGACACGACCGCGGGTGGTTGGCATGCCGACAATCCTGGTCGTCTCCGGCAGGGCCGACAGCAGCCGTCTCCCCAGCCGCTCCTCCCAGGCGGCGAGGGCCTCCATGCCCCCCAGGGAGCGAAGATACTCCACGGCGGCGATGAACCCCGCCAACGACTCAAACGGCAGGGTGCCGCGCTCGAATCTCCTTCCATGCTCGTACGCCGCGGCCGGCCGGGCATTGATGGGCGCCCACGACTCGACAAGACTATCCCGGACGTAGGCAATGCCCAGATGGGGTCCGCAGAACTTGTACGCCGAGCACAGCAACACGTCCACATCGAGGGACCGCACGTCGATTGGAGCGTGAGGAGCAAACTGCACCGCATCGGCCCAGGCAAGAGCCCCGGCCTCGTGCGCAATGCGGCTGACCTCCGCCCCGTTCACTGTAGTGCCGATCGCATTGGATGCGAGCGGAAACGCCACTACTCGAGTTCGTGAGCTGAGTTGCCGGCGAAGGTCGTCGTAGTTCAATGTCGTGTCGTCGTTGACGTCCACCGTCCTGACGACGAGGTTCTTCTCACGAGCCAGTTCCAACCATGGGGCCACGTTGGCGTCGTGGTCGAGGCGAGTCACGACAATTTCATCTCGGGCCTCCAGGGTCTGGCCCACGACCCTCGAGAGCATGAAGTTGAGCGAGGTCATGCTGCCGCCGAATATGATCTCCCGCGGCGCGCACCCCAGGAATCCACCCGCGGCCAGGCGTGCCGCGCTGACGAGCTCACCTATCCGAGTGCTCGTGGCGTAGGGCGCGCCCGTATTGCCGGACGCGTTGCGGAGTGCGTCGGCGATCGCTGAGCGCACCCCGTCGGGCGTCTGCGTACCCCCAGGGGAATCGAAATATGCGAAGCCGCCGCCTAGGGCGGGGAACTGACCACGACACTCCTCGGGCGAAAAGCTCAGGGCCACAGGGGGATACACTCCTTTCAGACGTGGCTGCCGAACCACGCGGAAACCCGCCTCCAGCAGTCCGTAAGATGATCAGCCTCTCGGAACACGTGGCCCTCCCGCTCGTAGACGATCAACTCGACCACTGCCCCACTCTGTGCGAGCGCACCGTACAGCGCCTCAGCCTGGCGCGGCGGTGTCAGCGGGTCCTCTTGTCCTTGGATCAGGAGCAACGGGACGGCGCTCGCGCTGGCCTGGGCGATCGGCGAACGGGCCACATACCGCTCGGCGGACACGGCGGGGTCAGCACCAAGGAGCATCCTGGCCACCTCGCCACCCTCAGCACTGTAATACAAGTCGATCCAGTCAGCGACGCCGGAGATCGACACTGCAGCAGTAAAGGGGGAGGGTTGAGTGGCCGCCCACGCGGCCATGTACCCACCGTAGCTGAGCCCACAGATTCCCGACCGCGTTCCGTCCGCAATCCCTGCGCGGGCGCACGCCCGTGCACCAGCCACGATGTCGCGAAAGTCGCATCCGCCAGCGTCACCGTGGTTGGCTCGGGCGAAGTCCGAGCCCCTGCCCACGCTTCCCCGGGGATTGGGCAGGAGAACGGCGTAGCCAGCGGAGGCCAGCAGGGTCGCATGTCCGAAGTACCCGGCCAGGAACTCGTAAGTCCAAGCTCCAGACGGTCCGCCGTGCGCCATGACGATGAGCGGCGGCGCCGTCCGCCCTGCGCTGGTCGGGCGGACCAGGATCCCAGACACTTCTGTTCCGCCATCGCTCGTCCAGGCAAAACGCTCCTGTGTCGGGAGCGCGTAGTCACAATAGGCTCTGTTGAAGTCCGTGATGGGGCGCCATCTGCTGGGGATCTCATCAGCGCAAAGCATCGCCACCTCGAGCGGTTGACTCGGAGACTGCACGGCCCCCGCGATCATGTGGCCCTCAGCCGCGGTCAGCTCGAGCCGGTGGAAGTATCCGAGGGTCGCCTGCCCCGCCCATGCGAGTGTGACCCGGCCGTCCGTTGTCAGCCAGCCGCACGCGGTTCCGACGTCCGACCAGCCAGCCCACGCGATCTCGGTACCGACCCATCGAAGGTAGGACACGTCGCAGTGCGGAACGGACATCCTGTGCACGCCGTCTGTGTCGAGGTCGACCAGGGTGACGTCGCCCGCAACCATCCCGCGATCGCTGCTCGTCCCTTCGATGAACGCTAGGTAGCGGCCATCGGGCGAGATCTGTGGCTGAGCGACCTGCGCCCGTGGCGCGTAGAGGGTGCGAGCGTCGTCAGAACCACGATGCAGTTGGACGATCCGGGCGGAGTACCACTGATTCTCGCCCCCGGCACTTGAGACGACGGCGACTGCGCCGTCGTCCCCGCAGCTTGCAAACTCCCACACGCACAGTCCAGCCGGACCGACGCGAACTGGGGCGCCTGAATGAACGGCGACGGAGTAAAGCTCGCGCGCACTGGGTGCGGGGCGGGCAACTCGCGGATCAGCTGGGCGTGTCGACGCATGCCATGGCGTTTGGGGCGCGGGGGTGGCAACCAGGGCGTTGACCGCATCGCCTGTCTCGTTCCACTGGAGCTGGTCGACGGAGCCGGGGAGGTCCCCCAGCCGGGTGACGTCTCGCAGTTCGGCATCTGCGATGCACAACTGGAGGCGGGTCGGGTCGTCGCGGTTTGACGCGAACGCGAGCCCGGCTCCATCGGGTTGCCACTTGGGATGGCGGTCGACGGCCTCGCCGGATCCCCGCAGCGCGTCGAGCCCGCTTGGGTTTCCGACCCAGAGTCGGCTCCGGGGCTGACACCCTGTCTCGGCCGTGTAGGCGCGCACGGCACACGCGAGGCGCCTTCCGTCAGGAGAGAGGTCGAGATCGCCGATCAGCTGGTATGAGCAAAGGGCTTCCGGCGATTCGAGTCTGCGTGGCCCGTTCACGCGCTACCTCCGCTTCCCCTGGGGAGCTGTCTACGCGCGATGGGGCAGGCTAGCCGGTCGTGGCGCTTGGCTGGGTGTGGACCGTAGGTGGCGACCAATCGTCATTGGCCCAGGTACCAGGTTTGGGGGTAGATGTTGAGGTTCGGGTCCTGCGGAAGCACGTCGCCGCGAAGCGTCTTTGCAATCACGGAGATCTGGTAGTAGAAGTTCGGCTGCCAGAGTTCGGGCAGTTGGAGTTGCGCGTAGTTCTCGAACTTGTAGAAGGCCGCGAGTCCGCTATCGAGCGTCGTTGCGCGAATCAGGGCGTCCATTGTCCGGTTGCTGTAGCCGGAAAAGTTGAAGCTCGCCCCCGTCTCAAGCCAGATGTCTCCGGTGGGTAGGTACCCGGGGGAGAAGGTGGCGGTGGACCCAGGCGCGCCGATGTCTCCGATCTGCCATTGGCAGCCAGTATTGGTCTGAGGATCGCATGGGACGACGACGGAGAAGAGCGTGGAGACCGGAACTGGCTTGAGGGCGAGCGCAACTCCCGCGAGCGACCAGTCGGACTTCAGGGTTTCAGCCTGGGCGGTAAAGGGGGTGGACCCACTTGTGTACTGCATGGTGAACTGAAGCCGTGTTCCCGCCGCGATGCCAGCACCACAGTCAGCGGGAGTGGTCCCAGGCCGGGTGCAGACGTCCACCCGGTTGGGCCTGACGGACCATCCGTGCGAGGCGAGAAGGGTGCGACTGGCACGGACGCTGAACGGGTACGGGTTCCGGCGCTCCTGGGGGCTGATATAGGGACTGGCCGGAATGATGGGGATCCATCCGTACTGTGGATACGCCGTGCCGTGGTAGATGTGGCTGATGAGGGCGGGTTGATCGATGAGGCGCTGGAGGGCTTGGCGAATGTACAGCTGCTTGAACAGTGGCCCGACATGCTTGTTCGTGTAGTTGAGATAGATGGAATTGAAGCCCCAGGCCGGCCACGGCGAAACCCGGTAGCCCTTTCGCTCGAAGTAGGTGCGCTGCGCGAGATCCTGAGCTGGGATGTAGCCGTAGTCCAGGGAACCGGCTCGCAGAGCGTTGAACTCGGCGGTGTCGCTGGTGAAAGGGACTTCCTCGAACTTTGCAAGCCTGGGCTTGTCGGGGCCGGAATAGGAGGGATTCGGCTCGAACGTGGTGAATCCCGTGGCCGGGTCGAATCCGGTCAAGCGCCATGGGCCGTCAACGACCGCCCACAGGGGGTTGGTCGCGTACTTGGTGGTGAGTTCCGACTGGGCGTTCAGAAAACGGTACACGCGCACCGCGCCGGCGTGGGATGTGTCGTAGTTGCCAACCGCCCCGCTCGTCGACTCCCTGTCCCAGGCTTGGTGCGGAATGGGGATAATCTGGCTGAGCTGGTTGGAGAGCACCCAGGTGGGGTTGTACTTGCGGTTGAAGGTGAGGCTGAATTGGTATGGGTGAGAGGCGGGGAAGCGCATCGCGACTACGTTGTCGGGGAATCCGCCCGGCACGTAGCTGGCCCACTGCGTCTTGTTGGCCACGAGCAGGTCCATCCAGAATTGGACGTCTCGATTCGTAACCGGTGTCCCGTCTGACCACTTGTAGTGGTTCAGGTTGACCGTGACGGTGCGGCCGCCATTGGAAAAGGATGGTGCTCTGCCAACACTCTGGGCATAATTGACCGTGGGCTTCCCGCCTGCGCCGAACCAGTAGAGCGGACGGTACAGCAGAGCATCGACTTGAAAGTAGTTGACGTTTGAGATGACAGCTGCGGTCTGCAGGGGAAAGATGTACGTCAGTGCCTGGCCGGGGGGAAGCGCAAAGGTCACGGTTCCGTGGTAGGCGGCAGGTGTTCTCGGCAGTGTCATGGCCGCTCCATAGGCGGCCATGGCTAATGGCAGGGCGAACATCACCCCCGCACGCGCCCTCTGACTCCTCACGTCCCCACCCCCCCGGTCTGTCGGCTTGCGGCCCACGTTGTGTCCTGGCGAGGGTAGGTCGTCGAATCAGCGGATGTCAATCCCGTGCTCGTCCCCTCGCGTGCGGGCGCACGCGAGGTAGGGTGTTTGAATTCGGCGCTTGGCCGGGGGCTCGAGTCGGTGGAGTCGTGCGGCGATGCGGGCGGCGAGAGAGCGGTACTCGCTGCGGCGCAACTGCAGGTGGGGACGGGGGCCGCGACGATGGTAGGCGATGCGCCCGGGACCGGAGTCGAGTCGGGCCGCCGGCGGGCGTGGCCAGCAGGCTCGGTGGGATCGGGCAAGGCGTCCCGCCGGGGCTCGCCGGGCCCGACCCTGAGGTTTGGTGGGTGGTTGGCTGCGCAGCAAGCTCGGGTCGGGTGGCGCCAGGGCGGCCGAGGGTGCCGGTGCTGACCCGGTCCGTGGGCGGGGACGACGATGTCGTGGAGCACGGTTCAGCCGGTGCTCGGGCCTCTGGTCCCTCGGGGGAACCGTTCGATCACCCGGGTGCGCTGTTGGAGGTGGTCGGGGGCGGGCCTGGTGAGCGCGTGCGGGTTGCCGCGTGGACGCCAGGGTGTGGCAACTCAGAGTGATGCTAGGCGCCTGCCCATCGGCGACGAGGGGAGTGGCGGCGCTCGGAGATGCCCCTGTCAGGTCGGCGACGAGCGGCTGGAGGCGGTGCTCTGCACCTCGAGCATCTTGCGTCGCATGGCGCGCGGTTGAGCACGCGGCGCCCGGCCGCACCGGCAGCCATGACCTTCGTGAAAGGCCCCCGGGGGCCCGTGCCGTCTGTCCACTGCCCGGCAGGTTGGATCCGTCTCGGGGCAGGGCCCTCGCGTGCCCGGGCGTGCCCCGGGGCGCCAGCTCGCGGTCAAGGCGGACGCACCGGCCCAGCGGACGAACCCGCGCCCGAGACGGGCGTCGAGGCGCGGGCGCACCGCGGCCGGAGTCACCCACCCCACGGGGACGCCCGCGCCGGCGCCCCCGGTCCGGGCGTCTCGGTCCAAGGCATCCGGAACGGCCGCGAGCAGGCCCGCATGGGCCAGGGCGAGGGCCGGGTGGGCGCGGCGCGCGGCGGCCGCGCGGCCAGCTCCCGGCGCCTTCGAGACCGACCTCAGCCCTGCCTCCCCGACGAGGCCGTCGCCGACCCAAACCCCAAAGCGGCGAACGTGTGCCCAACCGTATGCGCAGGCGGGCACGGGCTCCGGCCCGCAGGTCCTCGCGGCCGCGGGCGCTTCCGGCGGCACCCCTGGGACGAGATGGGCGACCCGGTTCCGCTGCTGATGTCCCACGATGTTCACCTCGATCGCGGCCGGCTGCACTGGCCCTGGTCGCGCCCCGGTCCGCGACCCGCGGGCGGCCGCTGGGTCGGGCTGCGCCCCGGTTGGGGCCGCTTCGGACGGCCGCTCGGGCGTGGGCCCAGAGCCCGGGGCACGCTCGGGGCCGGGCGGGCGGCGTGGCCAGCTGCCAGCAGGGGGGAGGTCGGACCGCTTGGGGGCCACCGCGGTGGCCCCCAGGTCGTCCGCCGCCCGAGTCCGGTCGGTGCGAACGCTCGCGGCCTCGGCCCCCGTGGTGCCGCCAGCAGGATTCGAACCTGCGACCCTGGGCTTAAAAGGCCCCTGCGCTACCACTGCGCCATGGCGGCAGGCGGGCTCAGCCTACCATCCCACCTTGCGCCCGGCCGGGCCCGCGCTCCCGCCTCCACCCGCGGTGGTGGCGATCGGGGCCGGGCGTAGAATCAGACCAGGGTTGAAGGTGGGGCCCGCCCAGAGGGGCGCGCGGGGCCCACGCCACGGAGCGCACAGCATGCCAGCCGAGACCAACGGCCACATCGCCACGGGCACGCCCCGCATCAAGCGCGGGCTGGCCGAGATGCTCAAGGGCGGCGTCATCATGGACGTCGTCACCCCCGATCAGGCCGAGATCGCCCAAGAGGCGGGCGCAGTGGCGGTGATGGCGCTGGAGCGGGTCCCGGCCGACATTCGCCGGGACGGCGGGGTGGCGCGGATGAGCGACCCGGCGCTGATCAAGGCGATCATCGGAGCGGTCAGCATCCCGGTGATGGCGAAGTGCCGGATCGGCCACTTTGTCGAGGGCCAGATCCTTCAGGCCCTCGGCGTCGACTACATCGACGAATCCGAGGTCCTCACCCCCGCCGACGAGGAGCACCACGTTGACAAGTGGCCGTTCACGGTGCCATTCGTCTGTGGCGCCCGCGACCTCGGGGAGGCGCTGCGGCGGATCAGCGAGGGGGCCGCGATGATTCGGACCAAGGGCGAGGCCGGCACCGGCAATGTGGTCGAGGCCGTGCGCCACATGCGGGCGGTGAGCCAGGGGATCCGACGGCTCCAGGGGCTGCGAGACGACGAGCTGCCGTCCGCAGCCAAGGCGCTGGGCGCGTCGCTCGAGCTGGTTCGGGAGACGGCCCGGCTGGGCCGGCTGCCGGTCGTCAACTTCTCCGCCGGCGGGCTGGCCACCCCGGCCGACGCCGCCCTCATGATGCAGCTCGGCTGCGACGGCAACTTCGTGGGGAGCGGCATCTTCAAGAGCGGCGATCCCAAGCGCCGCGCCAAGGCGATCGTCGCCGCCACCACCTACTTCGACAAGCCCGAGATGCTGGCGGAGATCTCGACCGACCTCGGCGAGCCGATGGTCGGCATCGAGATCTCGACCATCCCCCGCGAGGAGCTGCTCGCCGCCCGGGGGATCTGATCGCGGTGGCGATCCCGACTTCGACATCGGGAGCGGCGGTGCATGCCGCCGGCATCCCGTCGCCCTCGGCGCCGTCAGACCCCGTCGGCGTGCTCGCGCTCCAGGGAGACGTCCGCGAGCACCTCGCGATCCTGAACGGCCTGGGCGTCGACGCCCGGCCGGTTCGGACAGCGGGCGAGCTCGCGGTGTGCGCGGCGCTCGTGATCCCGGGGGGCGAGAGCACGACCATGGCCCGGCTCATCGAGGCGTTCGACCTCGAGGCGCCCCTCCGCCGCGCGATCGCCGGGGGGCTCGCCTGCCTCACCACCTGCGCCGGGACCATCCTCCTCGCCCGGGTCATCGAGGACGGCCTGCCCGGCCAGCTCGCGTTCGGGGTGCTGGACCTCACCGTGCGCCGCAACGCCTACGGCGGGCAGCAGGCATCCTTCGAGGCGGCGCTCGACGTCCCGGCGGTGGGATCCGAGCCCGTCCGCGTTGCCTTCATTCGGGCCCCGACGATCGAGAGCGTGGGCCCGACGGTCGAGGTCCTCGCCTGCCACGACAGGCGACCGGTCGCGGTGCGCCAGGGCCGCCACCTGGCCCTGACCTTCCATCCCGAGATCACCGGAGATCCGCGCCTGCACGCGCTGTTCCTGCGCGGGTTGGAAGCCCGGCCCGGCGCCGGCGCTCCAACCGGCTGAGCCCGGCTCGCGGCGCCCGAGCGGGTGCGCCCGCAGGCGCCCGCGGCCCTCGCCCCCGAGCTGGCCGCTCCCCGCGGTGCGCGCACCCGCGGACCGCAGGCCACGACGGCGACGGGGTGCGGCCACGGGCCTCTGGCGGGCGGCGTTCGGCGGCAACGCCACCTCCGCCTGGCTGAGCTCGTTCCGGGACGGGTACCGCCCGCTCGCCGAGGTCCTGGGCGCGCGGGAAGGTCGGGCCGGGAGGGTGCTGAATCAAGGTCGTCGACGGAGGCGATCGGGCCGACCTCGAGCCGGCGGCGTCGGGGATCGTCGGGAGGCCGGGGAGGGCCGTCCGGACGTCGGCAGGCCCGGCGGCGGGGGGGCAAACTAGTCCGGTGCAGATCCGGCTTGCCAGCTACCGGGACCTGAGCCAGGTCGACGACCTCTACCGCGCCAGCGAGGTCGCCGACCCCGAGCTCGACCGACGGCTCCAGCGGGCGGGCCCGCAGAACCCGGTCCCCGGCCAGGCGCTGGCCCGTGCCTGGTACATCCTGACCAAGGGCCTGTCCAGCTTCGTGCCCCTGGCGGACGTCTCCGATCAGCTGTATGTGGCCGAGTCCTCGGGCCGGGTGGTCGGGTTCATCCAGGCGGAGCCCGCCCCCGGCGGGCGCGCCTGGCAGGTGCTGAACCTCTGCCTCGCCCCCGACGCCGGCGACGGCGCGGCGGCCAGCCGGCTGCTCGAGCACCTCTTCAGCGAGGGGCTGGCGCGGGGGGTCCACCGGTTCCTGGTGCGGATCCCCGCCGAGCATCCGCTGTCGGCGGTCTTCCGGGTCCAGGGCTTCCACCCCTACGTGACCGAGCAGATTCGATTCCGGGAGCTGCCGGCGCCGCCGGGGGACGACCCCGCGCCCTGGACCGCGGCCCGGCCCCAGGACCTGGCGGGCATCCACTCGCTCTACCTGCGCACCGCTCCCCATGCGGTGGCGGCCGTCGAAGCGCCCTCGCTCAAGCAGTGGCGGGCGACCTTCCAACTCGGCTGGCTGGCCCGCGTCGACGCCCGGGCGGGCGATAGCCGCCACTTCATCGTCGACCGCGGGGCCGGGAGCATCGCCTGGGCGGGGATCCGGCTCCCCGCCCGCGCCCGCCCCGCCCTGGTCGCGGCGATGCTCGATCCCCAGGAGGCCGGGCTGGCCGTGGAGGTCGTCCACAGCCTCTTCACCCAGATCCCCCGCGGCCCCACGCTGTGGGTCCTGCGCCACTACGAGGGTGAGCTGACGCGGGCGGTCGCGGCCCGCGGGTTCGAGGTCATCGCCACCCAGCTCCTCATGGTCCGCGACCTGCCGATCAAGCTCCGCAGCCCGGCGCGCGGACGGGAGCGGGCGGTCCTCGCCAAGGCCGCCCTCCCACTGGCCGGCGCGCGCGCGGCGGCGAACGCCAGGCCCCCCGGCTGATCGCCCCGCGGTACACTCGAAGCCGTGCGGAGGGAACAGCGCCGGGGCCTGTGGGGCCGCGCGCGCCGTCCGTCCGGGGGGTGACGGCGGCGACCGTGGAGGTCCGTCGCTGAGCGAGGCCGTGGCCCCCGCCTTGTCGTGGGAGGAAGAGCTCGAGCTCCTCATTCGGTCCCTCCCGCCCCAGTTGGTCCAGGCGGTGCACCGCCTGCCCCGGGATGCCGGCGAGCTGCTGGAGATCGTCCTCGACCTCGGCCGCGAGCCGGCCGCCCGGCTCGACCGCGCCGAGATCCTCTTGGGACCGGACCCGGTCACCCACGAGGACCTGGAGACCGTGTGCAGCCGGGTGGGCGCCTTCGGTGAGGACAACCGGGCCGGCATCGAGCGCACCCTCCACCGGATCAGCGCCATTCGCAACCGCAACGGTCGGATCGTGGGACTCACCTGCCGGGTCGGCCGCGCCATCACCGGGCGGGTCGAGATCATCCGTGACATCGTCGTTGCCGGCCACAGCCTGATCCTGCTCGGCAAGCCGGGCATCGGCAAGACCACGATGCTCCGCGAGGTCGCGCGGATCCTCGCCGACGAATGCCATCGCCGGGTCGTGATCGTCGACACCAGCAACGAGATCGCAGGCGACGGCGACATCCCGCACCCGGGGATCGGCCGCGCCCGCCGGATGCAGGTGGCGACCCCCGCCCAGCAACACGCGGTGATGATCGAGGCGGTGGAGAACCACATGCCCGAGGTGATCATCGTCGACGAGATCGGCACCGAGCTGGAGGCCCACGCGGCCCGCACCATCGCCGAGCGCGGCGTCCAGCTGGTCGGGACCGCCCACGGCAACACCCTCGACAACCTGCTCGTCAACCCGACGCTCAACGACCTCTTGGGCGGGATCCAGTCGGTCACCCTGTCAGACGAGGAGGCCCGCCGCCGCGGCACCCAGAAGTCGGTGCTCGAGCGCAAGGCGCCGCCGACGTTCGACGTCCTGGTCGAGATCGTGGACCGGACCCAGGTGGCCGTCCACCTGCCGCTCGCCGACGTCGTCGACGACGTCCTGCGCGGCCGCGCCCGGCGCGCGCAGCTCCGGGAGCTGCGCCCCGACGGGAGCGTGGAGACCCGGCTCGCGCCTCCGCCGACCTTCGACGACCGTGGGGTCCAGGGGCTCTTCGAGCACGGCTGGCGGGAGGGATTCGGGGAGGCCGACCTCGGGGCGAGCCGGCGATGGAGCGAGGGTGAGGGCGACGTGGTGGAGCGGTGGGCGCGCGAGCAGGCTGATCGCCCCCTGGGGGAGCGGATGTTCGGGGGGCGCCCCGCGACCGACCGCGGGGGGCGCGACCGCCGGGCCGCCGCGGAACCGGCGCCTGCGCGTCCCCGTCGTCCGGCCAGCCTCGCCGACCTCATCCCTGGGCGGGCCGTCGGCGCCGCCACCAACGTCTTCCCGTACGGGGTCTCCCGGACCTATCTCGAGCAGGCGATCCGCGAGCTCGGGGTTCCGGTGCGCGTCCAGCACCACGTGGACGACGCTGACGTGGTCCTCACCCTGAAGAGCTACTACCGGCGCAAGGACTCCCCGCTGCGGGCGGCGGAGGCCGAGGGGATCCCGATCTCGGTCCTGCGTACGAACACCGTTGCCCAGATCCGGCAGCTGCTGGGCCGACTCTTCGACGTCGAGCCCCAGGACCCCACCGACGGAGCGCTGCGGGAGGTGCGGGCGGCGATCGAGCGGGCGCGCCAGGGGGAGGTGGTCGAACTCACCCCCCAGAACGCATACGTGCGCCGCCTCCAGCACCAGCTCGTGGAGCAGCACGACCTCGTCGCCCGATCCACCGGCAAGGAACCGCGCCGGCGCCTTCGCGTCTACGGACCGGCGGCGGCGTCGTAGGCAGGGCCCGGCACGCAGCCGGCCTGCGCGTGCGGTCGGGGCGCGTCAGCGGCTCCGACGTCCGGTCGGGTTGGGGCGGCCCGACGACTCCGCCTTCCTGACGCGCAGGCCCGAAACGGGGAGCGGGCCCCGCGCCCCGGTCCCGCCGTCGTCGGTCGCGTGGCCCGCTGTCCGCCCGGCGCGACGGCTGCACTCGGGTACCCCCGGCGGTCGCGAACGGCGTCGGCGTGCCGGTGGCGGACGCCCCGGAAGGGGTCCGGCGAGGCGCCGATGTTCCCGTCCCCCCTGCCTGCCGCGCTGATCGGTCCCGACCGGCCCCGGGAGGCCCCGCGGCCGGACCGATCGGCAGGCTCGGTCCGGCCTCGAGGCGAACCCGGCCGTCCGCCCGCCGACCCTCGGCCCCGCCGGGCCGTTGCCGCCGGGCGGATCGGGGTGATGCTCTAGAGCACCGCCCGCCAGAGCGGGCTGCCGCCGGGGGCGACGGTGAGCGAACTGGAGACCTTCGTCCGCAGCCTCTACCCAAGCCCGATGGAGCCGGCGGCGGTGACGCAGATGGCCGGGATAGAGACCCTGGGCGACCGGCAGGTCGACCGCCTCTCGGGCGGGGAGACCCAGCGGGTCCGCTTCGCCCTCAGCTGCGCGGGCAACCCCGAGCGCGTCTTCCTGGACGAGCCCACGGCCGCCATGGACGCCGAGGCGAGGTGGGAGTTCTGGCGGACGATTCCCGCGTTCGCCGCCGGGGGCCGCACCATCCTGTTCGCGACCCACTACCTGGAGGAGGCCGACGCGGTGGCAGACCGGATCGTGGTCCTGAACCGCGGCCGGGTCGTCGCCGAGGGGCCGGCGACCGACATCAAGGGGACGGCGGCGGCCAAGACCGTTCGCTTCACGCTGGACGGTCCCGATCCGGACGAGTTGGCGGGCCTGCCGGGCGTCAATCAGGTGACGGTGCGGGGTCGGGACGTCACGCTGGGCACCACCGACGCCGACCGGACCGGGGAGGCGCTCAACCGGCGCCAGCTGACCGTGCGCAACCTTGAGGTTGCGGGAGCGGGCCTGGAGGAGGCGTTCCTCCACCTCACCCGGGAGTCAGGGGACGCCACCCATGAGGAGGCGGCCGGGTGATGACGGCGACGTTGACGGTCCTGCGGTTCGAGATCGTCCGCACCAGCCGATCGCGACGCTACCTGATCTTCGCCTTCGGCTTCCCGGCGCTCTTCCACCTCGTGTTCTCGCGCGCCGGCGGCAGCGCCGCCGCCCGCTATCGCCCGATCGGGCTGCCGTGGCCCTCGCACTTCATGGTGTCGATGATGGCGTACGGGGTGCTGAGCGGGTCGATGAACGCGGGCGGGATTCGCCTCGCCGCAGACCGGGCCAGCGGCTGGACCCGCCACCTTCGGAACATCCCGCTTTCGGCCGTCAGCTACGTAGTCGGCAAGATGACGCTCGGGGTCCTTCTCACCCTGCCGGTGATGGCGGTCGTCAGCCTGCTCGCGATCGTGGACGGGCACGTCACCCTCTCGTTCCTCAGCTGGCTGGCGGTGATGGGAGCGCTTCTCCTCGGCTCGCTGCCGTTCGCCGTCCTCGGGGTCCTGCTCGGCTATCTCATGACCGCCGACACCGGGGCGCCGATCACCGGCGGGATCCTCTTCGTCCTCGCCGACTTCGGCGGGCTGTTCCAGCCGGTCGCGTCGATGCCGGCGGGGCTGCGGACCCTCGCCGAGCTGACCCCCACCTTCCACCTGGCCGGGCTCGGGTGGTGGGCGCTCGGTGGGCGGACCGATGTCGGCCCCCACCTCCTCGCGCTCGCGCTCGACCTCGTCGGGTTCGCGCTGCTCGCGGTCTGGCGCATGCGGGTTGACGAGGCCCGGGCCGGCGCCTGAGGCGCGGCCGCCCCGCCCGGCCCTGGCCGCCCCGGCCACCTCTGTCGGGTCGTGACGCTGGCGTCCGTTGGCCGCTCCGGCCACCTCCGCCGCGCCCTGGATGCGGGCGCCGCCGGCTTCCGCCTCAGGGACGCGCCGGCGCCCGAGCCGGCGGCCGCTGACGGGGCCCCGGTCGACCGGGCGGCGGAGCGGCTTTCCCTCTCGATGGCGGAGCACCCGCACCCGCCTCTCGGCCGCGATCGAGGCGCCGGCGGTGCAGACACGCAGCGAGGCCGTCGGAGTGGCCCTGGGAGCGGGGTGGCGCTGAGCCGGCCCACGCCTGTCCGCCGGCGCCCCGATCGGTCGATCCTCGATGATGACCCGGCCGTGGCCGCCTTCCCCCGCCCCTGCAGTGAGTAGCGACCCGTTGGGCTTCCTCGTCAGCCTGGAAGGGATCGATGGGGCTGGCAAGAGCACGCAGGCTGCGAACCTCGCCGCCGCCCTCCGGCTCGCCGATCCGGACGTGGTCCTGGTCCGTGAGCCCGGGGGGACCGAGCTGGGCGAACGCCTCCGGGAGCTCCTGCTCGACCGCCAGCTGGCTCGGCCGCCGGTGCCGCTTGCCGAGGTCGCGCTCTTCCTCGCCGCCCGGCTCCAGCTGCTCAGCGAGGTGGTCAGCCCGGCGCTCGCCCGGGGCGCCGTAGTCGTCGCCGACCGCTTCCTGGACTCCACGCTCGTCTACCAGGGGCTGGCTCGGTCCCTGGACCCGGGCTTGATCCTCGAGCTCCACCGGCTGACCGGAGCCGACCGGCTGCCCGACCTCACGATCCTCCTCGACCTCAGCGAGGAGCGCGCGGCGACCCGGCTGGGGCGGGGGCTCCCGCTGGACCGGATCGAGCACGAGACCCGGGGGACGGCCGGGGGGATTCGCCGAGGGTTTCGCGAGCTGGCCGAGAGGGCCGGGGGACGGATCGTCGTCGTCGACGCTGACCGCCAGCCCGACGAGGTCGCCGCGCACTGCCTCGAGCTGGTGCGCGCGCGCAGGGTTCAGCGCGATGCGGCGGGCGGCGGGTCGTGAAGCTGGTGCTGGCGGTGGTCCACGAGCGCGATGCTCCGCGCATCGTCGAGGCGCTCAGCGCCGGCGGGTTCGGCGTCACCAAGCTCGCCAGCGAGGGTGGCTTCCTGCAGCAGCGCAACGTCGTCCTCCTCGCCGCCGTCGATGACCTTGAGGTCGAGGCGGTGGTCGCGACCCTGCGCCGGGCGGGGCGGCCGCGGCACGAGCCCGTGGTCGGGCCGGCCGAGCCGGCGGGGCAGCGCCCGCGCGCCCCGGTGGAGGTCGAGATCGGGCGGGCGACCGTGTTCGTGCTCGGTCTGGAGCGCCTTGAGCGCTGCTGAGCGGTCGTATACTCCCGCCGTGCAGGCTGGCCGGCGGCCCACACGCCTTGCCCGCTTGGGGCGCTGATGGACGCTGCGGCACAGGAGGCGAGCGCGGCGGTCCACCGGGTGGTGGACGCGGTCGGCACCGTCATCGTCGGCGATCGCCACCAGATCGAGCTCTGCACGATCGCCTGGCTGTGCGGCGGGCACGTCCTGATCGAGGACGTCCCCGGGGTGGGCAAGACGATGCTGGCCAAGGCGCTCGCCCGCGCGACCGGCTGCCAGTTCGAGCGGGTCCAGTTCACCCCCGACCTCTTGCCCAGCGACATCACCGGCGCCAACATCTACGACCCCAGCCGCGGCGCCTTCGAGTTCCGACGGGGACCGGTGTTCACCCAGGTCCTGCTGGCCGACGAGATCAACCGAGCCACGCCGAAGACCCAGTCGGCGCTGCTGGAGGCGATGGAGGAGGGCCAGGTCACGGTCGACGGTGCGACCCACCTGCTGCCGCGGCCGTTCGTCGTCCTCGCCACCCAGAACCCGATCGAGTACGCGGGGACGTTCCCTTTGCCGGAGTCGCAGGTGGACCGCTTCCTCCTGCGCGTCAACCTCGGCTACGCTGACCTCGCCGGCGAGCTCGCGATCCTCGACCGCTTCCGCCGTGCCTCCCCGCTGGCGGCGATCGAGCCGCAGGTCGAGCCCGGGGCGCTGCCGGCCCTGCGCCGCGCGGTGCAGGCGGTGCATGTCGACGCCGCGCTCCAGACCTACCTCGTGCGCCTGGTCCAGCGCACCCGCTGCCACCCCGAGCTCCAGCTGGGGGCGAGCGCCCGGGCCAGCCTGGGCCTGTTCCACGCGGCCCAGGGCCTGGCGCTCGCGCGCGGCCGCGACTACGTCGTCCCCGACGACATCAAGCAGCTCGCCCCCGCGGTCCTCCTCCACCGCCTGGTCCTGCGCGCGTCGGCGGAGCTCGGCGGCGCCGACGCCCAGACGATCCTCGACGACGTCCTCGAGAGCGAGCCGGTCCCGGCGCACGGCCAGCGCGCGGCCGGCTGAGCGGCCGGGCCCCGGCGTGACCCGCGCTCCCCTGCTCGCGATCCTGCTGGTGACCGGCTTCTTCGCCTACATCACCGGGGTGGACCTCGCCTTCGTCGTCGTCTACGCGATGACCGCGGCCCTGGTGACCGCGGCCGCGTGGAGCTGGTGGGCGGGCCGGCGGGTGCGCCTGACCCGCAGCTCGCCGCCCGGGCCGTTCGTGGTCGGCGAGCGGTTCCAGGAGGAGTTCCGGATCGAGAACCGGTCCCGTCTGCCCCTGGGCCTGGTCGAGCTGCGCGACCGCTCCCGCCTGGTCGGCTACGAACCCGGCCGCGCGCTCACCCTCACCCCGAGGGCCGACGTCACCTGCCGCACCGAGGGCCGGTTCGCGGTCCGCGGGCGTCACCAGCTCGGCCCCGCCGAGCTCCGGCTGGCGGACCCGCTCGGGCTCTTCCCCCGCGCCGTCCGCTGTCCGACCATGACCCCGGTGCTCGTCTACCCCCGGCTGCACGAGCTCCCGGTGCCCTGGATGCGGGGCGCCCGCAGCGGCCGGGACGTGCCCCGGGGCGCCCGCCCCAGCGACCGGCCCCCGACCGTGGCCGGCATTCGCGAGCACGACCCCGGGGACGGCCTTCGCCGCATCCACTGGCTGGAGTCGGCCCGGCGCGGCCGGCTGATCAGCCGGCGCTTCGACGCCGACGAGGGCTCGGACGTCCTCGTGGTGCTCGACTGCCAGGCCGGGGTCCACGCCGGGACCGGGGCCGACCACTCCTTCGAGGTGGCGGTCGCCCTGGCGGGGTCGGTCGCGCGCCAGGCGTTGCGCCAGGGCCGGGCGGTGGCGCTGCTCGCCAACGACCGGCGCCTCAGCCGCCTGCCCGCCGCCCACGGCCCGGCCCATGGCGCCCGGCTCCTCGAGTGGCTGGCGCTGGCGACCGACGACGGCCGCCTCGAGTTGGGCCCGCTGCTCCACCGCCACCTGCCGGTCTGGCGGGGCCGGGGCCCACTGGTGGTCGTGACCGGGGCTCGCGATCCCTCGTGGGTGGAGGCGATCGCCCTCCACAGCCGAAGCGGCGAGCGGCCGCTGGCGATCTACGTCGACCCCGCCACCTTCGGCGGCTGGCGGCCCCCGCTGCGGGTCCCGCCCCGCTGGCGGCTGGTCGTGGACCTCTGGCTCGTCCGCCGTGGCGACGACCTCGACCAGGTGGGGACGGGGGACCGGCGTGCTCTCGGCTGACCCTCAGGGCGTCGCGCTCGGGCTCCTCGCGGGGCTCGCCGCCGCCGCCGGGCTGGCCGCCG
>DAHUZI010000067.1 GCA_027306595.1 Candidatus Dormiibacterota bacterium | reverse complement strand
TCGCCCGGGCGGCGGCGGCCACCAGGCGGGTGGCGGCCGGCGGCCGCACGGCGGCCGGGCCGCAGGCCGCGGCCAACCCGCCGCTCAGCGCGGTCGCGGCCAGGGCGAGCGCAACCCGGGGCCCCCGGGGACGTCGGCGTGCATCGTTCATCGCGTGCGGTGGCGTCCTCCCACGGCCAACCGACGGCCGGGGCCAGTCTACGCGCCGGTGGCGCCAGCGCCGCCGCCAGCGCCACCGGCGATCGCCGGGCCGGGATCGACCGGGTACGATGGGGCGCCCGTGCGCCTCTCGGTCCTCTTCCCCCGCACCCTGCGCAGCGCCCCGGCCGAAACCGAGGTCGTCGGCCACCAGCTCCTGCTCCGCGCGGGGTACGTGCGCCAGCTCGGCTCCGGGATCTTCAGCGCGCTCCCGCTGGGGACCCGCGCCCTGCGCCGGATCGAGGCGATCGTGCGCGAGGAGATGGACGCCATCGGCGGCCAGGAGGTCCTCCTCCCGGTCGTCCACCCCGCCGAGATCTGGCAGCAGAGCGGTCGCTGGCAGTCGGTCGGCGAGGAGCTTGTGCGGTTCCACGACCGGGGCGGTCGCGACATGGTCCTCGCCATGACCCACGAGGAGGTCATCACCGACCTCGCCCACCGCGAGATCACCAGCTACCGCCAGCTCCCCCTCTGCCTCTACCAGAGCCAGACCAAGTTCCGCGACGAGCCGCGGCCGCGGGCGGGGCTGATCCGGACCCGCGAGTTCACGATGAAGGACGCCTACACCCTCGACGTGGACGAGGCCGGGCTCCAGCTCCAGTACGGCCGCCACTACACCGCGTACCACCGGATCTTCACCCGCTGCGGTCTCACCGACCTGCTCGCCGTCGAGGCCGACCCGGGGATGATGGGGGGGACGGTCGCCCACGAGTTCATGTACCTGTCGCCGATCGGCGAGGACGTGATTGCGGTCTGCCAGGGCTGCGGCGATGCCGCCAACCGCCAGGTCGCCCGGTTCCGCAAGCCGACGCCGCCAGCCGAGGCTCCGGCCCCGATCGAGCGGGTGGCGACCCCGGGAGCCTCGACGATCGCCGACCTCACCCGCCTGCTTGGGATCGGCGCCGAAGGGACCGCCAAGGTCGTCTTCTACACCGCCACCCTCGCCACGGCGGACCCCGGCACGGCGGCGCCCGCGCCCGACCGGTCGGACGGGCCGGCCGAGGTGCTGGTGATGGCGCTGGTCCGCGGCGACATGGAGGTGGAGGAGACCAAGCTCAGCCATCTGATCGGGGCCGACGGGCTGCGCCCGGCCGAGCCCGAGCGGATCCGCGCCGTCGGGGCCGAGCCGGGGTACGCCTCGCCGGTCGGCATCCGGCGCCAGGGGGTGGTGGTGGCCGTCGACGACCTGGTCGCCGCCAGCCCCAACCTCGTCGCCGGCGCCAACGCCGTGGACGTCCACCTGCGCAACGTGAACGTGGGCCGGGACTTCGAGCCCGACCGGGTCGGGGACATCGCCGCCGCCCAGGACGGCGCCGCCTGCACCCGCTGCGGCGCCGGGCTCCGGCTCCGGCGCGGCATCGAGGTCGGCAACATCTTCCAGCTCGGGACCCGCTACAGCGCCGCGATGGACGCCTCCTACAGCGACGCCGCCGGCGCCCTCCACCCGATCGTGATGGGCTCGTACGGGATCGGGATCGGGCGGATCCTCGCCTCGGTGGCCGAGGCCCACCACGACGACAGGGGGCTCGTCTGGCCGCTCGCGATCGCCCCATTCCCCGTTCACCTCGTGCGGCTCGGGGGGGATCTCCCCCAGGTGGCCGGGGCCGCAACAGCCCTGGTCGACGCGCTGGCCGCCCGCGGGGTGGAGGTGCTGGACGACGACCGCGACCTGGCGCCGGGGGTCAAGTTCGCCGACGCCGACCTCCTCGGGATGCCGCTGCGGGTCACCGCCAGCCCCCGCTCGCTGGCCGCCGGCGGCCTCGAGCTGCGCCGCCGAGATCGGGACCGGGCGGTGGTCGTCCCCCAGAGCGAGGCGGCGGCGGCGGTCCGCCGCGAGTTGGAGCAGCTGGCGGACGAGGAGCGCGCCCGGGTCCAAAGCCCCCGCTACGGGGACCGGCCGCTCCCCGACTAGCCCGAGCGGCTGGGCCGGCGGCGGCTCAGCCGGCTGGCCCGAACGCCACCGCCAGGTAGGCGAGGTAGAGGGCGGCGCCCCCGACGGCGGCGAGGGGAGCATGGAGACCGCGGCCGCGGCGGGTCCCGGCGAGGAGGAGGAGCGCCCCGGCCCCGGTCGCGGCGGCGGCGACGAGGGCGGGGCGGGTGAGCCGCCAGGGGGTGAAGCCCAGACCGATCGCGGCCGGGACGGTCGCCTGGAGGACCATCGCCCCCGCGATGGTGCCGAGGGCGAGGCCATCGCGCCCGCTGCGGACCCACAGGACGCCGGCCAGGGTCTCGGGGAGCTCGGTCGCCAGCGGGACCAGGATCAGGGAGAGGACGAGCGCAGGGAGCCGCAGCCCGCTCGCCAGCCCGTGGAGGGCGGCGACGAAGAGGTCGCCGGCGAGGACCAGCGCTCCGGCCCCGGCCGCGAGCTGGAGCCCGAGCGGCACCCAGCTGGGCGCGGCTGGGGCCCCCTGCCGCGGCCCGGCCCCGACCCCAAGGCGGCGGCCCAGCTGCAGAAGGTGCAGGGGATCGGGCGCGCCCGGCGCATCGGGTTGGGCGGCGCGGACGGTGCGCCGGACATAGCCGGCGTAGAGCGCGACCAGCCCCACCGCCAGGACGATGTGGAGCGGTCGGGGCCAGCCGGTGCTCGCGATCAGGAGCCCGAAGCTGACGAGGAAGGCCGTGAGGTCGCGGCGCAGGGTCCCGGCGTCGACCGCCAGCCAGGTCCGGCCGGCGACCACGGCCGCCGCCCCGGTGATCGATGCGCCCAGGGTCGCGAGCAGGAGCGGCGCGCCGACGATCGCGCCCACCGCGATCCCGGTGGCCCCGGGACGGGCCCCCGCCAGGGCCACGATCGGCACGATGCTCTCGGGCAGGGTGGTCCCCACCGCGGCCAGCAGGCTGCCGGTCGCGCCCTCGGCCAGCTTGAGGCGGTGCCCGCCCCACTCCACCGCGTTGGTGAAGAGGGCGGCCGCCGCGACCATGACGACAAGGCTGCCGGCGAACAGCGCCGCGCTCGCGCCCATCTAGCCCGGGCGCCCCCGCACCCACCCGGGGGGCGGCGAACGTCGCCGGGGCCCGGGCACGGTCCCCCGCAGTATTGCGGCGCGGCGGCCTGGCGGCCAACGGCCCGGGGCGGCACGGGACCGCGCCAGCGGTGCGCCGCCAACGCCAGGGGCCCTTGGTCCGCAGCGCAGGTCTGGCGGCGCGGGGCGCCGGGGCCCGGCCCTCAGCCCCAGGGTCCCCGCGGGCCCGACCGGAAGGGGGGAAGGCCGGCGAGGCCGCTGGCGGCCAACCGGCCAAGACCCAGGCCGTGGCGGAGGACCTCGGTCGCGCCCACGGGCTGGACGCGGTGGACCGGCCGGCCGGCCGCGGAGGGCGGGGCGACCGCGTCCCGGATCCGAAGGGCGAACCAGGGGAACAGCCCCGCCGGCAGCCGGTCGGGGTCGACCCACCGCAGCGCCACCACCTCCCTCGAGCGGCGGGGGCGGCCGGCCGCGAGGCGGGCCAGGAACACGGCATCGCGGCTGTGGCGCAGGCCGCGGAACGTGTAGGTGCCGGTGAGCCGCTCGACCCGGATCGTGCAGCCCACCTCCTCGGCCGTCTCCCGGACCACGGTCGCCGACGGCGCCTCGCCGGGGGCCACGTGGCCGCCGGGCAGCTCCCAGCCGGGCGGGGCAGCCCGGAACTGCAGGAGGACGCGGCCGTCCGCGCGGCGGATCACGGCGTGGGCACCCGCGACCCGGCGGCCCAGATCGGGCGGGACGCCGCAGCTGGCGGCCGGGGTCAGGTGAGCGCGCACGGCGCCGTCAGCGCCCGGGCCAACGCCGGGTTGGGGCCCTGGAAGAGGTACTGGAAGTTGGGGAATGCCCCCGGGAGCGGGAAGCCGACGAGCGGCCGGGCCAGGTCCGCATAGAGCCCGCTGATGACGTCATAGATCGGGGAGACCGTGCCGTTGGTCAGCTGGGGCACGACGAAGAGGAGCAGGAGGGCGACCAGGTAGATCCCGCCCAGGTTGCGGTCGACGAGCTGGAAGGGGTGGGGGAAGCGGTCGCGCAGGAGCCCCTCCAGGACCCGGTAGCCGTCCATCGGCGGGATCGGGAGGAGGTTGAAGACGCACAGGATCACGTTGATGAAGAACGCCTCGGTCAGGAGCCAGAAGCCCGCCCCCGCCGCGGTGTCGGCGAAGCTGGGGATGGCGCAGGCGAGCGACGAGGGGTCCAGGGAGGTCAGGAGCCGGATCGCGAGGCCGAGGACGGCGGCGAGGGCGAGGTTGCTCAGCGGCCCGGCGGCGGCGACCAGCGCCCGCTGGCTCCCCCGGCGCACCACCAGGGGGTTGAACTGGACCGGGCGGGCGAACCCGAACCCGAGCACAAGGAGCATGACCAGGCCGACCGGGTGGACCTGGGCCGCCGGGTTGAGGCTGAGCCGGCCCTGGCGCCGGGGCAGGGGGTCCCCGAAGGCCGTCGCCGCCAGCGCGTGACAGTACTCATGGACGGTGAAGCCGAGGAGGACGCCCGGGAGCGCGAAGACGACGAGGATGAGGTAGAAGGCGACGCCGCTCCCCACCTCCGGTCAGTCCAAGGGGATGCGGCGGGGGCGCCGGCCCTCCCCCGGACGCGGCTCGCGGCGGCCCCGGTCGCGGCTCAGGACCGCGGCCACGGCGAGGAGGAGCTCCCGCTCGGCCCGCAGGAGATGGAGCTGGGCCTCGGGCGGAACCAGGCCGGCGGCGCGCCGGGCGGCCTCGACGACCAGGCCCGCGCCGGCCCGGCAGGCCAGGTCCGGCAGGACCCAAAGGGCCCGCAGGGGAT
>DAHUZI010000065.1 GCA_027306595.1 Candidatus Dormiibacterota bacterium | reverse complement strand
GGGGCCCGCCGCGCGGCGGTCCGCCGTGCAGCGACGCTCGCACGCCGCGTCGGATCCGATCGGCCGGGGCCGGTCGATCGCCACCGGGCGGAGCGCGCGGCGTGGGTGCCCGGGACAAGGCCGGCGTGCCAGTTCACCTGGGAGCGCGCGGCCTGGGCGACCGGATTGGTCCGGCGCTAGGCGGTGGGCTCGGGCACCGTGGGGGGCTTGGTGCGCCCCAACGGTCCTGCCGGGAGCGGGGCTCGAACCCGCACGCTCTTTCGAGCCGCGGTGTTTAAGACCGCTGCGTCTACCGTTCCGCCATCCCGGCGCGGTCGGATTATGGCAGCGGGCGGAGCGGCGGCCGGCACGGGCGCCCTGCTCGCGGAGCGAGGCGCCCCGGCCCCGGCGACGCCCCGGCGGCCGCGGCGCCCCAGGGGTCGCGGCGGGTCCCTGGTCCCCGGAGGAGGGTGGTGGCCGGGGCCGGACCGACCGGGCCGTCAAGCGGTGGGCTGTGGCGGACGCCAGGATCGGCCGTTGACCCCGGCTGGCCCGGCGCCTATCCTCTGCAGCGGGTCCGCTGGTCATGGCTGAAGCCGACTGTTCCGACTGCGAGTGTCCTGGGCCTCAGGCACTGCTCCCGGCGGGGGCGGTCCCATGAGGCTCTCAATGAAGGCCGACTACGGCGTGCGGGCGCTCGTCGACCTGGCCGCCCACTACCCGGGTCCCGCTGTCACCTGCCAGGCGATCGCTGCGCGCCAGGGGGTGCCCGCGGCGTACCTCGATCAGGTGCTGCTCTGCCTGCGACGCCACGCCCTCGTGGTGAGCACGCGGGGGCCGCGCGGTGGGCACGCCCTGGCCCGGGAGCCGAGCACGATCACCCTGGCTGAGGTGATCGCCGCCCTGGACGGCGGCCAGGCCGAGATGGCCTGCTTCCGGGAGCCGAACGTCTGCGAGGTGGGCGGCCGATGCCGGCTCCGGGGGGCGCTGCAGGCGGCGGAGGCGGCGGCTCACTCCGTCCTTGCCGACACGACCCTGGCCGACCTCGTGCCCAACCCCGCCGTCCCCAGTCTTCTCGCCGGCCCCGCCGCCTGATCGCCGGGCGGGTGGCCGCGGGCCGCCGGGGGGCGATTTGCATAATGGGACGCCATGACGGCGTCGCCGCGGGCCGAGGTCGGGGTCTTCGGCGGGTCCGGCCTCTACGAGCTCCTCGAGGATGCCGAGGCCGTCCCGTGTCCCACGCCGTTTGGCGACCCCAGCGACGTCTGCACCGTGGGCCGGCTGGGCGGGCGACGGGTCGCCTTCCTGCCCCGCCATGGACGACGGCACGCGATCCCCCCGCACCGGATCAACTACCGTGCCAACGTCGCGGCTCTCCACGCCCTTGGCGTGCGTCGGATCCTTGCGCCCTGCGCGGTCGGCAGCCTGAGGGCCGAGATCGGGCCCGGAGACTTCGTGGTCCCGGATCAGTTCGTCGACCGCACCCACGGGCGGTCCGACACCTACATCGAGGGACCGCAGGTGCGACACGTCAGCGCCGCCGACCCCTACTGCCCCGAGCTGCGCGCGGTCACGAGCGACATGGCCCGCGCGCTCGGAGTGCGGGTCCACGACCGCGGCACGCTGGTCGTGATCCAGGGCCCGCGCTTCAGCACCCGGGCCGAGTCCCGCTGGTACGCCGCCAGCGGCTGGGACGTCATCGGAATGACCGGGTACCCCGAGGCGATCCTGGCCCGGGAGCTCGGCATCTGCTACGCGACGATCGCGCTCGTGACCGACCACGACGCCGGGCTCGAGGGCGCCCCCGATGTCGCCCCCGTCACCCACGAGCGGGTTCTCGAGGTCTTCGCCGAGAACGTCGCTCGGGTCCGCCGGCTCCTCGAGCGCGCGATCGCCAACCTCCCGGACGAGCCCGGCTGCACGTGTCAGGTCGAGCCGATCGCGGCGGGGCTGGCCGGACCGTGAGCGGCGCGACCATCGCGGCGCCCGTCGCCCGCCACCACCTGGTGGCCGACATCGATCTGTGGCGCCGCAACCGGGTGTGGCTCCTCTATCCCGCCGGCCTGCTGGTCGCCTTCACCATCGTGGGGGTGGTGGCAAGCCACGTCTTCGATCCGAGCCTTGCGGTCCTGGCGGTGATCCTGGCCGCCGCCGCGGGGCTCGTCTACTTGCGCAAGGCCACCCGATATGTGGCCGTCGTTCCCGAGGGCCTCCTGTTGCGCGCGGGCCGTCGGCGCTTCGTCGTGCCGTTCGCCCAGCTCCGGCTGGCCCGCACCCAGACCCTGGCATCGGTCTACGAGGCCCCCTCGCGCCGGGGCCAGCTTCCCGCCCTCCTGCGCCGCTACGCGGGATCCCAGGTCGTCGTGGTGCGGATCGACGAGGGCAGCCCGGCCCTCGCGGCGGCGACTCGGGTGCTGGGCACGCGGTCCGTGGTCGAGCGCGACCTGGTGCTGCTGGTCGAGGAGGCGAGCAGACTCGCCGCGGCCCTCGTCCCCGCCATCCCCCGCCGCCCGCCGACTCCGTCCGCCCGCGGCGCGCGGTCGGGCCGGCGCCGGGCCTCGTGACCGGCGGCACCGCGGTGTCGCGGCCGCGGTGGCGGCGCGAGTGGCGGTGGGCGGCGGGCCTCGGCGTGGGGTTCGCCGTGGTCGACCTGCTCATGCGCTGGCCGGTGCACCCGGTGGTCGCCTTCGTCCTGTTCGAGGCCCCGTGGGGGCTGTCCCTCCTCCTGCGTCGGTTCCGGCATCTCACCGGGGTGGACGGGCTCGACTGCTGGATCGCCGGCGGTTTCGTGGCGGTCGCGCTGGTGATCCGGCTCGCCAGCCCGATCTTCCCGGACCTGTTCACCGGGCACTTCACCCTGGCGGGGACGGTGCCGGCCGCCGCCGGCACCACTCGTGGGCCGACCCATGACGTGCTCGGGTTCGGTGCCTGGGGGCTGGGCTACCCGACGGACAAGACCGGGTGCACGAACGTCCCGGTCGGGCCCCACAGCACCATGCGCCGCGACTGCGGGTTCGTCTTCGACGAGGTCTACTTCGCCGTCGATGCCCTCGACAACCTCAAGGGTGTCGACTACTTCGACCCCGAGCCGCCCGTCACCAAGCTGGTCATCGCGGCGGGCATCAGCTGGCTCGGCTTCAATGCGTGGGGGTGGCGGATCATGCCCGCCATCCTCGGCAGCCTGTTCATCGGTGTCCTCTACCTCCTCGCCCGGCGGTTGTGGAACAAGGACCGCTGGTTCGCGGTGCTGGCGGCCACGTTCGCCTCCCTCGACGGGCTGGCCCTGGTCGAGTCGCGGACCGCGGTCATCGACATGATCGCCGCGTTCTTCGTCGTCGTCGCCTACTGGGCCTTTCTCATCCACTGGCACGCGCGCACGCCGAGAGCCTGGCGCTGGACCCTCTACCTCACCGCCATCGCCTGCGGCGTAGGGGTTGCGGCCAAGGCCGACACCCTTCCCGCGATCCTGGTCATGGGCGTCTGCCTCACCGGGCGCTGGCTGTGGCCGCGGGTGCGGCTGCGGGTCCGCGCCTCCGAGGGGGGGGTCACCACCGTGGGGGGCATGGACCGAGCCGGGACCACCGCGCTGCGGGTGGCCCGGGCCGGCTGGCACCACCTGGCCGCCGCCCTCCTCATCGCCTTCATCTTCTACCTCTCCTTCTTCCGCTACTGGACGATCGCCCACACCCTGTACGTCAACTACGCCAACACCGGGTTGGGGACCGCGACCTGCACCGGCCTGACCACCCCCGCCTCGCAGTGTCGGCTCCCGGTGGCGATGCCGCTGAGCCGCGACCGGATCGGGCCGGCGACCATCTGGCTCCCGTCGGGGTTCAACGTCGGGCAGACCGTGAGCGACGTCGTCATGAACAGCGTCGCCTCGCTCAGCTACCAGGCCACGCTCACTGCCGGCCACCCCTTCGCCTCGCCATTCTGGAGCTGGCCGCTCGTCTACCATCCTGTGCTCTTCTACGCCAACTACGCGGGCCTCGGGCACTCGGTGGTCCAGGGGCAGCCGGTCGCCAACTACGCCTGGGTGACGGACATGGGCAACCCGATCCTCTGGTGGGTGGGCCTCGTGGGGATGGCCGGCTGCCTCTACCTCGTCGTCCGGCGCCGGGACCGCGTGGCCGCGTTCATCCTCCTGGGCTACCTCTTCGACTGGCTCCTCATCTGGTCGTGGCCCAGTCGCGTCCTCTTCTACTACGAGATGATCGAGGCGCTCCCGTTCCTGTGCCTGGGCCTCGCCTATGTGCTGGCGCGCCTGCGTCGGACCTCGTTCCGGCTCGAGCTGGGCGCGCTCCGGTTCCGCGCCTGGTCGGGCGGGGCGCTGACCTGGACCGTGGTGGTGGCGGTGTTCGTGGCCTTCGTGTACTTCTATCCGCTGTGGACGGCAATGCCTCTGGCCGAGCCCAGCTTCTATCAGCATCTCTGGCTTCCCAGCTGGTCCTGACCGTCGTGGGTCGCGGACGGGCCGATCGATGGGGGTGACCCCATGACCCCTGCGCTCGTCACCGGCTACCTCCTGCTCACGGTGGCCGCCGGCGCGGGGGCGGTCGGGCTGGTCCCGGTCGACTGGCGCTGGCCGGAGCGGGTCGCGCTCAGCCTGGTCGTGGGGCTGACCCTGGGGACCCTGGTCGCCTACCTCATCGCCCTCGCCGTTGGGGACACCTGGGCGAGCGCCGTGGGCGGGCCGGCGGTCGTCCTCGCGATCGCGATCGGGCTCGCCCGGCCGCTGCACTCCCCGATCCGCGAGCCCTGGCTTCGGGCGGGACGGGCGCTGCGGGAGCTGGGCGCGGGCCGGCTGCCGGCGGGCGCGGAGCCCGGCACCCTGCTGGGGCTCCTTTTGGTCGGGGCCGCGCTCTACGTCGTCGTGAGCCGGGCGCTGATGCCCGGTCCCGGGGGCACCCTGAGTAGCGGCTACGGCCCGACCTGGGCCGACTGGTCGGTGCATGCCAGCTACGCCCAGAGCTTTGTCCGCGGCCACAACCTGCCCCCGACCGACACCCTGCTCAACGGCAGTCCCCTGCGCTACCCGTTCATGGCCGACTTCCAGTCGTCGCTCCTGCTCGCCCTGGGCCTGCCGATCGCGTCCGCGCTGGTCTTGCCCTCCTGGCTCGTGATCTGGGCGGCGGTCACCCTCTTGTGGTCACTGGCGCGCCGCCTCCTGGGCGGGCGGCTCGGCGCCTCGGTCGCCCTCGCCCTCATGCTGTTCGGCGGCAGCGCCGGCTTTCTGCGCCTGTATCCCGACACCTGCCACACCCTCACCCCGGCGGTGTCGGGCTCGACCGCGACCCTCGCCCAGGGCTCCTGCCATGGCGCCGCGCTCGCGGCGCCGACCACCGTGCTCGCGGTCGCGGTCGGCCTGCCCCGGACGCTCACCCACCTGCCCCGCTTCTACGACGGCGAGTCGGGCACGCCCGCCCCCTTCCCCAACCTCCAGTGGTGGGAGCCGCTCCTTGTCTATTGGCTGCCCCAGCGGGACTTCGACTACGGGGTGGCCCTGCTCGCCACCGTGGCCCTCGCCGCCCTGGTTGCGATCCGGGAGCGGCGGTCGGGCCCGGCCTGGGCCGGCGGCCTGCTCGGGGGGGCGATCCCCCTGTTCAACCCCTTCGGATGGATCGCCGCCGTCGTCCTCGTCGCCGGCTGGGTCACCCTCTACCGGCAACGCGCCCTGCTCGGCCTCCTCGTGCCCCTGGTCGTGCTCGGGCTCCCGCGCGAGCTGTTCGACGCGCTCGGCCCGCACGGCCAGATCGACAATCCGGTGGGGGCCAACGCCTTCCCCTTCCTCCAGCTCGGCTGGCTCGCGACCACCGGCGCCGTCTGCACCGTCCAGCAGCTGGGGACCCAGGCCTGCGCCGGCCTCTACCTCCACGGCGCCGGGCCGGGCGCGATCGTCCGCTACGTGGCCAGGACCCTTGGGGGGGGCGACTTCTGGAGCGGGCTGGTCGGGTTCTGGCTTCTCAACACCGGCCTGTTCCTGCCGCTGGCGGCGGTGGCCGCGGGCCTGGCGCGCTGGGGTCGCGGACGGCTAGGGCGCGCCCTCGTCCCCGGCGCCGGCGCGGTTCGGTTCTGCCTTCCCGCCTTCCTCCTCTTCGCGATCGCGAACATCGTGGTCCTCCAGCCCTGGTCGTGGGACAACACCAAGCTCCTCGCGCCCTGGTATCTGGTCGCCGCCATCCCGGTGGCGGGGCTGCTGGCCGCCGCCCTCCGGCAGCGCTGGCTTCGGGTCCCGGCCGCACTGGTCCTCCTCTCCCTGGTCGCCAGCGGGGCGCTGGCGATGGCGCGGGCGCTGCCGGGCCAGGGCGCGCCGGCAGGGGGAACCGCCCCCTCGACCTCGATCGGCTGGGCCGGCCCGGCGGAGCTGGCGGTGGCGCGGGTGGTCCGCCGGCGCACGAGCCCCAGCGCCGTCTTCCTCACCGAGGGCCAGCCGAACGACCCGGTCACCACGCTGGCCGGCCGTCGGGTGGTCCTCGCCTACGACGGGTGGCTGTGGAGCTACGGGATCCCGCTGCGGGCGATCTACCGGCAGGTCGCCCGGATGCTGGCGGGCTGTCCGACCGGCATCCGCCGCTGCGCGGCGACGCGGCTGATGGCCCAGCACCACGTGGACTACGTCGCGATCGAGCCCGGCAACTACAACAACGTTGCCGTCAACGCCGCCTGGTTCCGCGCGATGCACTTCCCGGTGCTGGTCGCGACCGGTGGGTACGTGATCTACCGGGTCGAGGGGCGGCTCTGACCGGATCGCGCCAAGAGGGGCCGGTAGAATGCGGCGGGCGGCGGCCCCGGCGCGAGGCGCCCCGAACGGTCGCCGGGCCGCTGGAGGGAGAGCTGATGACCATCCGGATCCGCATCGTCGCCGTGATCGCCGCACTGCTGGGCGCCGTGGTCCCCCTCGCCGCGTCCGCCGCCTTTGCCGCCGGCCGGGCCGCGGGCGTCGCCACCTTCGCCGAGCAGCCCGGCGCGGGACCCAACTACATCTTCCCCTTGGTCGGGCTGGCGAACGCCATCGTGCCCGACATCAACCAGTTCCAGCCCCTCATGATCCGCCCGCTCTACTTCGAGGGCATCACCGGCCAGCCCCAGATTGACTACGCCGCCAGCCTCGCCGACCCGCCGGTCTTCTCCAACGGGGGCCGGACGGTGACGATCCGGCTGCGGCGCTACCGCTGGTCCGACGGCGTGCCCGTGACCTCGCGCGACGTCCAGTTCTGGATGGACGAGCTCCGGGCGGAGGCCACGAGCTGGTACTACTACATCCCCGGGCCGGGCCACTTCCCCCAGAACGTGGTGGCCATGACCTTCCCCAACCCGACCACCTTCACCCTCACCTTCGACCGCGCCTACAACCGCGCCTGGCTGACCAACGATGAGCTGACCCAGATCTACCCCATCCCCCAGCAGGCGTGGGATCGGACCTCGGCGTCCAGCCCGATCGGGAGCTACGACCGCACGCCGGCAGGGGCACGCGCCGTCTACGCCTACCTCAGCGCACAGGCCAAGCAGCTCGACCGCTACGCCACCAACCCGCTCTGGCACGTCGTCGACGGCCCCTGGCAGCTGGCGGCGTTCGAGCCGTCGACGGGCGCGGCGACGTTCGTGCCCAACTTGCGCTACTCGGGACCGGTGCGGCCGCACCTGGCACGGGTGGAGGAGGTGCCGTTCACCAGTGACCAGGCCGAGTTCGACGCGCTCCGCAGCGGGGCGCTCACGTACGGGTACCTGCCGGCTCAGGATGCGAGCCAGGCCGGGTACTTCCGCGCCCACGGCTATCGGATTGCCCCCTGGTATGGCTGGTCGATCAGCTACATGGTGATCAACTTCGCCAATCCCAAGGTGGGCGCGATCCTGAGGCAGCTGTACGTCCGCCAGGCGATGCAGCGCCTCATCGATCAGCCCGCGTACGTTCGCGACATCTATCGCGGTTACGCCCACCCCGCCTACGGACCGGTGCCCGCCGTCCCCTCCACCGTCTATTCCGGGCCTGAGCGTCGCAACGCCTACCCCTACAGCCCGGCCACCGCCATCGCCCTGCTCCGCCGCCACGGGTGGCGGGTGGAGCCGAACGGAGCCAGCATCTGCGAGCACCCGGGCGCGGGATCGGGCGCCTGCGGGGCCGGGATCTCCCGCGGGGCCCGGTTGCGCCTCACGCTCCAGTACGGGGCCGGGGTGGTGGCGACCACCCAGATGATGGAGGCGCTGAAGTCGAGCTTCTCCCGGGCGGGGATCGCCATCGCCCTCGCCCAGACCCCCAACAACACCGTGCTCGCCAACGCCATCCCCTGCAGCCATGGGACCGGCCCCGGCTGCACCTGGCAGCTCCTGTTCTGGAACGGCGGCCTCACCTTCTTCCCCGACGAGTACCCGACCGGCGGCGACGAGTTCGCCAGCGGCGCCGGCTTCAATCCGGGCAGCTTCGCAAGCCCGAGCGCGGACGCTGCGATCGCGGCCACCCACCTCGACCCCGGGATCGCGCCCTTCCTGCGGTACGTCCGCCTTCTGACGCACCAGCTGCCGGTCCTCTGGACGCCGCTCGCCGTCTACCAGATGTCGGTGATCAGCGACCGGCTCCAGGGGGCGCTGCCGCAGAACCCGGTGCTCCAGCTGACGCCCGAGTACTGGCGGCTGCGGGGGTGAGCGGGGGGGAGGCAGGGCGGCCGCCCGGGGAGCGCTGGGTGGTCGCCGGGGGCCGGGTGGTTGACGGGACCGGTCGACCCGGCGCCGCGATCGACGTGTACGGCCTCGGGGATCGGATCGCCGCGCTGCGGCCGGGGGGGCCGGTGGAGCCCGGCTGGCAGCGGGTGGACGCCACCGGGCTCACGGTCACCCCGGGATTCATCGACGTCCACTCCCACGCCGACAACGCGCCCCTTCTCGCGGACGACGACACGACGAAGATCCTCCAGGGGGTGACGACCGAGGTGGTCGGGAACTGCGGGATGAGCCTGGCCCCGGTCGCGCCCGGCCGGGAGTCGACCTTCGCCACCTGGGCGGAGCGGCTGTTCCCTCCGGCGCAGGCCGACTGGCACAGCCACGCCGAGCTCCTGCGGACCCTCGACCGGGCCGGTTACGTCACGAACTATGCCCCCCTCGTCGGCCACGGGAGCCTGCGGCTGGCGGTCATGGGGTTCGAGGATCGGGCCCCGACGGCGGGCGAGCTCAGCCGGATGGGGGACCTGCTCGAGGCCTCCCTGGCGGCTGGAGCCTTCGGGATGTCGAGCGGCCTCATCTACCCGCCCGGGGTCTTCAGCTCGACCGACGAGCTGGTGGCGCTGGCCCGCCGCCTGGGCGGCGCCCGCCTCTACACCTCGCACATCCGGGGGGAGGCCGACACTCTGGTCGGCAGCATCCAGGAGGCCATCGACGTCGGCGCCGCCGCTGGCTGCCCGGTCCAGATCTCGCACCACAAGGCGACCGGTCGGAAGAACTGGGGGCGGACCGCGGTGACCCTGGGCATGCTGGCCGCGGCCCGCCAGCGGGGGCTGCGGGTTCGCGCCGACGTCTACCCGTACACGGCGTCGAGCACGACCCTGACCGCCGTCCTCCCACCCAGCTTCCACGCCGGCGGCGACGACGCCGTGCTCCGCCGCCTGGCCGATCCGGTCGCGGTCCGGGAGCTGGACGCGATCCTCGCCGACGGGCGCGAGATCCCGGGGTGGGAGAGCTCCTTCGCCAGCTGCGGCTGGGACGGAATCATGATCGCGACGACCGCTGACCATCGCTTCGAGGGCGAGACGGTCGCCTCGGTGATGGCGGCCGCCGGCCTGGCCGGCCCCGCCCAGGCGATCGCCCACATCCTGACGGAGGAGCGCCTCCAGGCCAGCTGCGTCTTCTTCAACGAGATGGACGAGGGCGACCTGGTCCGCGTCCTCCAGGATCCCCACACGATGATCGGGTCGGATGGCCTGCCGCCGGGCCTCGGGGGGCTGCCCCACCCCCGGGTCACCGGGACCTTCCCCCGCGTGCTCGCCCGCTACGTCAGGGAGCAGGGGGTGCTGACGCTCGAGGAGGCGATCCGGCGCATGACCGGCCTGCCCGCCGAACAGTTCGCGATCCCCGATCGCGGCGTGATCCGCCCCGGGGCGACGGCCGACCTCGTCGCCCTGGCCCCCGACCGGATCGCGGACCGCGGGGGCTACCGCGACCCGCTCACCCCCCCTGAGGGGATCGGATGGGTGATGCTGGGCGGGGCGGTCGTGGTCGCCGACGGACACTACGGCGGGGGCCGGCACGGCCGCCGGCTGCTGCCGGCGGTGTGATCCCGCCGCCGCTCCAGGACTCGGACCGCGCAAGGCGTCCAACTGCACCAATGGCCCGGCCGCCCCTCGTCTTCGTCCTGGTGGGGATGGAGGGCCCCGACCCCTACAGCCAGGCCGGCGGGCTCGGGGTCCGGGTCACCGGGCTGGCCCACGCCCTCGCCCGCGCCGGGCACGAGACCCACCTCGTCTTCTGCGGCGACCCCGAGCGCCCGCCGGTCGAGCGTCACGGGCACCTCACCTACTGGCGGGTCGCGCAGCCGGTGTCGGCCCGCCACCCCCAGGGCGTGTACGCCGGGGAGGCCGAGAAGCTCAGTCACCTCGCCGCCTCGCTGCCGACCTGGCTGGTCGGGGATCGGCTCGCCCCCGCGATCGCGGCCGGCTGCCAGCCGGTGGCGATCTTCGAGGAGTGGCAGACCGCCCCCTGGGTTCGGCGGACCTCCGATCTGCTCCACGCCGCCGGCCTGCGCGATCGGGCGCTGCTCCTGTGGAACGTCAACAACCAGTTCCGGCTCGACGGCCTGGACTTCGGCACCCTCGCCTTCGTCGCCGGGCTCACGACCGTGAGCCGGTTCATGAAGCAGCTCCTCCTCGGGCGCTTCGGCGCCGACGCCGTCGTGATCCCGAACGGCGTGCCCGACGACGCCTTCCGGCCGGTCCCCGAGGACGACGTCCGGCTGCTGCGCCGGGCCGCGGAGCCACGCACCCTCTTGCTCAAGATCGGGCGCTACGACCCGGGCAAGCGATGGCTGCAGGCGGTCCGGGCGGTCGGCCAGCTCCGCCGGCAGCGCCGGCCGGTGCGCCTGCTCGCCCGGGGTGGCGTCGAACCCCACGGGGTCGAGGTCCTCGCCCTGGCCCGTGCGCTCGGGCTTTCGGTCGGCGCCTGGGACGCCCCCATCGGCGACGCCCGCGCCCTCGCCGACGCCCTGCTGGCCACCGCCGAGGTCGACGTCCTCGAGCTTCGCAGCTTCCTGCCCGCCGACCTCCTGCCGGTGCTCTACCGCGCCGCGGGCGCCGTGCTGGCGAACTCGGGGTTCGAGCCGTTCGGCCTCGTGGGCCTGGAGACGATGGCGAGGGGGGGGGTCGCCGTGGTCGGCGCCACCGGCGAGGACTACGCCCGCCACCTCCACAACAGCCTGGTGATCGAGACCGAGGACCCGGTCGAGCTGGCCCTCGCCCTCGCCTCGATCCTCGATGACCCCGGCCGCGCCGACCGGCTTCGGGCGGCAGCGCGGGCGACCGCCCGCACCTATCGCTGGCCGCTCATCCTCGCCGACGACCTCGTGCCCCGGCTGCCGGTCCTGGCGGCGCGCCAGGGGGTCAGCTGGCCGGCGCCGGGCCGCGGCCGCGTCCCGCAACGCCGCGGTTGACCACCGCCCGGAGGGGCGGGTACGGTGGGGCCGTGGGCGGCCGCAACGACCAGAGCCCGACGTGGCTGGTCGACGGCGCGGTGCGGATCCGGCGGCTCACGGTGGGCGCCTACGGGAACAACGCCTACGTCGTCGCCTGCCCCAGAACCGGTGATGCCCTGCTCATCGATGCCGCTGACGAGCCGGACCGTCTGCTGGCAGCGCTCGCCGGCCTGCGCTGCCAGGCGATCGTGCTCACCCACGGCCACTCCGACCACTGGCAGGCCCTCGAGGCGGTGCGCCGCGCGTATCCCCAGGCGCTGGTCGGCATCCATCCCGCCGACGCCGGGATGCTGCCGCCGCCGCCGCTCCCGCATCCGCTGGCCGACGGCGAGCCGATCCCCATCGGCGGCCTGACCGTCACCGTCATCCACACGCCCGGGCACACGCCCGGAAGCGTGTGCCTGGCCGTGCCTGGGCACCTCTTCAGCGGGGACACCCTGTTCCCGGGCGGGCCCGGAGCCACCCGGCCGCCGCTCGGCGACTTTCCCCAGATCATCGCCAGCATCCGCGAGCGCTGCTTCACGCTGCCGGATGCGACCGTGGTCCTGCCCGGACACGGGGAGTCGACGACGGTCGGGTTGGAGCGCCCACACCTCAAGGAGTGGATCGCCCGCGGCTGGTGAGCCGCGGCGCGTCGTGCCCCTGGGGCGACGCGGGCCCGGTCGTGACCGGCGGTTCCGCTCGGGACAGACTCGTCCGATCATCAGACGATCGGACGATGTGACGGTGCGCCAGGCCCCCGCCTGGCGCGCGGCGCTGGAGCGGGGCCCCACTGTGGCCACGGGTCTGGGCGCGACGCCCGTCCGCCGCTGCCCCGACTACGACTGGGTCGCCGACGACCTGGCCCGCGCTGGATCCGCTCGCCCGCTGACGTGGACCAGCCGCTCCCGGTGGCGGACTGCCACATCCACCTGGTGCCGCCGGCGCTGGTGGCACCGCCAGCGGGAGACCCCACCTGCCCGGTGATCCGGCGCCGCCACGGCTGCCAGCTCGGGGTCGAGCTGGCGGCCGGACGGCCGACGCCATCGTCAGCCAGCTGAGCCGGCCCACGGTCGTGCTCACGGAGGCTGGGCGGCAGGGCGTCCACCACCTCCTCTGCTCGCCGCGGGTGGCGATGCTCCCCCCTCGCCGCCGCCGCCGGCCGCGCCGGCCTGCCGCGCCGTCAACCCCGTCATGGCCGAGCTGGTGTCGGGGATCTGGAGCGCCCCAACGGCCTCGGGGCGGGGCCGCTCCAGGACCCGGCCCCGGCCCGCGGGAGAGCCGGCCGCCGCCCCCGATGGGGGCCCCTCCGGGATGGAGGTGACCGCCGTGACCCAGGGGGTCTTCCTCGACGACGACCGCCTCGTGCCGTTCTGGGCGGCGGCGGGACGGCTCGGGCCGCTCCTCATCGTCCACCCCTCCACGCGCGGCTGGAGCTGCCGGCCATGGCCGAGGGCTACCTCTCGAACACCCTGGGGAACCCGATGGCGCGGAGGATCGCCGCAGCCCAGCTGGTGATGGCGGGGTGCTGGAGCGTTTCGCCCGGTGGCGATCGTCCTCGCCTGCGGGGGTGCCGGCCTGCTCCACGTGGCGGGGCAGCCGGCACAGGCCCACGCGGCGGGCCCGGAGCTTCGGACCTGTTGCGCCCAGGGTCCGATCGCCTCGCTTCCCAGCCTCCACTGCGACTCGATCACCTCTGTCCCCCGCCTCCTTCACCGCCTGGTCGCCTGAGCCGGGGCGGAGCGCACCCTCCTGGGCTCGGGCGGCTCGTTCGACATGGGCGACGACGAGCCGGTGCGGTCGCTCGGGGTCCAGCCGGATCCGAGCGGCTGGAGCTTGGGGGGCAACGCCGCCCGCCCGCTGCGACTGGGTCCCCCGGCCAGGGGGCCGGGCTGTGGGGCGTATTCGCGTGGCCCTGCAGTCGTAGCGGGCGGGCACCGGAGGCGGCCGGGGCGGGAGACGAACCGGCTCGCCCGGGTCAGCCTGCCCCGCGCGCGACCTCCACCCACCGGCCCACCGCGCGCACCCGGTCGGGAAGCCGATCAATGTCTGCGAGCGTGATGGTGCGGCTGGGGATGAGCTGCGACCCCAGCCCGACGGCGGCCGCGCCGGCGCTGATCCAGGCCGAGACGGCGGCCTCGGTGGCGTCGATGCCGCCCGTCGGAACCAGGCGGGACTGGGGGCAGGGTCCAAGGTGGTGGCGGATGAAGTCGGGGCCCAAGGTGGCCGCCGGGAAGAGTTTGACAAGCTCAACGCCAGATGCCTCAGCGCGCGCGATCTCTGTGGAGGTGCCCGCACCCGGTAGGTAACCGATTCGGTGCCCGTGGCAGAGGCGGGCGATGCCTGGGACGAAGTAGGGTGAGACCAGGAAGTCCGCGCCAGCGGCGATGAAGAGCGCCGCGGTCGTGACGTCGACCACCGAGCCAGCGCCCAGGATGAGGTCAGGCCCGATCTCGGGCCGGCGATCGGAGAGCACCCGGAACACCGACAAGGCTCGGTCTCCGCGATTCGTGAACTCCACCACCGAGGCGCCGCCAGCGGCGCACGCGGCCGTGATGGCAGTGGCGACGTCCGGGTCGCCGTGGGTGAAGAGTGGCAGGAAGCCAGCATTCTCGATGGCGAGGTGGACTTGGAGGCGACGGGGCCGGGTCATGGCGGGTTCTCGCGCATCGTCATCGAACGATGCGTCCCGTGGCCTCGCCGGCCACGAGGCGGCAGACCTCGTCAGGCGAGGTGAGGTTGAAGTCGCCGGCGACCGAATGCTTCAAGCACGAGGCGGCCACTGCGAAGTTCAGCGCACCCTGAAGATCGCCGCTGTCACGCATCATCCGGTCGATTGCGCCGGCCGCAAAGGCGTCGCCCGTCCCGACCCGATCGGCGATCGGGGTGATGTCGTACCGGCGCGTCTGAAGGAGGCGCGATCGGTCTACCATCACACCCGTCCACCGATTGTGGCTGGCCGACAATGACGAGCGCAGGGTCATGGCCACAATCTCGACGTTGGGGAAGCGGCGCTGGAGCTCGCGGCATGCAGGTTCGTATGCGCTGGGATCGGCGGCATCCGTCGAATCCGGGTGCGGGACCGGGATTGAGAAGACCGAGCGCAGGTCGAGCTCATTGCAGAAGACGACGTCGGCCAAGCCCACGAGTTCGGCCATTACCTCGGCGGGGCTGCGCCCCCAACCCCAGAGGGTAGCGCGGTAGTTTAGGTCGATTGACACTCGCAGACCGGCACCGCGTGCCGCCGAGACCGCCTCCAGCGTCGTGGCGCACGCCGCCCGCGATAGCGCGGGCGTGATGCCGGAGGTGTGGAACCAAGACCACCCGCCAAGGACCACGCCCCATGGCACCATTCCGGGTTGAATCGATGCCATGCCCGAATCGGCGCGGTCGTAGATCACCCGCGACGGACGCTGGGCGCTTCCATGCTCGACGAAGTAGAGTCCGACGCGCTGGCCCCCGGACAACACCGCCCCAATGTCGACGCCCAGACCGCGCAGGGTACGCAGGCCCGCCGCTGCCAGGGGATTGTCGGGCAGTCGGGAGACGAACCGCGCGCGCGTGCCCAGGCGCGACAGGCTGACGGCCACATTCGCCTCAGCGCCCCCGAACGCGACCTCGAGCGCGCCCGCCTGCTCGAGGCGCAAGGGGGCTGGCGGTGCCAAGCGGACGAGGAGCTCGCCGAAGGTGACCACGCCACCCGGGCTCGTGATGCCCACTGACCCACCCCCCATAGTGGCCACTCCTCCGAGGTTGCGCCGGAGTCGAGCACGGGACTCCCGGCGCCCCTTGACTTTACCCAAAGCCTACCCGAGAATGTGCACCAATGGAACCACGTTCCACTACACGGAATATTCTCCCTGCCGACTCCGGGAGCGGAGCGCTTGACCGGGCGATCTCGGTCTTCGAGGCGGTGGTCGACGCCGCGCCGGAGACGTCGCTGGCGGCGGTGGCGGCCCGAACCGGGCTTCCCAAGTCGACGGTCCACCGCACCCTGCGGGTGTGGACGCTTCGCGGCTACGTGGTCGTGCTCGGGCACGGACTCTACGGACCCGGGCCACGCGTCCTCGCCGCGGCCGGACGGGTGAGCGAAGTCCAGGACAGCGCCCGCCTAGCTCGGGGGGCGCTGCGGGGGCTCCAACGCCACACGGACCATACCGTCCACCTGGCGCTGCTGGACGGCCGGGAGGCCGTCTACGTGGAGAAGCTGGAGGGCCGGCGCCCCTACCGGATGGCATCGGCGGTGGGGATGCGGCTGCCGCTCCACTGCACCGCGATCGGCAAGGCCATCCTGGCCCATCTGCCTGAAGGCGAGTGTGACCTACTCATCGGCCGAGGACCCCTGCAGGCTCGTACCTCCCGCACGCTGAGAGACCGGACCGCGCTTCACGCCGATCTCGCCGCCATCCGGCGGCGAGGCTGGGCGTTGGACGACGAGGAGAACGAGGTGGGCATCCGATGCGTGGGCGCCTGCGTCTTCGACCATCGGAACGAGGTCGCTGGTGCGGTCAGCGTTTCGGCGCCCGCGTTCGACTTCCAGATGGCACAGGTGCGGCGGGTCGCCTCACACGTGATCGAGGCGGCGGGGAGTGTGACCGCCGCTCTAGGCGGGTCGACAGAGAGCCAGGGCGCCCACAATTTGGGCGGGCTGCCGCGACTTGAGGAGGGGAACTGATGAACTTGAGGGGCTCCGCCGCACCGTGGCGCTCGATTCCGCTGGTGGCCGGGCTGGCCGTGGCCATGCTCATCACCGTCCCGGTGGGCGCCACTGCAGCCGTCGCCCGGCGCTCTCCTCAGACCCCGGGTCCGACGGTGACCTTTGCTGAGCAGCCCGGCGCCATTCCCAACTACATCCTCCCCCTCGTGCCATCAGCCTACTGCAGCGTCAACAATGTCGAACAGCTCCAGTACCTCGTCTACCGTCCCCTGTACTGGTTCGGCAAGAACGGAGCTCCCGTCCTCAATGCCAGCCTCAGTCTGGCCGGCGTGCCAGTATTCAACGCCGCTCACACTGAGGCCACCATCACCCTGAAGCACTGGCGGTGGTCTGACGGCCAGCCGATCACAACCCGGGACATCGAGTTCTACCTCAATCTCTTGACCCAGGAGAAGAGTGGCAATTGCTACTACGTACCTGGCCAGTTTCCCGACAACGTGACCAAGGTGGTCGTGAGGAGCGCCACCACGATGTCTTTCTACCTCAACCACGCGTACGACCCGACCTGGTTTACTTACAATGAGCTGGCGCAGATCACTCCACTTCCGCAACAGGTATGGGACCGGACCTCCCTCCATGGCGCCGTGGGGAACTCCGACGAAGAGCCCGGGGGGGCGCGCGCCGTCTATGCCTTTCTGAGCGCACAGGCTTCCCGCGTGGCCTCGTACTCAACCAGTCCGCTGTGGCGCGTGGTGGACGGACCCTGGAGACTGACCGCCTTGAACAACCTTGGCGATGCCACCTTCGTGCCCAACCCAGGCTATTCGGGCCCGGTGCGCGCCCGGATTGGCCGCTTCAACGAGGTCCCTTACGCAAGCGCCACGAGCGAGGTGCTGGCACTGCAGGCCGGAGAGGTCGACTACGGGTACCTGCCGCTCAACGCGCTGTCCGAGCGAAGCTCGCTCGCCCACAAGGGATTCCGCTTCAGCTCATGGCCGGAGTTTGGAATTGGGTACTTCCCCATCAACTTCAACAATCCGAAGGTCGGTCCCATCTTCAGGCAGCTCTATGTCCGGCAAGCGATGCAGAGTCTGGTGAATCAGACCGAGTACATCAAGACAATCTTCAAGGGGTACGCGACTCCGACCTACGGCCCGGTTCCGATCTCTGTGCCAAACCCCTTCACGACCGCCCACGAGCGGCGCAACCCGTACCCCTTCGATCCCGGCCACGCGGCGGCCATCCTGCGGGCGCGCGGGTGGCGGGTGGAGCCGGGCGCGGTGACGACCTGCAGGCGAGCGGGGACGGGGGCTGCCGACTGCGGAGCTGGGATCAAGATCGGTGCCCAGCTGAACTTCAATCTGCAATACGCAAGCGGGAATCCCTATCTGGCACAGGAAATGCAGGCCCTGAAGTCAGACTTCAGCCGGGCCGGGATCGCAATCCAGCTCAGCGAGGCTCCCTTCAACACCGTGTTTGGGATCGCGGTCCCTTGCCGACCCGCCCAGCCGGCCTGCGCATGGCAGATGGAGGACTGGGGGAGCGGCTGGACGTTCAGCATTCCCAACACCTATCCGAGCGGTGACTTCCTGTTCCGAGCCGGGGCGGCGACCAATGCCGGCAGTTACAATGATGCCCGCAACAACGCCAACATCCAGGCTTCCGACGTCCATGGCATTAGCGCGCTCTACCAGTACGAAGACTTTCTGGCCCGCCAGGTGCCCGTGATCTGGATGCCGTTGCCTGCCTACCAGCTGTCGGAGATTCGCTCGACCCTCTCCGGAGCGGTCCCGCAGGATCCATACAACAACGTGTACCCGGAGATATGGACCTTGGGTCATGGCTGATGGTGCGTCCACTCGTTGCGAGGCCCGGAGCGCTAGAGGTGGGCGCACGATCATCATCAGCGGTGGAGCTCGGGGGATTGGCCGGGCAGTCGCCGTTCAGCTGCGGGACCTGGGTGATCGGGTCGCCATCCTCGATGTCGACCGGAGCGCGGCAATGGAGGTGTTGGAGTCGGAGTCTGCGCCGGGCCCCATGGCCATGGCGGTCGAGTGCGACGTGAGCGACGACCGCGCCGTCGGAATCGCTCTAGATGCGATTGTCGAGACGCTGGGGCCGGTCGACGGGGTGGTCGCGAGCGCTGGCATCGACGTCGGCGGCCTCGCCCACAGCATGGCGTGGGACCAGTGGGATCGGATCCTGGCGGTGAACCTTTCAGGAGCGTTCTCGGTCGTGCGGCGCGTGATCGGATTGATGATCGCCGAGGGCCGCTCCGGCTCGGTCGTCTGCGTCTCATCCCCGGCGGCTGAGGTGGCGCTGCCTCAGAGCTGCGCCTACAGTGCGTCCAAGGCAGGGGTTTCGGCGTTGGTCCGGTGCCTCGCCGTCGACTATGCCCGCCAGGGGATCCGAGTGAATGGAGTGGCGCCGGGCCCGACGGACACCGACCTCATGTGGGCCAACACGAGCCTTGCGGACCGCGAGCGGGTGGCGGCGACCGTATCCGCGGAGGTTCCAATCGGGCGGATTGCAGGCGCGAACGAAGTCGCTGAGGCGATTGTATGGCTAATGTCCGAGCGCGCATCATACGTCACCGGCGCGATCCTCGCCTGCGACGGCGGCGTGCTGGCCAAGGCGTCGGTAAGCGTTTAGGTTCGGACCCCGCCGCCTGGGGACGGCAGGGTTCAGGGAGGGTGCTTGCGGGCGATGAAGATTGTGGATGTTCGCTGCCATGTGCTTCTGGATCCCGGCTATCAGGTCGGCGCCACGAGCTCGGCTCAGGACGATCTGGTGGTTGAGATCCTGACCGACGAGGGGATCACCGGGATCGGAGAGACCGATATGAATCCCTGGATCGGACGGGCCTGTATCGAGGCCCCCAGTACCCACTCCATGGGGCTCGGACTCAGGGCCATGCTCCTCGGCGAGGATCCGCTACAGGTGGAGCGGCTCTGGGACCGCCTGTATCACGGCTCGGCGATGAATGGCCGGCGTGGTGCGGTGATCCATGCTCTCGGCGCGATCGATACTGCCTTGCACGACCTGCGTGGAAAGGCGCTTGGGCGGCCGTGCCATTCGTTCCTCGGCGAGGTGATCACGGACGGCATCGCTCCCTACGCATCGCTGCTGCCGGACGTGACTAGCTTTGACCACTACCGGGACTCCCTGATCGCCTGGGCGCGTGATGCCAAGCGCCGAGGCTTCACCGCGGCCAAGCTGGAGATGATCCTTGGCGGGCCGTACGCTCACATGGGGATACGTGAGCCCTGGTCTCGGGGCATTGAGATCCTGACAGGCGTGAGGGAAGCCGTTGGACCTGACTTCACCCTCATGGTCGATGTTGCCTACGGCTTTGCCGGGGCGGACGAGTGCCTCCGCACCGTCGCCGATTGGCAGGAGCTGGGGCTGTGCTTCCTGGAGACCCCGGTGCCGTCCGACGACCTGGACGGGCTCGGCCGGGTGTCGACCGAGCAGGGGATTCCAACCGCGTCGGGGGAATGGCTCGCGACTCGCTTCGAGTTCGACGAGTTGGTGACGCGCGGACGAGTGGCGGTGGTGCAGCCCGACATCGGACGGGTGGGGGGCCTGACGGAGGCGATGCGGGTGTGTCAGCTGGCGCGGGCCCGGGGCCTGCGGGTGGTACCGCATCTGTGGAATACCGGGATCTCGGTGGCGGCCGCAACCCACCTGGCAGCGGTGACATCCGAGTGCCCCTTCATTGAGTACCTGCCGCCGGACCTGACGGAGTCCGCCCTGCGCCGCGATTTGGTCACCAGCGATGCCCCGCTGGCCGACGGGCGGCTCCCGGTGCCCATGCGTCCGGGTCTCGGCGTGGAGATTGACTGGGACGCGCTGGAGCGCTTCGAGCGAGCCGCGGCGGCGGTCGCACCGTAGTGACGGCGCCGGGAGGGTGGCGTCGCCGCCACGCCGGCCCATGGATCCGCCCGCGACGTGGGCTCCGGGTCCGGGGCAGGGACATCGCCAGCGCGGGTTGGTGGTGAGCGTCGGGGAGCCCGCTTCAGCACCCGCGTCAAGCGCCTCGGGCCGCGTGGGCGGCCGGGTCGCGCCGGTGCGGGACCGGCAAGCAGAGGCCGTCGCGATCGCCCGGCGTCACGGGACCGAGGTGGTGGTGGCGTGCAGCCCCGCGGCTGTCACGTGGCTCACCGGCATGGCCCCCCGGATCGGGACCGGGCTCGCCCCCTGGGCCGCGCCGCCGGTTGCCGTGGTCGGGGTGGACCTTCCGGCCACCCTGTTGGCGGCCCCCGAGCAGCTGCCGGCCGAGCCGCCAGCCGACGTGGAGCTGGTGAGGATCCTCGGATACCATCTCGGGTCCCTGGATCCGATGGCCGCGCTGGTGGCGGCACTTGAGCCTCTGGTCTCTGGCCGCCGGGTCGCCGGCGAGCTCGACGCACTTCCCGCCCGGATAGCCGCACCCCTGGCGGCGGTTGACATCGGCGCCGCCCTGGCATGGGCTCGACGGCTGAAGGCGGTCGATGAGCTGGCGCTCATCCGGGCAGCGGTGCGTTTGTGCGACGTGGGCCAGGCCGAGCTTCGGGCGCAGGCTCGTCCGGGGCGCACCGAGCTCGAGATCTGGGCATCGGTGAGAGCCCAGATGGAGCACGCGGCCGGTCACCCGCTTGTCGTCCTCGCCGATGTCGTGTCGGCCCCGTCGGCCCAGCGCTTCGAGGGCCCCGCCGGCCCCGAGGTTCTCCGGCCGTCGACCGCCGTCCTCGCCGACCTCGCCCCGCGCCTAGACGGATACTGGGGTGACTCGTGCGCGACGGTGGCGATTGGCACCGCTTCCCGGGAGCTGCGCGCCTGCCACGGCCGCGTGCGTGACCGGCTGCACGCGGCCGTTGAGCGGGTCCGACCAGGGCTGCAGGCCGGCGCGCTGGACCAGCTGCTGCGGCGCGGCCTGGACTTCCCTCATCACGCTGGCCATGGACTGGGCACGACCTACCACGACGCGCCTCGGATCGTGCCGGAGGGCCGTGACCGCCTTGAGGCGGGGATGGTCCTCGCGCTCGAGCCGGCGGACTACGGTGCCGAGGTCGGCGTGCGGCTCGAGTGGGTCGTCCATGTGACGGCGGACGGCTGCGAGATCCTGTCCACCCACGACCTGGGGCTGTGAGAGGAGTCCTAGGCGGCTTGGCACGCTCGCCGGGGCGGGGCCCGCCGCTGACCCTCGGCCGAGCGGGGCGGGGAACCCGCCGCCGACCGCCGGAGGAGCCGTTTGGCGGGCCCGCCCGGCATCGGGGCGAGCGGCTCGCCGCCGGCTCCGGCCGCGGCCAGAAGGTGGCGCTCGTCGGGGATGTACGGCAGCACGACCTCGACGGAGGAGCGGACCGGGGCGGCGGTCCCGACAGCAGCCCCCAGGGCCTCGGACAGGAACCAGCGGTGGTCCAGGACCCGGTGGCAGAGCTCGGCCGGCTCCAGCGTGTGCCGCAGGTGGGCCGGGACCGTGGCCAGGGTGGGCTCGGGGACGTCCGCCAGCCAGCGGCTCGCCGCCACCGCCTGCGAGACCCTGGCGCCGGTCTGCTGCTGGAGGCGGGCCCGGTGGGCGTCGAGGTCGTTGAGGAGCCGGCGGGCCTGGTTCTCCTGGACATCGCGGCCGGTCTGCATGTGCTGGGCCCACCGGTGGTGGCCGGGCTCGAGCACCTGGGTGCGCATCCGCAGCCGGGTGCCGCCGCCGGTGCGGACGAGCTCGAGGGCGCTGACGTCATACCCGACGGCGAGGCGCCGGATCCGCTCGGGGATGCAGTAGGCGTCGTCGGCGTCGAGCACCTCCTCCCCGGTGAGCGCGTCCCGCAACCGCCCTTGGCGCCGGCGAACCTCGCCGACCACCGCGGCCGGGTCCAGCTCAGCCTGGAGGGTGCGGGCGGCGACCAGGTCGAGGCGCTCGCCGGCGAGCCACTCCTCCGCCAGGTCGAGGTCGTGGGCGCGCTGCCCCTCGGTCAGGGCCGGGTGCTGCCCGGCGGTCTCGGTATCGACCAGGCGGGCGGCCAGCGCCGCGGCGTCACGTCGGAACAGGGTGTTGGAGAGCGAGCAGTCCCCCCCGAAGAAGCCGACGAGGTGGAGCCGGGCCACGAGCTCAACGATCGCGTCGATGAGTCGGCTGACCACGTCGGTCGGGACCCGGCTGGCGAACCGGGTGCGGTAGGGGAGGGAGAAGTCGAGGTAGCGGGCGGCGAGGACCGCGTCGAGGCGTTGATTCCCGCCGGTCCCGCACCCGCGGTCGGTCACGAAGCCGACCGCCCCATCGCTGGCTCCCCGTCGGCCGCGAGCTGGCGGAGCAGGCGCGCCTCCCGCTCGGCCTGCGGGTCGGGCAGCTCCTTGAGGGCGTGGAGGGCACCCTCGAGGGTGACCAAGCCGACCACGTGGCAGGAGATCCCGCGCTCCCTGACCGGCACGTGGTGCTCGGGCCCCCAGTCGGCGCGCGCTCCCAGGGGAGCCGCAGGAGGTCCTGGCTGGCGGCCGGCGGGGCGAGCTGCAAGCGCACCCGCGGCCTCCGACGCGGTGGTGGCCCGATCGCGGCCATGGTCCGCCACCGGGGGCGCCCCAGCCCGGGGGCTCTGGCGGCGGGGGGCGCGCCCGTCCCCGGCGCCCCTGGGGCGGGCGCCCCCGCACCTATACTCAGCTTTCGTGGGGGCAGCCAGTTCCGACACCGGTCGGCGCCGGGAGCTGGCGGAACGGACGGCCGCCGCGCGCGCCGGCGGGCCGGAGCGGCACCGGGCTCGCCTCGCCGCCCAGGGCAAGCTGCCGGTGCGGGAGCGGATCCGCCGGCTGCTCGACGAGGGGAGCCCCTTCACCGAAGACGGCCTGCTCGCGCACACCCTCGCCGGCGACGAGCTCAGCGCCGATGGGGTGGTCACCGGGATCGGCCGCGTCCACGGGCGGGACGTGTGCGTCATGGCCAACGACCCCACCGTGAAGGCGGGGTCGTGGGGCGCCCGCACCGTGGAGAAGATCCTGCGCATCCAGGAGCGGGCCGAGCGGCTCCAGCTCCCGCTCTGCTACCTGGTGGACTCCGCCGGGGCCAGGATCACCGACCAGGTCGAGATGTTCCCGGGCCGCCGGCACGCGGGCCGGATCTTCCACAACCAGGTCCGCCTCTCCGGCCAGGTGCCGCAGCCGTGCGCGCTGTTCGGGCCGTCCGCCGCCGGCGGCGCCTATATCCCCGCCTTCTGCGACGTCTGCTTCATGGTGGACGGCCAGGCCTCGATGTATCTGGGCTCGCCGCGGATGGCCCAGGCGGTCACCGGCGAGCGGGTCACCCTGGAGGAGATGGGCGGGGCCCGGATGCACTGCACGGTCTCCGGGTGCGGCGACCGCCTCTGCCCCGACGAGGCCGATGCCCTCGGCGCGCTGCGAACCCTGCTCGGGTTTCTGCCCCCCAGCTGGCGCGAGCCGCCCCCGGCCGCCGCGGCCCGGCCGCCCACCCGCGCGGGCGGGCTGGCCGCCGCGATCCCGGCGCGTGCCAGCCAGGGCTACGACGTCGGCCCGGTGCTCGAGGCCCTCCTCGACGCCGACTCGTTCTTCGAGCTCAAGGCGCTGTATGCGCGCGAGCTCGTCTGCGGCCTCGGGCGCATCGACGGGCGCGTGGTCGGGATCGTCGCCTCCCAGCCCAAGGTGAAGGGGGGCGTCCTCTTCGTCGACTCGGCCGACAAGGCGACCCGGTTCATCCGCCTCTGCGACGCCTTCAACGTCCCCCTCGTGTTCCTCGCCGACGTCCCCGGCTTCATGATCGGCTCGCAGGTCGAGCGGCAGGGGATCATCCGCCACGGCGCGAAGATGATCGCGGAGCTGAGTCGGGCCACCGTCCCGCGCTGGTGCGTCGTGTTGCGCAAGGCGTACGGGGCTGGGCTCTACGCCATGGCGGGACCGGCCTTCGAGCCCGAGGCGACCCTCGCGCTCCCCACCGCCCAGATCGCCGTGATGGGGCCGGAGGCGGCCGTCAACGCCGTGTTCGCCAATCGACTGGCGGAGCTGGAGGGAGACGAGCGGACGAGGGAGGTGGAGCGGCTGCAGCGCGCCTACGCCGCCGACCTCGACATCTTCCGCCTCGCCTCCGACCTCGTCGTCGACGCCGTCGTCGACCCCGACCGGCTCCGCGACGAGCTCGCCCAGCGGCTGCGCGCGTCCGCCGGCCGCCGCCGACCCGCCGTCGCCCGCCACCACGGAGTGTTCCCGGTATGACCGAGCTGTCCGATCCCCTCCTCCTCATCCCCGGGCCGACCCCCCTCGCGCCGGAGGTGCTGGCCGCCCTCGCGCGCCCGGCCCAGAGCCACACGGGCCCCGTGGTGGCCGCGGCCACCCGGCGGATCCAGACCGGGGTGGCCGCCGCCCTCGGCGCCGACCCTGCCACGACCGTCCACGTCGTCCCCGGTTCGGGCACGCTGGCCCTCGAGTCGGCCCTCGTCAACGTGGTTGCGCCCGGGGACCGGGTGGTCAGCTGCATCCAGGGCTACTTCGGCCAGCGGTTCGCCGCCATCGCCGAACGGCTCGGGGCCGATGTCGTCCGCCTGGAGGTGCCGTGGGGGGAGTCGGTGGCGGCGCAACGGGTCGCGGCCGAGCTGGCGCACGGGCCGGTGCGGGCGGTCACGGTCACCCACGTCGACACCTCGACCGGGGTCGCGGCCCCGTTGGGGGCGGTGGCCGACGCCATCCGCGGCCGCGGCGCCCTCCTCGTCGTGGACGCGGTGGCTTCGGCTGGGGGGATGGCGGTCGAGATGGCCGACCGTGGCATCGATGTCGTCGCGACCAGCTCCCAGAAGGCGCTGGCGATGCCGGCCGGGCTCGCCCTGGTCGCGGTGGGGCCGCGGGCCCGGGCCCGGCGCGCCGAGCGCTCGGGCCTGGTGACCACGTATCTCGACTGGCAGGAGTGGGCGCCGGTGATGGACGAGCCGACCCGCTACTTCGCCACCCCGGCGGTGAACCTCGTGGTGGCCGGCGCGGCGGCGGTGGCGCGCGCGGAGCAGGAGGGCTGGGCCCAGCGGTTCGAGCGTCACCGGCGCGTGGCGGTCGCCGCCCGCGCCGGTCTCGCCGCCCTCGGGCTCCAGCCGGCTGCCGCGGCCGGGGCCGAGCTGGCGGCGACGCTGTCGGCGGTGCGTGTGCCCCGGGGGGTGGACCCCCAGCGCCTTCGCGCCGAGGTCCAGGCCGCCGGCGTCGTCATCGCCGGCGGGCTCGGCCCCTGGGCTCCCGACACGGTGAGGCTCGGCCACATGGGTGAGGTCGGCGTCGCCGAGCTCCTCCGCGGCCTGGCCGCCCTCGAGGCCGGGCTCGCGGCCCTCGGGGCCCGCGCGATTGACGGGCTGGGCGTCGCCCGGCTGCTGGCTGCCGCGGGGACCGACCGCGCCCCTCTACCCTGAGGGGCGGCCCCGGGGGCCCACGCGGGCCCGGCGCCGACGGTGGCGGATTGCGATGGGAGGACGCCGGTGTATGACGCGGTGATGGCCGAGACGGTGACGATGACGGGCGATGGGGGAGCGGCGATCGAGGCCTATCTGGCACGCCCCTTGGACCGCGGCCCGCGCGGCGCGGTGGTCGTGATCCACCACATGCCCGGCTACGACGAGTCCACCAAGGAGATCGTCAGGCGGTTCGCGGTCCTCGGGTACAACGCGTGCATGCCCAACCTGTACCACCGGGAGGCGCCGGGGGCGAGCCCGGACGACGCCGCGGCCGCCGCCCGCGCGGCGGGCGGGGTGCCCGACGATCGCCTGGTCGGCGACGTGGCCGGCGCCGCGGCGCTCCTGCGCGGACTGGCGTCGAGCAACGGCCGGGTGGGCGTGATCGGCTACTGCTCGGGGGGACGCCAGAGCTTCTTGGCTGCCTGCCGACTCAAGCTGGACGCCGCTGTCGACTGCTACGGAGCCTTCGTCGTCAACTCCACCCCCCCCGAATCGCCGTTCGCCCGGCCGGCCGTGGTCGGGCTCGCCCCCCAGCTGTCGTGCCCCCTGCTCGGTCTCTTCGGCGCGGAGGACCAGCATCCGAGCCCGGCGGAGACCGACGAGCTGGGCCGGATCCTCACCGAGCTGGGCAAGGTCCACGAGCTCCACACCTACGAGGGGGCGGGTCACGCGTTCTTCACCGTCGACCGCCCCGCCTACCGTCCGGAGGCGGCCGTCGACGGGTGGCGCCGGATCGTGGACTTCTTCGGCCGCCACCTCGCCGCCTAGGGGGCGGGTCCGATGTGCACGTATCAGACGGTCCGGGTGGCGCTCGAGGGCAGCGGGAAAGGCCAAGGTGGCTGGTTTCCGGTCTCGGTCGCCTCGGTCTACTTCGACCACTCGGTCCACACGCCGGCCGACCACACCCTCAACGTCGACTTCCTGAACCCCGCCCAGGGTCCGGCGGCCCGGGTCGCGGTCGAGCTCTCGGCCCGGGGCGCCCGCCAGCTGGCGGAGGCGATCCTGGCGGCGCTGCCCGCGGCCGACCCCCCGGCCGAGCCCGGCGCGTGAGGCCGGACCTCTCGGCCTGAGGGCGCGACCGCCCCGCTGCGGAGCCGCGGCCAGCCTGTCGCAGGCGCGCGGCCAACCGGCGCCCGACCGGCGCCTAGACTGCGGCGGTGGTGGGTCGGCGGGCCGCGTCCGGGTGGGTCCGAGCCTGGCGGGCGCTTCTCGAGCCCTCCGGGCTCCTCCTCGCCGCGGTCCTGGTCCTGGCCCCGGCGGCGATGGTCCAGCCGATGTTCGACCCCGACTTCTGGTGGCACCTGCGGGTCGGCCTCGAGATCCTTGCGACCGGCATCCCCCAGCACAACTTCTACACCTACACCGCCTTCGGCCATGTGTTCATCATCCAGGAGTGGGGGACCGAGGCGCTCTTCGGCGTCCTCTACCCCCACGTCGGGATGCTCCCGGTCCTGCTCCTCTTCGGCGCCCTCAGCTGGGTCGGCCTCCTCCTCGGGCTGAGGCGGGCGCACCGGCCCGGGGGCTCACGGGCCGCGCTGGCGGTCGGGGGCGCGCTCTGGATCCTCGCCAGCCTGCAGATCTGGGGGCCGCGGTCGCAGATGTTCACCTTCGCCTTCGCCGCGGTCCTCCTCGTCCTCCTCGATCACCACCGCCGCCGGGGCGGACGGCTCGTGTTCCTGTCGGTCCCGCTGGTGGCGCTGTGGGGCAATCTTCACGGCGGCTTCCTCTTCGGGCTCGGGGTCTTCGCGGTCGTCCTCCTGGCGTGGACCGCCGCCGGCCTTTTCGGGGGCGACGCGCCCGCCCTTCAGGGCTCCCGCCTCCCCTGGCCGGCCTGGCGCGCCGGCGTTGCCGCCTTCGTGCTGGCGGCGCTCGCCGCGATGGTGAACCCCAACGGCGTCGCCGTGTATCGCTACCCGCTCGAGCTCCTCACCAGCCACATCGCCCAGAAGGTCCTCCAGGAGTGGCAGAGCCCGGACTTCCACCAGCACGCGATGTGGCCGTTCCTCATCTTGATCGTGACCGCCCTCCTGGTCGCCGGCGCGGCGCGGCGGACCGCCCTGCACGACTGGCTTCTGGCCGGGGCCGGGCTGGTCCTGGCCCTGGACGCGGTCCGCAACATCCCGCTCTTCGGGCTCCTGGTCGTCCCCCTGTGGGTCGACGGTGCGGCGGCGCTCCTCGGGACCGTCCGGCGCCGCGCGGGATCCCGGACGACGGCGCCCGGGGCGCCGACCCGGCCCGCCGCCGCCCGCCGGGCCCGGGCCGCGATCGCCGGGGTCGTCGTCGTCGCCTGCGCCGCCGTCAGCGCCGCCCGCATCGTCGAGGCCTGGCGGAGCCCGCAGAACAGCCCGACGAGCTCGGTCTACGCCGAGCCGGTGGCGCGCCTGCTCTGCCACGGCCCGACCGCCAACGTCTTCACCCCCTACGGGGCCGCGGGCTGGCTGCTGTTCCAGCTCGATCACCGCCAGCCCGCGGGGCGGACGTGCGCCACCGACCGGGTCTTCATCTTCGGCGAGGTCAACGTGATGGGCGCAAGGAACCTCGCCCGGTACCTGGTCGTCGCCAGCGGCGGGCCGGGGGCCGCCCGGATCCTCGCCGCGACCCACAGCACCGTGGTGTGGCAGGGGCGCACCAGCCCCCTGGTGGCCAGGCTCGCCCGCGACCGCCGCTGGCGCTGCATCTTCGCCGACCACCGGGACGTCGTCTTCGCCGCCGCCGCGACCGCCGGCCGGTGGCCGACCGACGGAAGCCAGCGCGCCGCCTGCCCAGCCTGACGGGGCGGCCGGGTGCCGGCCGGGGACCGGCCGGCCCGGGGGCCCGGGGACGGTCGGCGCACAATCGAGCCGACGTGCCCATCCAGCCGCCCGACCCGATCCCGACCGCCGTGGCGCCCCAGCCCTTCGTCATCCTCGCCGCCGGGCGGAGCAGCCGGATGGGGCGGCCCAAGCCGCTCCTCCCGTGGCGGGGCCGCACCTTCCTCCAGCACGTGTGCGCCGCCGCCCGTAGCGGTGGGGGCGACCCCCTCCTCGTGGTGGCGGCCGACCCCGACCAGCTGGCGGCCGCCACCGGCCCCCTCGGCCCCGTGCACTGGGTGGCCTGCCCCGAAGCCGATGAGGGGCAGGCGGCCTCGCTGCGGACGGGGCTCCGCGCGGCGCTCGCGCTGCGCCCCGGCTGCCAGGCGGTGCTGATCGGGCTGGCCGACCAGGTGGGGCTGGAGCCGCGCGCGGTCGAGGTGGTCCTGGCCGCGGTCGCCCGCGGCGGTGCCGACGCCTGGGTCGCGGCCTACAGCGACGCCCCCGAGGTCCCCGGGCACCCGGTCGCGCTGGGGCCGGCCGTCTGGCCGCAGGTGCTGGCCCTGCGCGGTGACCAGGGGGCACGCCCACTGCTGGCGGGTCTGGCCCACCGGCTCTGCAGCGTTCCGCTCCCGGCGGCCTGGCGGCCCCAGGACTGCGACACGCCGGCCGACTACGCCGCCCTGCTCGCCGCCGACGCCGCCCCCCGGACCGGGTCGGCGGGCCCGGCCTGAGCCGGTCGGCGCGGGCGCGCCCCATTGACGGCCCCGGCGGTGTTCCCCTGGGTGTGAGCTCGACCGCCCTGGGCCGCACCCCCGATGCCGCCGTGCTCCATCCGGTCGCCGCCATGGGCCGCGACCTGGAGTTCGACCAGCTCTTCCTGGCCGAGTACGGACGGGTCCGGGGGGTGGCGGCCAGGATCCTGGGCGACTGGGCGGCCGCCGAGGACGTGGCCCAGGAGTGCTTCCTTCGCCTCCACCAGCGCCATCCTCACGGCATCCCCCACGCCGCCGCCTGGCTCCACCGGGGGGCGGTCCGGGCGGCGCTCAACCGCGTGCGGGCCGAGCGGCGGCGGGCCGTCCGGGAGTCCCGTCGCGGCGCTCCGCCCGCGCGCGAGGATCCCAAGCCGGCGGCGCTCCGGCGCGAGACGCGCGAGGAGGTGCGGGCGGCGCTTCGCCGGCTGCCCCGCCGAGCCGCGGCGGCGCTCGCGCTGCGCCACGGCGGCCTCAGCTACCAGGAGGTGGCCGACGCCCTGGGGGTCCGCCCCAACCAGGTCGGGACGCTGCTCCGCCGCGCCGAGCGCGCCCTGCTGCGGGAGGTGGAGCGCAATGCCCGAGCATAGGGGGGCCAGGCGGTGGCTCCGGCGGAGCCTCGACGAGCCGCTGACCGTCCCCGACGGGGTCCGGCGCCACCTCGGCGGCTGCCGCCGCTGCGCGGGCGAGCTGGCCCGAACCCGGACCGACGCCGATCGG
>DAHUZI010000053.1 GCA_027306595.1 Candidatus Dormiibacterota bacterium | reverse complement strand
GTCGTCGACCGCGACCGCAGCGCCTCGCGCAGGTCCACCGGTGCCGTGATCACAAGCGCATGCAGGGCTTGGCCGGCCTGGGTGCGGGCCTTCACAGCGGTCGAGCGAGTGACGCGCAGGACCCGGATCATCTCCACCGTGGTGTCACTGATCTTGGGTGGGCCGCTCGCCTCACCGGCGAGGACGGCGGCCGCGGCGGCCTCCGCGTCGGCCGAGTCCGATTTGCCGTGCCGCCGCCGCCGCTGGCGATTCGGCCGCATGACCTCGAGCACGGTCTGGTCCTCGTCCCGCAGGAACCGCGTCAGCGCCGCCCCGTAGCTCCCCGTGCCCTCGACGCCGAAGGCCTCGATCCGCCCCAGCTGGCCGGCCCACACCAGCAGGCGCCGATAGCCTGCGGGGGTGGTGGGCACCGCAAGCTCTCCCACGTCCTGGCCGAGCTGGTCCTTGGCACGGGCCACATGAGTGTCCTTGTGCGTGTCCACCCCCACGGTCACCCGCCGCGGAGCCGCCTGTGTAATGATGGATGCAGCCATCGGTCTCCTCTTCACGTGATCGGTGGTCGACCAGCCGGGCGAGCGGACAGGACTGCGAGGGGGCTCTTGGCCAGCCTCCTATCAGGTCACGATCCGCCCGGCTGGTTTCTTGGGGCGGAGAGACCCGTCTCCGGTCGACAGATCAATCCCAAGGCACGAGACCGGTCGTTTCACGGGTCAGGCCGGGGCGGTTCTCCCCAAGCTCATCATCGCAGTCGTTGGAGACGTGGGGCCGGGAGTGGCTCTGGATGACGCCCAGGTCGGCGAGCAGATGGGCCACCGGCTTGGAGGTCATCGAGGAGCCGCGGTCGGCGTGCAGGGTGAGGGTGTGGCGGCGAATGCCGTGGGCGGCCCAGCTATCGGCGATCAGCTGCTCGGCCAGGGCGGAGGACTCTCGCGCCGCCACCAGCCAGCCCACGACGTAGCGGCTGTAGATGTCGAGGATGACGTAGCAGTAGTAGTAGGTCCAGGTCGCCGGACCCAGCAGCTTGGTGATGTCCCAGGACCACACCCGGTTGGGCGCTGGGGCGCACAGCTCCGGCTTCACCGTGGCCGGGTGGGTGGCCTGCCGGCGGCGCTCGTGCACCTCACCCCGGCGGCGGAGCAGCCGGTACATGGTCGCCGGCGAGCAGAGATAGCGGCCTTCGTCGAGCAGGGTGGCCCAGACTGTGGCCGGGGCCGCGTCCACGAAGCGCGGCACATGCAGGGTGTCCAGCACCGTCTGCTGCTCGTCGGGGCTCAGGGCCCGGGGCTGGGGGCAGGGAGCCACCGCTCGTCTCGGGCGCGGCGGCCGGGGACGGCGCGGATGGTGTCGGTAGTAGGTGGCGGGGGCGTGGCCCAGGGCCCGGCAGGCGGGCGTGGTGCCCACCATGTCCGCCAGCTCGGCGATGGTGGCCTCCATCACGATGGTCTGCTCCCCTCGGCGCTCCCGCGGGCCAGATCGTGCAAGAGCGCCGAGACTTTTCCCTGGACATCGATCACCCGCTCCGCCTTGGCCAACCTGTCCTTCAGTCGAGTGTTCTCGTGGCGCAACCGACCCACCTCTCGCAGCAGCGGGTCCTGAGGGGGCCTGCCTCGCCGCGAACTCAGGCCGACCAGGGTCCCCGCCAGGCGCTGGCGGCGCCAGTCCACCAGGTGCGAGGAATACAGGCCCTCCCGCCGCAACACTTCCCCGACCGCTCCTGGCGGTCCCTCAAGCTGGTCGATCTCCTCCAGCACCGCCAGCTTGTACGCCGCGGTGAACTGCCGCCGACTTGCCTTCGCCGGCGGTCCCGGCTCCACCGCTTCGCGGGCCTCCAGCCCGGCCACCGCTCCACGCTTCGCTCCGGTCATAACCGTCATCCTGGGTGTCCTCCGGCTCCGCCCTGCAGTGGGTAATTACCGTGACATGCTTCTCTCACCCAAGGTTGACACAAAGGGCTATCACGCCCGAGCTCACTGACGTCATCCGCCCTTTGTCATCGTCGCGTTATCAAGCCGCCGCATCAGCATGCTCGCAAAGCCCAGTTCCTCGAACCCTTCCTCCGCGTTGAGCGGCTGGAACTGCTCATGGGCATCGGGGTTCCTGATCCCGCGAACCGCACCCATGAACAGCAAGCGAAAGCCAGCTTGAACGTTGCGGCCGGTCTCGGTCGTTAGATCGCCGAAGCAGATGGGTGGGTTCGTGTCACCCATGGCCTTGGCCACCAGATCCTGTCCATCGGCGTTGAGGCCGGTCATGGCTTTCACCCGGTTGTTGACCGCCTTGAATGCCTCGAAGATGGCGACCTCGGGCGTGCCTCGCCCCAGGTACCGATCCGTGACCTCTCGGATGCTGGCATGAAGGCGCGCCATTCGCGCCTCACGGTCTGGGTATGCAGGTTCAGCATCAGCCACACTCGTCGACTCTCCAATGATCAGTCGGCCGTCTCGTACGTGCCAACCCTCCCTCCGAAGCCGGTTGACGATCTTGCGACGGGGGCCTTCGGGCGGCGACTCAAAGAGCTGATCACATAGCCAGGCGCCAATAAACTGGCGGAATGCGCGGCGCGCGGCTGACCCGCCATCTAAGCATTCCTCCAGCACCGCAGAGACGTATTGCCACTTACTCGCGCCTGCTTTCTGTGAACCAAGAACGATCGCTTCCGGTAGACCCGAATCGATGAGGAACCGCGGGAGCTGCACCATCGTGAATGTGTCGCCAATCCCCCTCGCGACCAGCTCCAGCGTCAGCCCTGCGACCATTCGTCCATCATCTTCGTCCGGGTCAGGTGGTTCCGTGCGGAACTCTCGCCCGCGAGCGCGGTCGCGTCCAACAATCGTCAGGCGGATGTCTCGTATTTGCTGGAGCCATCGGCTCGGGTCGAATCGTGGGTCAGCCAACGGTGCGCCGAAGTACATCTGGTCATTGAAGGTCAACAGGCCGGCCGTGTGAGCGAGCACCAACTCGTGCGCGAATAGCCCTTGGTCGTGCTGGTAGTCCAGGTCCGGCGCTGGGCGGGCACGTTGCATCAGCTCGTACCCGGTTGACAGGTACGCCGCCCCGGCCTCCTCCAGTTCGTCAATTAGCCGGAGGATCGCGATATCGTCCCACCGCTTCATTGCCGAACGCGCTGCACATGCCGGCAGGCAGCGGTTGCCACCACCCGCCCACGGTTGCGTCGAATCCGATCGTCAGCCATCGGATGCTCTCCCAAGCGCCCGGCCCCCAGCCACGAACTCGGGTTCCCCACCGGCGATCGTACCAGGCGGAAGCGAGGTCGGCTCGAGTGGTTCGATCTTGGGGCTCATCCGGGAATTGAGTGGGTAGCGCAGCGAACGGCTGCTCGGTGAGGGCGACCCCACCCGTCGGCCAGGGGGCGTGTTCGGGCAGCGGGTCCGGACCACTGCTTCGGGTACTGGCGTGATCTCGCCGCGATCTCAGGACCAGCTCGCTCTGCTGTCACTCCGGGCGGCCTCGTCGCCTCCCGTCAGCCCGTAGCCTCCGGGCAGCAGCCGGGCCAGAGCCGCCCCGGAGCTCCCGATCGACCCGCTGAAAACCCGGAAGACCCCGAAATGGTGACGCCTTGCGGCGTTGCACCCTACGGCCGGTGAGTGAGGTAAGGTGGGGGGCGCATGACGCTTTGCGTCGCCCTGAAGGGTGCGGATGGCTTGGTCCTGGCGGCAGACAGTCGCGGCACGTTCGGCGACCCTCGAGGGGTCACGGCCCAGAACGATGCCCAGAAGAAGGCCCACATTCTCAGCCGCAGATCAGCTCTCCTAATGGCGGGCGCTGGCGAACTCGGAGCGACGATCTTGGCCCAGCCTGGGATCAGCGGCGCAACCGACGGAGTCACGGCCGCCATGGAAGGCTTCCGCCAGGCGGCAAGAGCCTCCTACGGCAACTGGCTGCCCCACCTTGCGCCCGCCGTGCCCCAGGGGGTGCCACAGCTGATGCGCCCCAGTCTGGAGTTCATCATCGCTGGCTACGACGATGGCCCCGACGACGGGCCTCCGGTGGCAAGGATCTACTCCCTGACGAGCGCACTCGACTTCCCGCCCATGCTCCACGAATACGGCTTCGCCCTCCAGGGCATTCCCCAATACGCCCTGTATCTCTTGAACCGGATGTACGAGGCAGACCGCAGCTTGGCCGATCTCACCGCCCTGGCGGTGTATGCGATCACGGAGACGGCCAGCCAGGACGGGAAGGTGGGTGGCCCAGTCCGAGTAATCACGATTAGGCCTGCCGAAGGCTGTGCCGAGCTACCCGACGGTGAGGTGGCTCGCGTCGTCGAGGAGAACCGGCAGCGTTCGGAGAGTTTGAGGAGGAGCTTCTACCGTCAGGCACCTGACGCCGAGCTGAACTATGATGCCACTGGGAAGGAGTCGAATGGACACTGAGCACGTGACGGTGGTTCGCGGGCCGCTTGCGCCACAGCACGAGGGACGTGTCGCGTACAGCGTCACCCTTGCCAGCGGCCACGTGGTCACTGGCCCAGATAGCTGGCCTGATTTGGAGTCGGCCCAGCGTACGGAGCCCGGAACCGAGAGCGGTGGATCTCCCACGGGAGGTTCGGGAGAGACCGCTGACCATGATCCGGGAGGCCCAGGCTGACGGGCAGTCGTTGGTCCTGGCCCTGCCTGGGCGCCCCGTGACCCCTGGCGTACCCCGGACAACCGAGAACCGGGCAAGCTGACCCTCTCCCGCCAGGCACTCTTCAGTGCCGTGCGCACCTGCCCGCGAAATTCACCAATGGGCCTGAGATTCCGACGGTGTTGGCAACACGATGATTCCGTCGCGAACACGGCCTTCGCAACGCAAGCCCCCGTTGTGAACTCGCAGTAGCGGCCATGTGGTAATTTGACGACAGCGCTTGACGACAGCATGTAAGCCGAGAGACAATCTGAGCAAGGCAGAGAGGCCGACTCAGAAGGGCAGTCAGTGACCGATGGCAGTACACCTAGGCGCCGGGTCCGGGCCAATGGGGAAGGGACCGTCACCCGTAGGAAGGATGGCCGGTGGGAGGCCCGCCTCTTCGTCCGTCAGGACGGGCGCTGGGTCCGCCGGGCGCTTTACGCCAAGACCACGGCTGAAGCCAGTCGCAAGTTGCGCGAAGCCCTCCAGAGCCGGGAGAAGGGGCTGCCCATGCCCAAGGGCTCGACCACCGTCGCCGCCTTTCTGGAGGATGAGTGGTGGCCGGGGGTCGCACCTTCACTTCGGCCGGGGTCGCAGCGACGCTACCACCAAGCCGTCACCGACTACATCGTCCCCACTCTGGGCAAACGCCGCCTCGTGGACCTCCAGCCCGAGCACCTCCAAGCCCTCTACGGCCACCTGCTGACCGAAGGCAAGTCGCCAGCCACCGTTCGTCTGGCCCACGCCGTGCTGCACCGGGCGCTGAGCCGCGCTCTCTCTTGGGGGAAGGTGGGTCGCAACGTAGCCGACGCCTCCCTCATCGACCTACCGCGACTCCCCGGCCGGGAAGCCGCCCACCTCGACGCTGGAGAGGTCCGCCTGGTCCTCGAATCCGCTCGCGGCGACCGGCTGGAGGCTCTGTGGCTACTGGCGCTCACTGCCGGGCTGCGCCGGGGTGAACTGCTAGCGCTCCGCTGGGATGCCGTAGATCTTGATAGCGCGGTGGTGGAGGTCCACTACACCCTCCAGCCGGACGGCAGCCTCGCCGAGCCGAAGTCCTCCAGCTCACGCCGCGCCGTTCCGATTGCTGCGGCAGTCGTTTCCGCCATGCGCTCCCACAAGGCCCGCCAGGCCGCCGAGCGGCTGGAGGCCGGGGACCAGTGGCAGGAGTTCCGCCTCCCGGTGGCCGGGACCAAGATCGTCTTCGAGGGCGGCCTTGTCTTCACCACACCACTGGGGCGGTCGCTGCCCACCACGCCGCTCGCCAGCGCATGGGCGGCCCTGCTCCGGCGGGCGGGGCTGCCGCCCATCCCCTTCCACGGCACCCGCCACACCGCCGCCTCGCTCCTTGCGGACGCCGGGGTCCACCCCAAGGTGGCGCAGGCCCGGCTTGGCCACGCGACCTCGGCCATGACCCTTGAGCGCTACACCCACGTCGGCGAAGCCCAGCGTCGAGGGGCTGCCGAGGACGTGGAGCGTCTGCTCGGGCTGGGCGGCTAGCGGGCCTGAGGGCCTACTGTCGTCAGTACTGTCGTCATTTGGCCCTCCAGTCTCAGAAATCCCTTGTTGAATGGGAGTCTCTTGAAGTAGTGTCGGGAAGGGCGGATTCGAACCGCCGACCTCACGGTCCCGAACCGTGCACTCTAACCTGACTGAGCTACTTCCCGCAGCCGACGAGTATACCGTTCCCCGAGGAGGCGCTCCCGGGCGCCCCGGCGTGGAGGAGGGGCCCGGGTTGGGTGCCGCGTTGGCGGCGCACGCGTCGGGCACCCGGCGGCGCGGCTGGACACTCCCGCCGTCGATGGTCGGGAGTCCGGACCATTCCCGCCCTGAGGCGCAGGCGCTGGGCGACGCTAGACTCGCCGGCGATGGCCCTTCACCTCATCCGCCATGGCGAAACCGCCTGGAGTCGGGCCCGCCGCCACACTGGCTGCACCGACGTGGTCCTCACCCTGGCGGGCGAGCAGCAGGCCCGCGAGGTGGGCCGGCGGTTGGCCGGGGTCCCGATCGTGGCCGTGTGGACGAGTCCGGCCCTGCGGGCGAGACGGACCGCCGAGCTCGCGGCGCTCGGTCCCGATCCCCGGGTTCTCGATGCCCTGCGCGAGTTCGACTACGGGCAGTACGAGGGCCTCACCACCCAGGCGATCCGGGACCAGCGTCCGGGCTGGGCGCTCTGGCGCGACGGGTGCGCGGGGGGGGAGTCGCCGGTCGAGGTCCTGGCGCGCGCGGGCCGCGCCCTCGCCGCCATCCGGGCGGAGAGCCCGGCGGGGGACGTCGCCATCGTCTCCCACGGCCACTTCCTGCGCGCGCTCGCGGTCGCGTACCTCGGCCTCCCGATCGCCGCCGCCGCGGGCTTCGTCGTCGACGTCGCCTCGATCACGATCCTGGGCGAGGAGCACGGGTTCCCCGCGGTGCGGCTCTGGAACCTGTCCGAGGCCTCGGTCCCCGACGGGCGCCCGGCCCCCTCGGACCGGTCCCGCTAGAGGTCGCCACGCTCGCCTGCCGTACACTCCGGGCCGGAGCCCGGGCGGATCCGGTCGGCCGCCGGACCGGGCCCCGGCCGCGGGATGGCTGACACCGCCAGCGCCCCACCTCACGCCACGACCGGCGCCCGTCTCCACGTGCGCCTCTCGGCCCCGCGGCTGCTCGCCCTCTCGGCCTACTGGGTCGCGATCAACTACCTCTGGCAGGGGATGGGGGCGCTGATCCTCCCCCGCCTGATCGTGGGTCTGGTCCCCTCCGACCACCGGGGGGTGGCGCTCGGAGTCCTCTCGGCTGCGGGGGCCGTCGTCGCCATCCTGGTCCAGCCCGCGGCGGGCGCCTTCTCGGATCGGACCCGAATCCGCTGGGGACGGCGCCGGCCCTTCATGGTCGCGGGCACGCTGGGCGATCTCGTCTGCCTGGCGGGCCTGGCGGTGGCCGGCAGCTACGGGGCCCTGATCATCCCGTACTGCGCCCTGCAGATCTGCTCCAACACCGCCGAGGGGGCCTACCAGGGCCTGCTGCCCGACCAGGTCCCAGGACCCGACCGGGGCCGGGCCGCCGGCTACTACGGGATCGCGGTCTTCGTGGGCACTGCGCTCGGCTTCCTCCTCACCGGGCAGCTGATCGCCGTCGGTCACCTCCCGCTCGCACTCGGCGCCAGCGGGCTCGTTCTGGTCCTTGCCCTGGTCGCCACCCTGCGCTGGGTGCCGGACGCCCCCGCCGTCGGGACCGGCCCCAGTCGGCGCGAGGCCTGGCTCGGCGTCTTCAGCTTCCGCCCCCGCCACAATCCCGACTTCAGCTGGCTGTTGGCCTCCCGGCTGCTCGCCCTCATGGGGATCACCGGGCTCACCGACTTCGCCCTGCTCTTCATCAAGGACGTCTTCTATCCCGGTGCCGGCCGCGCCATCGCCGACCGGGCCTCGGGGTCGACGTCGGTGCTCCTCGCCATCGTCGTCGTCTGCGCGTTGGTCGTCACCCTGCCGGCGGGGCGGCTGTCGCAGCGGGTGGGACGGCGGGCGACCGTGCGCGGGGCGGCGTGGCTGGGTGCGCTCGGGACGGCGCTCCTGATCCCCGCGCCGAGCCTCGCCTGGGTCTATGCCGTGGGGATCCTGGTCGGGGCGGCGTTCGGCGCCCTCCTCTCGGCCGACTGGGCGTTCGTCACCGACCTCGTGCCCGCGGGCGAGGCGGGCCGGTACATGGGGATCTCGAACCTCGCGACCGCGGGCGCGGGGATCCTCGCCGTCACCATCGCCGGCCCGGTCCTCGACGTCGTCAACGGGGTTCACCGGAACGCGGGGTTTCCGGCGATCTTCGGCTTCTTCGCCGTGTGCCTCTTCGCCGGGGGGTGGCTGGTGGGACGGGTCCGAACCGGCGGGCCTCCCGCCGCCGAATGACCCAGGTCAGCTCCGCTGCGGATCGACGATCCGGCGAAGGGCCGCCCGCGCCCGCCGGCTGCCGCCCCCTTCGAGCCGGGCCAGGGCGGCCTGGTGGGCGGGGGAACGGCGCGGCGGCGGGGGGAGCCAGGGGTGGGACCGGCGGATGGCGGCGAGGGCGGCCGCGTGGGCGCCGGCGTCCCGACGGCGCCAGCGGATCCCGTATGCGTCTCGGACGGGCTCGGGGAGCAGGCCCTGGACCACCAGCCTCGTCAGCGGGCGCAGGGCCCGTCGCACTAGGGGGACATCCCCCGGTGGCGGGCCCCCCAGGATCGTCGCCGCCACCTCCCGGGCCGCCCGGCCGGGGAGGACGGGCCCGTCGACGATGTCGCGGGCGATCCAGGCCTGCAGCCCGGGCCAGCTCGCGAACGCCGGGGCCGCCCCGGCCCCGAGCAGCCGGGCCACCACGTTCCATTCGCACACCATGCGGTCCCGATCGCCCGCGGTGAGGCCGCCGACCAGCGCGTCGTGGCAGACGATGAGGGTCTCCACCAAAGCGGCAGGCACCCAGAGGATCAGCGCCGCGTCGCGAGCGGCGTACGGGGTTCCGGCGCGCACGCGCCGGGTGCCGTGGCCCGGCGGGAGGAGGCCCTCGACGGCCCGGTGCCGCCGGTTCAACCCGCGGCAGGCGGCTCGCGCCTGCGCGGTCGTCCCGAACGCGACCGTCGTCACCCAGGCCACCGTGCGCGTCAAGCGGCCGACCGGGTCGGGGGCGAACCGGCTGTGATCGAGCGCCCCCTGCGCGACCAGGGGGTGCGTGGTCTGGAGGAGGAGCGCCCGGGAGGCGCCCAGCCCCAGCACCGGCTCGGCCATCACCCGCCAGGTGACGCTCGCCGGCCCGAACAGCCCGGGATCGGCCCCACCGGGGGCGACCCGCCGCCTGGGAGGTGCCATCGCCGCTCAGCCTACGGCGGGGGCGATCGATGTGCTGGCGGCGCCCCGCCTGGCAGAGGGCCCCGAGGGCCGGACGTCCGTCCCCGCCCGCCGTGCAGGTCAGCGAACGGTGGTCGGGGCCCGGCCCCCGGGCTCTCCCTCCGGAACTGGATAACGCCCCGGCCCCCCCGAGTACCCGACCGGGCCCGGCTACGGGGCGGCGGGCAGGTGTCGCCGTGCGAAGGCGATCGCCCGCCGGGTCCGAGCGATCTCCGCCTCGACCACGAACGCCCCGTGACCCCCTGCCGTCTCCTCGTACTCGAGCACCGTGCCGTTCGCCTCGAGCTGGTGGGTGTACGTGCGGACCTGGCGGATCGGGCAGCGGCTGTCGTTGGTGGCGGCCTCGATCCGCAGCGGGGTCGAGACCCGGTCGACGTAGGTCGAGGGGGAGCGCTCCCGGTAGCGGTCGGGCTGCTCGGCCGGCGCGCCCCCGAAGAGGCTGCGGTCGAATCCTTGGAGCTCTTCCGACTCGTCGGCGTAGGCGAGCGGGTAGTCCGCGACCGGGACGATCGCGATCGCGGCCGCGAACCGTCCGGGGTGGAGGCCGAGGGTGAGGAGGGTCACGTAGCCGCCCCAGGACGCGCCGATCAACACCGTCCGGGCCGGATCGGCCAGGCCGCGGCGGACGAGGTCGTCGAGCCCCGCGACCACGTCGGCCACCTCGGGGAAGCCCGGGTCGCCGATCAAGCGGTCCCGCCAGGCCCGGCCCCGGCCGGCGCTGCCGCGGTAGTTGGGGACCGCAACCTGGAACCCGTGGTCGGCCCAGGCCTGGATCCCCGGGTGGAAGCTGTCCTCCATCGCCATCGCCGGGCCCCCATGCACCCAGATCACAGTTGGATGGGGCGGCAGCCCCGCCGGGTGGACGAGGAAGCCCTCGACCTCGTCGCCGTCGGGGTCGCGGTACCGCCACGGGTCGTACCCGCGTCCCGGCGGGGCGGCGGCCGCCGCCGGGAGCTCGAGAAGCCGGGCGCCCGTCCCATCGGGCGCGATCGTGCGCAGGGTTGTCGGGTGGGCCCCGTCCGACCACCGCAGCCACACGGTGCCGTCCGGTCGGACCGAGGCCTCCGGGACGGTCCCCGGAGGATGCTCCAGGGGGCGGGTCGTCCCGTCCGCGAGATCGACCCGGAGCAGCTGGTGCCGCCCGGCCAGCCGCTGCCGGCAGAGCGCGCCGCGACCGTCCGGGTACCAGGCCAGCGGCTCGATCTCGCCGGGAAGATCCGCGGCGAGCGGAAGGCGGACGTCAGCGATCGGATCCCAGAGCTCGGGGCGCGCCCACCCGCGGGTTTCGGCCGTCACCAGCAGCCGGGGGTCGCCGGCGTGCGGGCCCCAGCCAAGGGCGGCCAGGGCCGCCTGGGGGCCGTCCCAGCGGTCGGCGACCACGGCGCCGTCGGCCAGGCGCTGGATCCGAAGCGCCGGATGGATCGCATCGCCCCGCTCGGTGTGGCTGACGCACACGAGCTGGTCGTCGCCGCTCACGTCGCAGATGCTGAGCGCCTCGCGGTGTCGGTGCCAGATCTCGGGGGGCTCGGAGGCGTCCAGGGGGGCGCGAAGGAGATGGAAGCCGTCGCGGTTGGCGATCCCCGCCGCCACCCAGGCGCGACCGCAGGCGAGCCCGGCGCTCCAGCCCCGCGGCGATCCGGGCAGGAGCGGGCTCGGATCGCCGCCGTCGAAGGGGGAGGCCATCCAGGCGCCGGTCTCGTCGCCGGTCTCGTCGGCGAACCAGCACAGCTGGGCCCCGTCCGGGGTCAGCAGGCCGTCAACCGTGCCGATCGGCCCGTCGGTGGCCTGCCGGTGCCGGCCCCGCTCGCGGTCCCAGACGTGGACCTGCCAGCTCCCGCTGGCCGTGCTCGTGTAGGCGCAGCGCTCGGGACGCAGCCGCCCCCACCGGGGCAGGGTGGCTCGGGGGGCGCGGAATCGTGCCTCCCAGTTCCGGCCAGGGTCGAGCTCTGAGACGGACACGCCCAGATCCTACCGGCAGCCGCAGCCCCGCCCGGTGGCGTTGCCTCGCCCCGCTGCGGTCGGGCGCGGCGCGCCAACCGGGTAGTTTTCCCCGATCAGGCGTTCTGCATGACGACGGGTTGAAGGAGCCGCGCGGCCCCCCGATCGAGGACGACAAGGAGCGCCAGGGATGATTGGAGCGCCGTGGAGGCCCGCCACCGGGCCCGCGAGGGGCTGGAGGCGAGCTGTTCGCGCGCTGAGCGCGGCCGGTGTGGCGACGTGGATCGCGGGGCTGGTCGTTGTTGGGCTGTCCGCTCCCGTCTCGGCGCAGTCGACCTGCGCGGCTCCGTCCGCTGCTGGGCTGTACAAGTCGATTGACACAAGCGCCGGCTGCAATGTCGCCAATGGCCAGGCGACGGACCCGGCCACCGGGTGGATCCAGGTCCCGATTGCCCCGGGCGCCACGGTACACCTGGCAGACGCCTTCGAGGCGCTCCCCCACTCCCTCAATGAGTTCTACCAGGGGACCTACACGATCTCCTTCTCCAGCTGCATCGGCGGTACGGCGTCAGGTGGGACGTACACAGTGGGAACCGGCGGCAGCTATCCGACATCGCCGCCCGGGAGCCTTCCTGTGTGGCCGATCACCTTCACCGCGGCGTCCGGCAACATGTCCGGGGTCGTCGCCTGTGCCTACGCGCTCTCGGTCGTGGGCACTCCGCCGCCCGGGACCATCGTCAGCGTTCGAAACGACCTGTGGGTGGAGGACGGAAACCAGGTTGCGACGGCGTCCGTGAAGCCATTCTCAGAGGTGACACCGACGCCGATGCCGACAGTAACTCCAACGCCGACGGCCACACCCGCGTCGACGCCGACGGCCACGCCCACGCCGACACCGACGGCCACGCCGGCCCCGGTGATCGTGGACACCACACCGCACAAAAGCAACACGCCGGTCGGGAGCAACACGTGGACGGTGTGGGACACCGGTCACCTCAGCGCACCTGACCCGGGAGCGGTGCTCACGGATACCCTTTACGAGTCGAGCTCACCGTTCGTGAAGTCCGGCGGCGAGTGCAACGTCAGTCAGGCGACGCTGGTCCAGGCCGTCTTTGAGACCCTTGGGGCGAGCCAGACCTTCTTCACGCTGCCCTCCGCCACCAGCCACCCGACGGGGCCGATCACCGTCCCGGTTGCGGGGCCGGGCCCGGTGGACCTGGCGTGGGTGGCCGAGCTGGGGACGGGCCCGAAGGTGTGTGAGCTGTACTGGCTCGATTACACGCCGACGGCCTCGCCGACCCCGACCCCGACCGCGACCCCCACGCCGACGCCGACGCCGACGCCGACGCCCACCGAGACTCCCACACCCACGCCACCGGTGACGCCACCCCCGGGCCCGCCGCTGACGCCGACGGCCACGCCGACGGCCACGCCGACGGCCACACCGACGGCCACACCGACGGCTACGCCGACGCCGGCCCCCACCCCGACGCCGAGGTCCACGCCGCCGCCGAGGTCCACGCCGACGCCGACGCCGACGCGTCCCGCGAACGCATCCCCGACGCCGACACCCACTCCGACCGCGACCTCCGGTGTCGCGCCGAAGCCGACTGCAACGCCAACGCCAACCCCGGCGCCTACGGGTGCCGTCCTGGGCGCGACGACGACCCCCACGCCCCGGCCGGCGTCCTCCCCCAAGCCGCTGCACAAGCCGGCCGCCACCCCAACCCCCAAGGCCACCGGCGCGGTCAAGGGGGTGACCACCCCCAACATCCCAAATACCGGAGCGGATCTGCCGCTTGCCGGCATCAGCTTGATGCTCTTCGGCACTGTGCTCCTGCTCAGCGCCGCCCTGGCACGCGTTCCCGCGAGGCTGGAGCGCAGGCGCTAGGCGGGCCAGCCGCGAGCAGACCTCGTAGGGGAGGGGCGGGCCCGGATGCGGGCCGCGTCCGGGCCCCAAGCGCGCTCGCGGATCGATATGGCACCGGCGCGCAGGCTGGCCCGCGGGCCGGTTGGGTCGCACCGCCTTCCGCGTGGTGTGACGGCTCGAGCCGCACCGGCACGCCGGCGATGGCGGTGGGCTCCGGACGGTCGGCCACCTTTCGGTCCGGTCCTCCCGAAGCCGCGCGCCGGGAACATGAGCCCCCGGCGCATTCGGCACAGGGCCTCTGCGAGGCCCGGCCGCTGGAGCGCAGTTCCTAAGGCTTCTGGGGCGCGCGCCCACGGCAGGCGGTGACGAGCGATGGGGCTGGCGAACCGGCGAGCCGAAGACGAGCCCGCGGATATCGGCGGGGGGCGAGCGGCCGCCCTGCCGTTACCAGCCGGATCGGAAGGGGCCAGCCTCGTCACTGCCGGTTGGTGAGGACGTGAGCGGTCGACTCGATGGCAGCCCGGTTGGAGCGCGCCGAAGCGCTGAGGCGGTACCGTCCCCGCGCCCGTGATCGCGGCGGGGTCCTGGCCGGGGACGCGGCGGGCCGGTGCCGCGGGGTCGAACCGCTTCCGCGCCTCGGGACCCCTCGGGGGCGGCGCCGTGGATGCGCGCGCGGTCCGGCGCGCCGTCGCCGTCCCCGCCGAGATACCGGGCGGCCCGGTGGGCCAGAGCGGCGCGATCGGCCGTCGAACGCACCGGACGCGGGTGGCGCAACGGCCGGGCGAGCCGAGATCACGACCGCCCCCGTACATCGGGTGATGCGCGAGGGGCGAGGGAACCTCGTCCCCTGAGCCGCCGACGCGTCATGCGCCGTTTCGGTGCGACCAGCTGCCGTGGGCGGATCGCCGGTGACTCCGGGGCGACTGGTGCCCGGAGCGGTTCGCTCAAAGCCGGTGCCGGTCCGAGCCAACCGAGCGCGCCAGGCGGCCATCGGCGGGGCTGCGCCCGCCCGCCCGACGGCGGGGGGGGTTGGGGGGCTGTGTCCCCGGGCTCGTGGCGGGAGGAGCCCAGCCGGCACGCCTCCCCGGGGTTGAGGCCGGACGCCGCGACTGGGCGCCGTCGGGGTCACCCGCCCCGGCGCGACCCTGGCTCAGGTCGAGGCGGCCCGCAGCCGGCGGCCGAGGCGAACCGGTACGTCGAGGAAGGCCGTGAGCGCGACCACCAGGTACAGGATCCAGGCGCCGAGCTGGAGCCCCGTCGGATGGTCGGCGTAGCCGACGAGGGTGTGGAGGATGTCGCCGAGGGGGCTGGACTCCGGGAGCCCGCCCGCGGTGCTCCAGAGCGGATGGGGGAGGATCTGCAGCCAGCCGAGCTGCTGGAGGTTCTCCACCGCGTCCGCCAGGAGGCCGGCGGCGAACACCATGAGGAGGGCGCCCACGATCAGGAAGAAGCGGGCCAGGTTCAGGCGTCGGCCGAGGCGGTAGATGGCGGCGGCGATGGCCAGCGCCGCCAGCAGCCCGATGGCACCGCCGGCCAGCACCGCCCCCTGACCGGTGGCCGCCAGGCCCCCGCGTCGCCCGGCCGCGCCAGCCGCGAACACGAGGGCGAGGGTGAAGACCGCGGTCTCCAAGCCCTCGCGTCCGACCGCCTGGAACGCGAGGAGGGCCAGGCTCCAGCGCGCCCGGCCACCGAGCGCCGTGTCGATCCGGTCGCGCAGCTCCCGGGACAGGGTGCGAGCGTGGCGGCGCATCCAGAACGTCATGTACGTGAGGAGGACGAAGGCGACCAGGTACGTCACCGTCTCGAACACGGTCTGGGCGGTGGAGCCAGCGTAGGCCCCGAGGGTGAGGAACGCCGCCACGCCGCCGACGGTGACGAAGAGGAGGGCTGCCCCCACCCCCAAGAAGACGTCGCGGAAGTGCCGGCGCTGGCCGATGCGGTCGAGGTAGGCGAGGAGGATGGCCACGATCAGGCTTCCCTCCACGCCCTCGCGCAGGAAGATGACGAAGCCGGGGATCACGGGCGCGGCGCTCCGGGTGGATCTGGAGGCGTCCGGCGGCGGCCGATCCGCGGGGCGCCGGTGCGAGGGCCAGGGTACCGCCGATGGTGCGGAGGTGATCGCGCCGCGTGCGGCGCCCGGGCGACCGCCCTGGGCAGCGCCCCCCGGAATCAGCTCGGCGGCGGGCTCGCCTCGGACCCCGGGCGCGGCGCACCGGCCAGGGGCTGGATCTGCTGGCGGGCCTGCTCGCGTCGCCGGCGCGCCTGCTCTGCGCGCATGAGGTAGCGGTCGAGTCCGGCGTCGCCGCTGAGGGTCTCGGCATCCACCTCGGGCGCTGGCAGGATGTCCTGCGGATTGCCGATCGCGCCGGCCTTGAGCCAGATCCCGACGGGCTCGTCGTCCGCGAACGGGAAGGGCAGGGGCTCGCGCTGGAGCACGACCTCCGGGGTGCGCAGGGTCCCGCTCCGGTAGTACCAGCCGAGGATCGCGACGCCGCCGAGCCAGACCACGAACGATGCCGCCGTTCCCAGGGAGGGATGGCGCGTGGTCACTGCCTCCGCGATCAGCGCTCCCAGGACGCCGAGGTAGGTGATCCAGGCAAGCCATTCGGTCGCGGTGACCCGGGGCGGCTTGGGGGCGACCCACGTGCCCCTGGCCGCGCCGGCGCCGGCCTCGGCCTCGGGCGGCACCGGATCGCGCCGCGCCGCCATGTCGACCCCGACCTCAGCGTCCACCGGATGCTCCTCTGTCAGGCGGCCGGCCGAGCCGCACCGACGCTGGCGGGCTGATGGTAGTCGCCGCGCCGCCGGCGCGCGCGGCGGGGCGGCGAGGTCCGCTCGCGACTGGACGCGGGGGGCCCCGGTCCCGGACCATGGCCGGGCGGCGGGCCGGCGGCGCGGCCGGTTGGCGCCGCGGACGGGTGGGGGCGCACCCGCTCCCCCCAGGCAACCGCAGGTGGGAGGTGCCCGTGGCCGACCGGCTCGCGACCCGACGGCTCGGGCGGAACGGCCCCGTGGTCTCGATCGTGGGCGTGGGCTGCAACAACTTCGGGGCCCGGATCGATGCCGAGGCCGCCCGGGGCGTCGTGGAGGCCGCGCTGGACCGGGGCGCCACGCTCTTCGACACCGCCGACACCTACGGCGGGGGGGACAGCGAGCGGTTCCTCGGCCAGGCGATCCGGGGACGGCGCGAGGGGGTCGTCGTGGCGACCAAGTTCGGATCGGTGATGCCGGGGACCGACCCCGACCTCCCCCGCGGCACCCCCGCCTACGTCCGTGCGGCGGCGGACGCGAGCCTGGCGCGGCTCGGCGTCGAGGTCATCGACCTCTACCAGATGCACCGACCCGACCCGCGCACCCCGATTGCCGAGACCCTCGGGGCGCTTCACGAGCTCGTCGTGGCGGGCAAGGTTCGCTGGATCGGCTGCTCCAACTTCGCCCCCTGGCAGATCGCTGACGCCGACTGGACCGCCCGGTCGACGGGGCTGACCGCGATGGTCTCGGCCCAGGACGAGTACAGCCTGCTCGACCGCACGGCGGAGCTGGAGCGCATCCCCGCGCTCGAGCACTTCGGCCTCGGGCTCCTGCCCTACTACCCCCTCGCGCGGGGCCTGCTCACCGGCAAGTACCGTCGGGGTGCCGCGCCCCCCGCGGGCACGCGGCTCGCGCGCCAGCCGGGTGGGGCCGAGCTCCTCACCGCCGACCGCTTCGACCGCGTGGCCGAGCTGGAGCGGTTCGCGGCCGGGCGGGGGCTCACCCTCCTCCAGCTCGCGATCGGCGCTCTCCTCGGACGGCAGGTGGTGGGCTCGGTCATCGCCGGGGCGACCAGCCCGGCCCAGGTCGCCGAGAACTGTGCTGCCGGCGCCTGGATCGCCACCGCCGCCGACTGGACCGCGCTCGAGGCCGCGCTCCGCCTCCCCGGGTGATCGCCGCCCTCCGGCCGGATTGGGGGTAGGCTTGATCCATGGGCACACGCGACGACCCCGAGCTCGAGGGGCTGGACCCCAGGGAGGCGACCCGGCTGCGCCGCCGCGAGCGCCGGCGCCGGACCCCCATGGTCCTCGACAACGCCGCGGTCAAGCGGATCCAGCTCGCGCTGCGCGCCCGCGCCCGGCGGCGGGTGGCCAGCGGCGCCCACGGGGGCGCCGCGGAGGATCAGCGGAAGCCGTAGAGGCCCTCGTGGAAGTCGCCCGTCTCGGACCAGCGGGCGATGACCCGGTCGACGATGGCGTCGTCCACGACCGCGGCGCCCAGCCGGCGGGCGTTCCCCTCGACCGCTTCCAGCACCTGGCCCTGGACGAAGGCGGGCACGCGCTCGAAGCGGGCGCGGGCGCTGTCAGTCCAGGGGAGGCGGTCGCCCTCCCGGGCCTGGATGGCGTGGGAGACCGCGCCCCACATCTCGTACTTCCGGGCCATCACCTCGGGGGTGATCGTCGTGCCCAACCCCTGCTTGTGCGCCGTCCACTCCACCCGCCAGCGGGTCAGCTCGCGGCAGAAGGCGGGGACCTCGGCCAGCCGAGCCTCGGCCTCCGGCGTCCAGGTGAAGGTCGCCATCCCGGTGCGTTCGCTGAGCGGATGTCCGTAGCCGAGCTTGCGACCGAGCTGGCGGACGAAGGGATCCGCGATCGCCTCGACCTGGCGCTGCTCGGCGCGAGCCTCGACCGCCCGGATCGCCATCTGTGCGGCCCGCTCGGCGTCGAGGTGGCTGGCCGCCGCCGACCGCCGCGCGGTCGCCTCGGCGGCGGCCCGGGCCGCCGGGTCCCAGTGCGCGGCCTGCGGCTCCGCCCCGACCGGGAGCGGGGCCGGATGGGGAACGGGGCAGCTCCCGGCCACAGGCGTCGCCGCCTGGACCTCCCCCCCGTGCGGGTACGGGCATCGGACCCCAGCTGACGGCGGCGCTTCGTCGCCGGGGGCGCCCGGATCCTGGGGCGGACGGTCAGGCATCGGCGTCAGTGTAGCCGGCGGGCCGGCCGGTCACCGTCCAGCCGGCGGCGCCGCCGGCGCGGGCGCGGAGCCGGGCTCAGCGTCCTCCGGCGCGCAGACCCCGGCGCCAGCTGTGATCTGGCTCTCGGCGGCCTGGACGAGCGCCTCCAGGCCGCGGCGGAGCGGTTCGAGCCCGGTCGTGGTCGCCAGCGGAGCGGAGAAGCAGGCGCGCACCCCGTCCCAGTAGTCCTGGGCGGCCTCCCGGCTCTGGGCCCGCCCGACGTCGGTGACCACGGCGAAGGCGCCCCGGGCGTCGTTGGGGCACGCCTGCCGCACCACCAGGCCCAGCCGCTCCAGCCGCTCGATCCGCCGCGTCAGCCCGCTGCGGCTCAGCCGGACATGGTCCGCGAGGGCCGCCATGCGCAACCGCCCGTCCGGGGCGGCCTGGAGGAGGAGCAGGACCTCCAGCTCGGTTAGGGGCACGCGCCGCAGGCGGGCGAGCCGCTCGCCGAGCTGGTGGCGGACCAGCGCATGGGCCCGAAGGAAGAGCTGCCACACCTCGGCCGCGGGGTCCGCGGGCCCCGGGGGGCCGATCGCGAGGCCGTCGGAGGCACCCGTCCCGGGCGGGTCGGTCGCGGCCGGTCCCGTCACGCCGGGCGACTTGGTGGTTGATTGTGCACGCAACGGCACGGTGGGTATGATTGTACCAGCAACCACCGCCAACCACCGGAGGGTCGCCCATGACCTGGCAGATCGACAAGGCACACACCGACGTCAGCTTCTCGGCTCGGCACATGATGGTCTCGACCGTCCGCGGACACTTCCGTGATGTCGAGGGGGAGCTGGAGTTCGACCCCAGCGACCTGACCGCGGCGCGGCTGCGGGTGACGATTCCGGTCGCGAGCGTCGACACCCGCGAGGAGAAGCGTGACGCGCACCTGCGCTCGGCCGACTTCTTCGACGCTGAGCAGTTCCCGACCATGACCTATGTGAGCCGCCAGGTGACCGCCCTGGGCGGCGACCGCTACCGGGTGGCGGGCGACCTCACCATTCGCGGCACGACCCACCCGGTCGACCTGGACGTCACCCTCAACGGCATCCAGCCGTCACCGATGGGAGGCCGGTCGGCCGGCTTCGAGGCCGAGGGCCGGATCAGCCGCAAGGACTTCGGGCTCACCTGGAACGTCGGGCTGGAGACCGGCGGTGTCCTGGTCGGCGACGAGGTCAAGATCACCGTCGACGCCGAGGTGATGGAGCTCGCGCCGGCCACCGCCTGAGCTGGCGCCGCGGCCGGGGCCGGCGGCGCGGGGGTCAGTCCCCCGCCGCTCCCGGTGCCCCGGCCGCGGGAACCAGGGCCTCAGGCTGAGCCGGCCGCCCCGCGGCCTCCTCGCTGGCCCGGGCATCCCCCGCCGCGTCCCGGTCCGCCGCCTCCCCCTCCGGGGGAACGGCGCCGAAGACGGCCCCCGGTGCCAGGCGCTCCGGGCAGAGGACGCCGTGGAGGTGGTCGGTTTCGTGCTGGACGATCCGGGCCAGCCACCCCGAGAGGGTGCGCTCGACCCCCCGCCCCTGCGGATTGCGGTAGCGGACGGTCACGGTCTCGGCGCGCCGAACCAGCCCGGCCTGGCGGGGGAGCGAGAGGCAGCCCTCGAGAGCGTCGACCTCACCGGTCGCCTGGACGATCTCCGGGTTGCAGAGCGCGAACTGGTGGCCCTCGTGGACCACGACCGCAAGCCGCCGGTTGAGCCCCACCTGGGTGGCGGCCAGCCCGACCCCGTGCCACTCGACGCAGCACAGGTACATCTCCCGCACCAGCCGGCGGAGCCCGGCGTCGAAGACGCGGATCGGCTCGGCCCGGGTGTGGAGGACCGGCGCGGGGTCGCGAACCAGCCGCAGCCCCGGCGGGCGGGCGCCGCTACTCATGCCGCGGCGGGGCGGGGGGCGGGGGCGCCCGCCAGCCCGGCGACGGCGGTCTCGGCGCTCCAGCCGTCGGTGGCGGTGCACTCGGCGAGGGAGGTGCATCGGCTGGGGTCGACGGGCAGGCCGATGAGGGCGTGGGCCGCCTGCAGCCACGCCAGATCCTGGGCCCCAAGGGGGGTCACCGCGACCACGCCGTGGCAGGCGACCCGGCCCGCGCTCACGCGAAAGCCCAGTCCGACGAGCTTGCGGCCGCCCACCTGGCCGTCGCTGAAGCCGGGACACCAGGCCCCGTCCACGCGTCCGACCGCGAGCCGGGCGCCCTTCGTGTCCAGGTAGTCGGCGAGCCAGCCCGACACGGCGCCCAGCATCCAGTCGATCGGCCAGACCGTATCTTTGGGGACGACCCCGACCGCGGCCAGGGCGATCCAGGCCGGTCCCCCGACGACGAACGTGCCGCCCACGGGGCTGGTGGCGACCGCCGGCACCCCCGGGATGGCGGCCACTGCCTCGAGGAGGCCGTCCCGTCGCGCCAGGCCGACACCGACCGTGATCCGGGGCACCGTGGTTCGGAGCTGGATGGCGACGAAGCCGGGCGAGCCGGCGAGCTCCCAGGGGACCCTGAGGGCGGTGTCGCCAGGCTGCTCGTGGCCGACGCCGACGACCCGGACCACCGCCGCCCGGCGAGGGGGCGCAGGCGCCCCCTCGCCG
>DAHUZI010000049.1 GCA_027306595.1 Candidatus Dormiibacterota bacterium | reverse complement strand
GACCGGCCGGCCGCCGCCGCCGCCGCGGGCGACGCGCGGCCCCGCCGACGCCCGCCGGTCGCGGTCCAGACCGTGGCCGCCGTGGTCCTGGCCGTGGTGGCGATCACGGCGGCGGTGGCGATCGCCCTCCCCAGCGGCAGTGCCCGGGGCCGCTCGGACGCGGTCGTGCGCTCCCTGACGACCATCCCCGCCGCGACCCTCGACGCCGCCCGCCTGGGGTCGGTCGCCCGGCCGCCCACCAGGGTCACGGGCCCGCTCGTCACGCGCGGGGGGCGCCCGGCCGTCGTCTATGTGGGGAGCGAGGCCTGCCCCTTCTGCGCCTACGAGCGCTGGGCGCTGGTCGTCGCCCTCGCCCGCTTCGGCCGCTTCACCGGCCTCGGGCTGATCCGCGCCGCCACCGCCGACGGCAGCACCCCCGGGCTCACCTTCCACGGAAGCCAGTACACGAGCACCGTCCTCACCTTCCTGCCGGTGGAGCTGTACACCCGCACCTACCACTCTCTGGACCCGCTCTCCGGCATCGCCCGCCGGCTCTTCGACGCTCGCGATCCGAGCAGCGGCATCCCCTTCCTCGACGTGGCCGGCCGCTACGTGAGCGTGGGGATTCCGATCAGCCCCGGGTCGGGATATGGGCCGCAGCAGCTGGCCGGCCTCACCTGGGCAGCGGTCACCGGGGCGATCCGCCGGCCGGGCAGCGCCATCGGCCGGGGCATCCTCGGCCTCGCCAACCGGTTCGCCGCCGAGCTCTGCCGCGTGACCGAGGGGGGTCCGCCACGGGTATGCCGGGCGTCCGGCGTCGCCGCGTCGGGTCAGGGGCTCTGATCCGGCCGGCGCGCGGCGCGGGCGCCGCCGGTGGACGGGGCGAGGGGCCGCGTCCTGCGGTCGGGCGTTCGGCGCCGATGGGCGATCGCCTCCTGGCCGGATCAGAGGCTGACGATCTCGACCAGGGTCTCCAGCCCGGCGAAGTCGTCGGGGTTCCTCGTGTCGACGGCCAGATCGTTGGCGTGGGCGGTCGCGGCCACGAACAGGTCGGCGACCCGACGCCGGTGGGCGCGACTGGACTCGGCGACCGCGGCCACGACCCGGCCGTGGCGGCGCGCCGCCGCGGCATGGAGGGGAGGGGCTCGACGGTCATCTCGAGCTGCTGCAGCCGACCCTGCCGGCGCGCCCTCTCGGAGGCTGACGACGCCCGATGGGGCCTGGCCGAGAGCTCGGCCAGGGTGATCGCGCTGACGGAGGCCTCCTCCGGCAGGCCCACGGCCACGGCCGGACCGTCCCAGTCGATCACCACCGAGGTGTCGAGCAGCCCTCCCCGCATCTCGAGCCCCGGGGCCATGACCCGATCGAGGTCGCGGCGGAACTCGACCCGGTCCACAGGCGGCCCTGCCGCGGCGATGACCAGCAGGTCGCCCCTGGGGACGACGGCCCGACGGCCGGGGTGGACCGGCCCCAGCTCCGCGACCGGGACGCCGTTGCGGGTCACGATGAAGCGCTCGCCGGCCACCGCCGCCCGGATCACCCGTGCGTTGTCGTTGCGGAGCGCCGGCTGCGCGATGATCCGCGTCACCCCTGCATCGCGGGGCACAGCGCTACACCCGGCGCCCACGCCGGAGGACACGATCGGCGGACCGTCCCGCCCCGGCTACCGCCGCGGGTCGGCGAAGATCCCCAGATGGCGCGCCGCGAGGAAGGCGGCGTCCTGGCGGAGCGTGGCCGGCACCGGGTAGAGGGTCCGCACGATGGCGGCGTTCGACGCCGTCGCGTAGGTGGCGAGCACCGAGACCGAGCGCAGCCGCTGGTCCCGAACCTGAGCGCCCGCGTGCAGCCCCGCCGGGACCCCCAGCGCCACCGCCGCCAGGACCACCGCCACCGCGGCCCCTACCACCCCGAGCCGCGCCTGCGCCGGCTGGGGCCGGGCAGGCCGCCGGCCGGGCGGGGGCGTGGGCAACTTGCCCGACGCGGCGGCCGCCTCGCGGGGCCCGTGGACCAGGGTCGTGACCACGCCCAGGTAGACCGCAGCCAGCAGGAGGAGATTGACCGAGAGGTAGCGGGAGTCGGCCGCCGTGGCCACGCCGAACTGGGCGTGGCCACCGGTCTCGGCGATGTCGACGAGGACGGCGAACGCGACCACGGCCATCACGCCGCCGAGCCGGCGGTCCTCGGGGCGCCGCAGGAGCCAGGTGCCGGCGACGAGCGCGGCGGCGAGCAGGATCGCGCCCCCCAGGACCTCGGCCTGGCCGATCCCGGCGATCCCGCCGCCAGGGGCCGGCAGGACCGCGCCCACCTGGGTCAGCAGGAAGCCGAAGGCGCGCCCGGGATCGGTCCAGAACACCTGGAGCCCGGGACCGCCGAGCCGGCCGAGGCCCAGATTCCACAGGGCCGCGACGCAGGTGCCAGCCCCGACGACCACCCAGCCGGCCCTCGCGACCCAGCTGCCCCGTCGGGCCCCCAGGACGACCAGCCCACTGGGCCAGACGAACAGGCCCTCGAACGAGGAGCACGTGGCGACGCCGGCGGCGAGCACTGCGACGACGAAGTGGCCGAGCTCGAGGTCGTCCCGGTTGAGCATGGCGAGCGCCGCGACCGCCCCGGCGACCGCCAGGGCGTCGCCGAAGCGAAAGCCGAGGAGCAGGGTCGGGAGCTGGGCGAGGCTGAGCACCAGGGGCACGACCGGCAGGAACCACCACCACCGCCAGCGGCCGTGCTCGCCCCAGACGGCGAAGAGCAGAAGGGCGGCGGCGGTGAGGAGGCCCGTGCCCAGGAGCATCTCCGCGCGGGGGTCGAGATGGGTGATGGGCAGCAGCCCGAACAGGACCAGCTCGGGCGCAAGCAGTCGACTGCCCTCCACCGGCTGCCAGAGGTCGGCCAGCGTCAGCCGGCCCGCGTCCTGGAGCTGGAGCAGGGGGACCAGGGTGAGGTCGCGCCCCACGGTGACGTTGACCCAGAAGCGGGTGAGGGCGGCGACCGCCGCCCCCGAAGCGCCCAGCGCCAGCAGGATCGGCAGCACCACCCGGACCGTGGCGCTGCGCTCGTGCTCCCGGGCCGGCACCAGCCCCTCGAACGTGAACGGCACGCCGGGGACCGGCGGTCCCTGGCGCGGGGCGGGGCGCTCGGCGACCGCGGCCGTCGCCGCGGCTCCCATCGCGGCCATCGGTCGCCCGCCGGCGGCCGTGCCCGTGGGCGCTCGCACGCTCCAGCCGGGGGTGGGAGCCTGGAGCGGCGGCGGGGGCGCGGCGGGCGGCGGCTCGG
>DAHUZI010000046.1 GCA_027306595.1 Candidatus Dormiibacterota bacterium | reverse complement strand
CACCGGGTTAACCGGGTAAGACCCCAGGTAGACCACCTGGTTGATAGGCCGCGGGTGTAAGGGCAGCAATGCCTTGAGCTGAGCGGTACTAATCGGTCGAGGGCTTGACCACTCTCTGCCACATTGCTCGGGGGCGAGCCGCACGCCGGCCGGTCCCCAAGGGTCGACGTGCTTCACGCTATCCGGTCGTCGCGGATGGTCTGCGCCCCTGCGGCGGTGGCCGACGGCCGATCCAGTCGAAGAAAGAGATCCGGTGACGATAGCGGCGGGGAAACACCTGTTCCCATTCCGAACACAGCAGTTAAGCCCGCCAGCGCCGATGGTACTGCCCTGGCAACGGGGTGGGAGAGTAGGTCATCGCCGGGTCTCTTTTTTTGGCTCATCCGGGAATTGAGTGGGTAGCGGGGTAGAGGTCGAGGCCCCCGCAGTGGAAGAAGACGGCGGCCTTGAAGTGCTCCCGGTTGCGTAAGCCACGGGCGGCGACGCGGAGTGCCTGGATGCGGCCGTTGAGGTTCTCGCAGCCGGCGCTGGTGATGCGGTGGCGGAAGAAGGCCAGCAGACCGGCCCGGTGACGCTGGAGCATCCGGGCCGTGTCGATCACGGGCTGGAGCCGCGAGTGGGTGGCCCAGAAGTACCAGTGCTCCCAGTGCCGCCGGCCCCAGGCCGGACTCCGGTGGGTCCAGAGCCAGCGCGGATCCTCCTTGATCGTCCAGGCGCGGGCGGTCTTGAGGTCCGCGGTGCGCAGGCTGGCAAAGCGGCGGCGGTGGCGGTCGGGGAGGTTCTCGGCACTGTACAGCCAGAGGTATTTGGAGCCGACCAGGGCGTCGTCACCGACGGCGCGCAGCGTCCGGTTCTCGCGTTTGCGGACCGTGTCCACCGCCGCGCCCAGGTCCGTCGGTGTCCTCCAGATGGGCGCGGACCGCCTGCCGGTACGGCTCCCACATATCCATCGCCACGGCCTCGATCCCCGCCCGCTGCGCCGGCGTCAGGGCCGCCCAATAGCCGTCCAGGCTGCTCTGCTTGCGCGCATCGGCGAGGTACTCGACGGTGCCCCGCTCGAGATCGCTGACCACGGTGACGTAGGTCTGGCCCCGCCCCACCGTCTTCTCGTCGACCCCCAGGTGCGGGGTGAGGCGCACGGGCTTGGCCGCTTGGCCCCGCCCCACCGCCCGCTCCACCAGGTGCCACGCCTCGTCCCAACTCAGCCGCAGCAGCCGCGCCGCCCCCTGGACGTCGCACGCCTTGAGCACGTCCACCGCCAGGCACTCGAACAGGGTGGTGAACCGGCTCATCGGCTCGGCCCAGGGCAGTCGCACCTGGCGCATCCCATGCTCCGGGCACGCCACCCGCGGGGGCGCGGCGTGGAGGTCGGTCAGGAACTGGCAGCTGTCCAGGTGACGCCAGCTCCGCTCCTTCCCGTGGTCGTGGGTGGGCAGCGCCCGCGCACACGCCGGACAGGTCCAGCGCGTCCGCGGCGGGTGGCCTTCCCACACGTCCGCCCGCCCCCCCGCCACATCGAGGTCGACCCGGGTGACGGTCCAGGGGGCCTCCAGGCCCAGCAGGTGTCGGTACAGCTCGGTGTCTCTCATGGGGCCATCTTGGTCCCCCGCCCGGCCCGGTCAACCCCCGCCTACCCACTGAAAACCCGGAAGCACCCTTTTTTTTGCGCCCAGGTCCACTGCGCCGGGGGGACGGTGCGGGCTGGGGGTTGGGGGTCTGCTCGGGTCCGGTGGCGTGGGACCGGGGGTGGCGGCGCCGGGCGACGAACTCTCGAAGGAGGCGCGACGTCTGCTCGGGTCCGGTGGCGTGGGACCGGGGGTGGGGCGCCCCAGCGCCCGTCGGCCGCGACGGATAGGCTCGGCTCGGCCGGCGAGCTGCGCGGGCCCGCCGGGCCGAGCCATCGGGGCGTGGGCCCTGTGGTGAACGGCAACGGGAAGGGGCCCGGGCCTCGGGCCCGGACCCCTCCCCGCGCCAGCCCGCCGATCAGCGGGTGGCTACCGCCTCCCGGCGCTTGGCCGTGAACACCTCCTGCTCCTCGGGGGCCCGCCGAAGATGGGCGTAGCCGAAGACGGTGAGCACGAGCATGACACCAGCCAGGACGAAGGACGCGATGCTCGCGACGAGTGCGATCTGTCCAAGCATCCAGAAGGCGTAGGCGTTGAGGAGCATGCTCCGCAGGGTCGTGCCCTTGAAGAGCGTGTTGACGGTGTCGGCCAGCTTGGTGTTGTTGGGCTGGGCCAGGGCCTGGGCGCTCAGCTGGCTGTAGGTCTTGCCGCCGCCGATCGCCTTGAGGTGGTTGGCGATGAAGTGGTTGGCGTAGACCTGGGCCTGGGCGCCGTTGGTCATGAGCTGCCCGGCGTACTGCTTCATCTGGGCGAACTCGGGGGCCTTGATCTCAGGCGAGTTCTTGGCCGGGAAGTAGATCTTCTGCGAGGTGAGCTGCTGGGTGACGGTGCTGTTGGTGTACGTGTACCCCCACATCAACAGCGCCCCGGCGACCACCAGCACGAGCGTGACGATGAGACCGGTCGTCGAGAGGAGTAGGTCGAAGGTTGTGCGTCGCATCGAGTGCCTCCTGGCTGCTGCCTTTGCTCTTCGACCGTAGGGGAACGGCGGCGCCGGCCAACACCGCGCGCACCCCGGGAGGCGAGGGGGCGTTTCCACCTGCCCCGCTGCCGCGTGCGGCCGGGTGCGCGGACGCTGGCCCCGGGGACCGTCTCCGCGTGTCCCCACGCCCCGCCGGGGCGAGGACCGGACCGGGGGTGGCCCTCCCGCTCCGGGTGGCGCGGGGCCGCCGCGCCCGCTAAGATGAGCGACCGCGCCGAGGTGGTGGAAATGGTAGACACGCTGCTTTGAGGGGGCAGTGAGCGCAAGCTCGTCCGGGTTCAAATCCCGGTCTCGGCACCACGCAGGGCCCGGCTGCGGCGCCGTCAGCCGTTGGGGTGGGGGCGGACCCGGAACAGGTAGACGCCGCCCCGGGGGACGGGTCGCTCCTGCAGCAGGGCGGCGACGAAGCGGAGCGTTGTGCGCTCCCCGGGGCCGGGCCCCACCGCAATCGCGCGGACCCGCCAGACGGCGAGCCGAGCCAGCAGGCCGGGGCGGCTGTGCGCGCCGACCGGCACCGACCGGCCACTCTGCGTTGCCCACAGATCCTGGCGGAGCGTGGAGAAGCCCAGGTACGACACGATGAGGTCGGGGCGGGCGGCGGCGTGGAGCAGGCAGCCGGCCTCGGTCCGATACGTGAAGTCGGCCGCCGCCTGCCAGAGCAGCTCGGTGCAGTTATTCGCATCGGGGATCGGGGTCGTAAGAAGCGTGCCTCCGGCCGCGATCCGCCCGGGGGCGGAGGTGCGGAAGAAGGCGGGGACGGCGGCGGCGCTGGCCAGCTCGGGGCCGGCGGGGGCCAGGCTCAGGGCGACCAGACCGACCAGCACGGCGGAGCGGATCGTGAGGGCCCGGCCCTGGCCCCAGCTGAGGCGATCGAGCCCCAGGGCGATGAGGGCGGCCACTGCCAGCCAGACCTCGGCCATGAGTCGATCCGGCAGGACTTTGCGGAGCAGTGGCAGGTGGGCGGGCAGCGCCCATGGCAGGACCAGGGGGGTAGTCCTGCCGTCTATGTGGAGGTGGCTTCCCAGGGCGAGGGTGAAGACCAGGACCCCCAGCCACGCGAAGAATCGCACCCGCGGGTCGCGGCGGCCACTGGCCACCACCCAGCCCAGGAAGACGAGCAGCGGCGCACCGAGGTACACGACGCGGTCGAACGGATTGCCCGTGAAGTGCTGGGTGATCGCGACCAGGACCGGCGGGGCCAGGGCCTGGAGCTGCGTCGGGAGGATCACGGCGAGCAGGTCGGCGACGTTCTGCAGCGGTGGCTCGATGGTGCCGCCGACCAGACGCCCGGGACCAAGGAACTGGACCCAGAGGGGTAGGCCGGCGATGAGGAGGGCGACCGGGGCGGCGGTCGCCGCCGCGATGGCGAGCCGCGGCCAGGCCTTTCGGGCAGCCCGGCGATTCGTGAGGGCGAGCCCGACGAGAGCGCCGACCGCCACTAGGACCAAGGTTGTGAAGAGCTCCTCGGCGGTGAGGAGCTCGACCCCGGTCCAGACGCCCAGGCAAAGGCCCAGCCATCCCGCCGACCGCCGACGGCTGCGGACCAGGCTGTCCAGGAGGAGCAGGAGCAGGGGGACGGACCAGAGGGTGACCCAGGTGAGATGTCCGGTGTCCGCCTCGGCGAGGACGAACGGGGAGAAGCCGAACGCCGCGCCTGCGATCCAGGCGGCCAGGGGGCGGCGCACGAATCGGCGCAGGGCGAGGCCAGCGACCCACCCTGACGCGGCCAGCGAGAGGGTGAGCGCGGCGTTGTAGGCGGCGACAGGCCCCGCGAGGCGGGTGAGGGGCGCGAACAGCGCCGCCAGCGCCAGGGCGGAGTTGTTCCACATGAGGTTGGTCGGGTGTGGGGCGCTCGTGAGGGTGGTCACAAGGTGGAGGTGCCCGTGGACCAGGCCGGCGGCGAACCAGGCGAAGAACCACGCTTTGGCGTCGGGATTCGCGCCGACGCCGATGAGGCGGGTCGTGGGGTGGCTCCAGGCCGGCCACGTGAGGCCCACGCTGACCGCGAGGAAGGCCGCGGGCGGCGCGAGCGCCCGGAGAATCCCGGAGCGCAGCGCGGCCGGCCAGGACCATCGGGCGGCGCCTGCCCCCACCGTGCTCCCCGCCGTCCCCATCGCCTCCACCCCTGCCATGTGACCACACGGCGCTCGGGCGGCGGGGGCCGGTGAGCGCACTGTGACAACCGCCGGCCCCCGCCGCGACGCCGGGCGCCTCGGCGAGAGCGGAGCGCCCCGCGCCTCCCCGTACGATGGGTCGTGGAATGGCGGAGCATCCCCCCGGCCCGGGTTCGATCGCGGTGCTGCTGATGGCCTATGGAACCCCCAGCGGGCCGGAGGCGGTCGAGCCCTACCTGCGCCACATGCGAGGCGGCCGTCCCCCCGAGCCCGCCGCCGTGGCGGATCTTCAGCGGCGCTACGACGCCATCGGTGGCTCCCCCTTGGCGACCATCACTTGGGCCCAGGCGGAGGGGGTCGAGGCCGAGCTCGGCCGCCGCCGGGCCGGGGTGTTTCGCGTATGGGTCGGCATGAAGCATGCCCCGCCCTACATCGAGGAGGCCGCGGCGGCCATCCGCGCGGACGGCGTCCCCAACGTGGTGGCCATGGTCCTGGCCCCCCACTACTCGCGGCTGTCGGTCGAGGGGTACCTGTCCCGGGCCCGAGCCTCGCTCGCCGAGCCGCCGCCGGGGCCTCGGCTCGCGACCGTGGCTGGCTGGCACCTCGAGCCCGGATTCATCGGCTGGCTCGCCGAGCGCGTCGGCGAGGCGCTCGCGGGCCTCTCCGCGGCCGACCGGCAGGCGAGCCTGGTGGTATTCACCGCCCACAGCCTGCCCGAGCGGACGCGGGCGATGGGCGACCCGTATCCGGACGGGCTGCCGGCGACCGCGGCGGCGGTCGCCGCCCGCCTCGGCCTTCCCCGGTGGACGGTCGCCTGGCAGAGCGCCGCCCAGACCGGGGAGCCGTGGCTGGGCCCGGACCTCGAGTCGGTGATCGCGGGGGCGGCGTCGGAGGGGGTCCGGGCCGTTGTCGTCTGCCCCGCCGGCTTCGCCGCTGACCACCTTGAGGTGCTGTACGACATCGACATCGTTGCGGCCCACCAGGCCGCCGGACTGGGGGTGCGGCTGGTGCGGCCCCCCTCCCCGAACGCCGACCCTGGGTTCTGCGCGCTGCTGGCCGACATCGTGCTCACGGCCGCCGAACGGCTGGCCGACCCCGCCTGAGGCGGTGGTGGCGCCGCCGCCGCCACCGGCCGGCCGCCACGTGGTGGTCGTCGGCGGCGGCCTCACCGGTCTGGTGGCCGCCCAGCGGCTCGCCTCCGCCTCCAGCGGCGCCGTCCGGGTCACGCTGCTTGAGGCGGCCGATCGGATCGGGGGCAAGGTGGAGACCGGCCGGTGCGGGGAGTGGGCCGTCGAGCTCGGGCCCGACAGCTTTCTCGCCCGGTCGGGCGAGCTCCAGCGGCTCTGCGCCGAGGTGGGGCTCGACGACGCCCTGATCGCCCCGGCCACCGCGCGCACGGCCATCCTGCACGGCGGTCGGCTGCGCTGGATCCCCGATGGACTCGTCCTCGGGGTCCCGCTCCAGCTACGACCTCTGCAGCGCTCCCATATCGTGTCAGCGGGGTCGGTGGTGCGGGCCGGGCTCGAGCCGTGGGTCCGTCGCCGCCCGGTCGGGCCTGACGACCCGCTGGGCGCGCTGGTCCGGCGGCGGCTGGGGCGGCAGGTCTACGAGCGGCTGGTGGACCCCCTCGTGAGCGGGATCTACGCGGGGCGCGCCGACGGGATGAGCGTCGGAGCGGTCGCGCCCCAGCTCCTCGAGGCGCTGCGCAGCCACGGCAGCCTCCGCCGCGGCCTGCGCCGCACGGCTGGGGCTGGGCGCCCGGGGCCAGCCGGGCCAGCGTTTCTCACGGTGGGGGGCGGGCTCAGCCGGTTGATCGAGCGGCTGGGGGACGCGCTCCCCCAGGGGGCGCTCCAGACTGGATGCGCCGCCACCTCGCTGGATCGCGGTCCCGCCGGCTGGGTCGTCGGGACCGACCGTGGGCCGCTGCCACCGGCCGCTGCGGTGATCGTGGCGAGTCCAGCGTTCGCGGCGGCGCCCCTGGTAGACCGCGTCAACCCCGGGGCGGCCGCCGGCCTGCGGGGGATCCCCTACGCGTCGGTCGCGACGGTGACGCTCGCCTACCCGGCCGCGGCGCTCTCGTCGCTGCCCGAGGCGCGCGGGTTCCTGGTCCCAAGGACCGAGGGGCTGCGCATCACCGCCTGCACGTTCCTGGGGCGGAAGTGGCCGCACCTGGCCGCGGCCGACGTCCACCTCCTGCGCGCGTCGGTCGGACGCCACGGCGACGAGGCCGCCCTGGCGCTGCCCGACGCCCAGCTCGCCGCCGAGGTCCACCTCGAGCTGCGGCGGACGCTGGGAGTCCGCTCGGGTCCAACGGCGATCACGGTCCAGCGCTGGCCGCAGGCCCTGCCCCAGTACCTGGCGGGACACCTCGGTCGCGTTGACGCGCTCGACAGCGCCCTGGCGGCGACGCCGGGGCTGTTCGTGGCCGGGGCGGCGATCCGAGGAGTGGGCCTCGCCGCCTGTGCGGCCGACGGACGACGGTCCGCGGACCTGGCGCTGGCCGCCGTCGGTGTCCTCTGACGCCCCGGGGGGCGAGGCGCGGCGGGGACCCCGGGCCCGGCATCGGATAGGATGAACCACTCGAGACCAGCGACCAGGGAGCGATCGACGGATGGCGAATCGGCGGCGGCGGGCGGTGGCCCGCGCGGCGGAGCGGACGGGGGCACCGGGCGGCCGGCCCGGCACCCAGCCCTCGGGCGCCCAGCCCTCGGGTCTCCAGTCCTCGGAGCGGCCCATTGGCGGCCGTCCGGCGGCGCGCCCGGCCCGCCCCGGAGCCGGGCGCCAACGCGGGCGGACGACCACTCGCGGCTTGCGGCCGCCCGGGATGGTGATCGGGGTGATCAGCGGGGTCGTGGTCCTGATCGTGGCCATCGTCGCCCTCAGCCTCAACTCATCCACCACCGCCTACGCGGCGCCGCTCGAGCCCGCCCCAGCGTCACTCGTCCACGCCGTGACCACGGTGCCCGCCTCCGCCCTCAATCAGGTCGGCACCGGGCTCGCCACCCTGCCGCCGACGGTCGTCAAGGGGCCGCTCCTGCGCGCCGCCGGCAAGCCGGAGATGCTCTACGTGGGTGCCGAGTACTGCCCCTACTGCGCCTTCGAGCGCTGGGCCATGATCGTGGCGCTGAGCCGCTTCGGCCACTTCCACGGGCTGGACACGATCCGCTCCTCGAGCATCGACGTCTTCAAGCTGACCGACACCTTCAGCTTCGTGCACGTGCACTACACCAGCCGCTACCTGACCTTCGTGCCGCGCGAGCTCTACACCAACATCCCCCAGGGCACCTACTACAAACCGCTCCAGACGATGACCGCCCAGCAGACCGGGCTGTTCACCAAGTACAACTCCACCCAATCGTTCCCCTTCGTCGACGTGGGCAACCGCTACATCAACGTTGGCCTCTCCACCCCCAGCAACCACGGCACCGCGGACATCCACGGGCACACCTGGCAGGGGATCGCCCGGGCGCTCAGCCATCCCAGCACGAGCATCGCCCAGGCGGTCCTGGGCGCGGCCAACCAGCTGACGGCTGAGATCTGCACGGTGACGGGCGGTGCGCCCCGCTCCGTGTGCCGCACGCCGGGGGTCACCGCCGCCGCCAGCCACCTCTAGTGGCGGCTCCGCTGCCCTGGTCGCCCGCGCGGGCGCTGGACCGGGGGGCGCTCCTCCTCGCGGCCCTTCAAGTGGTGGGCCTCGGCCTCGCCGGCTACCTGACGGCCGTCCACTACGCCAACGTCCCGCTGGTCTGCTCGGCCAGCGGGGCGGTCAACTGCGAGCTGGTCACGACCAGCGTCTACTCCGTCGTCCCCGGCACCGCGCTGCCGATCACGGTCCCGGGGATGCTCTTCTTCCTCGCCAGCCTCACCCTCGCCGGGCTCCAGCTCCGCGGCCCCGCCACCCTGCGCGTGCGCCGGCTCCACGCCGCCCTCGCCGGGGCGGGGATGCTCGCGGCCCTCGACCTCATCTTCGATGAGTTTGTGCGCCTCCACACGATCTGCCTGTGGTGCACGGGTGTGCATGTCGTGATCCTCGCCACCCTGCTGACGACGGTCTGGCGGCTGTCCCCGGCTCGGGGCGAGCCGGAGCCCGCGCCGCACCCGCCGGCCCGCCCGTGAGCCG
>DAHUZI010000042.1 GCA_027306595.1 Candidatus Dormiibacterota bacterium | reverse complement strand
GGGCGAGCAGGGGGGCGCCGTGCCCGAGGGCCTCGACGAGGTCGTGGACGGGATCGCCCGGCAGGGGGGGACCCCGCTCGTCGTCACCGACGGTCCGGACATCCTCGGCGTGATCGAGCTCAAGGACGTCGTCAAGACCGGCATCAAGGAGCGGTTCGCCGAGATGCGGTCGGCGGGGATCCGGACGGTGATGATCACGGGGGACAACCCGCTCACCGCTGCCGCCATCGCACAGGAGGCGGGTGTCGACGACTTCCTGGCCGAGGCGACGCCCGAGGCCAAGCTGGAGCTGATCCGGGCTGAGCAAGAGGGCGGCCGGCTCGTTGCCATGACCGGTGACGGTACGAACGACGCGCCGGCACTGGCCCAAGCCGACGTCGGGGTGGCCATGAACACGGGCACGACCGCGGCCAAGGAGGCTGGCAACATGGTCGACCTCGACTCGAACCCGACGAAGCTCATCACAATCGTCGAGATCGGCAAGCAGCTGCTCATCACCCGCGGCTCGCTCACGACCTTCTCGATCGCCAACGACATCGCCAAGTACTTCGCCATCATCCCGGCCCTGTTCGTGGCGACCTACCCGCAGCTCAAGGGGCTGAACATCATGCAGCTCCACAGCCCCCACAGCGCGGTCCTGTCGGCGGTGATCTTCAACGCCCTGGTGATCGTGGCCCTGATCCCGCTGGCGCTGCGGGGGGTTCGCTACCGGCCGGTCCATGCCGACGCCATGCTCCGCCGCAACCTGCTCATCTACGGCGCCTGGGGGATCGTCGCCCCCTTCATCTTCATCAAGCTGATCGACCTCGGCCTCACCCAGGTGGGGTTCCACTGATGCGCGTCCACCTCCGCCGCACGGTGGTGGCGCTCGTCCTGCTCACCGCCCTGTGCGGCCTCGCCTATCCCCTCCTCGTCACCGGGCTGGCGCAGGCGATCTTCCCGGCCCAGGCGCAGGGCTCCCTCTCCCGCTTCGGCTCCACCGAGATCGGCCAGCCGTGGAGCGGGCCGGGCTGGTTCCACGGCCGCCCTGACCCCGACACCCCGATGGCCAGCGGCGGCTCCAATCTCGGCCCGCGCTCGCAGGCGCTGGTGCGCCAGGTGGAGCAGGCGCTGGCGATGTGGCGGCGGCTGGGGGTCGCCCACCCGCCCGCTGACCTGGTCACGACCTCCGGCAGCGGCCTCGACCCGCAGATCTCGCCGGCGGCGGCGCTCGCCCAGGTCGGGATGGTGGCGCGGGCCCGCCATCTGCCGGTCCAGAAGCTCCGGCATCTGGTCCTGGCCCACGTGGTGGGGCCGGAGTGGGGATTCCTCGGTCAGGCGACCGTCGACGTCCTCCAGCTCAACCGGGCGCTGGCGGCGCTGGCCGCCCGCCACCGGGCGGGCTAGGGGTCGGGCGTCAACCGCACGCCTTCCACCGCTAGGTGGGGGCCGCCGGCTCCGAGGATGCGCCGGCGGCGTCCCGCCCCGCTCCAGCGCCGCTGCGCCTCCGGGCAGCCGATTGGGGCGGCGGGGGCTCGGCAGGGCCGGGGGGGCGGGAGGCGTGGGCGCCACGCGGTAGAGTCCGCAGGAGGCCTTGAGGATCGCGGGGCCGGCCCAGGGTCCGGAGGGAGAGCGTTGAGGATCGTGGTCACGCCGAAGGGAACCCGCGGCGCGCGGCAGCCGGGCCGGCTGCTCCGTCAGCTGTTCGCCCCCGTGATGCGGTGGCAGGTGGCGCGCTACCGACGATCGTCGGCTTCCGACCAGCCGCGGATGCTCGGCTTTCCGGCCCTCGTGCTCACGACGCGTGGGGCGCGGTCCGGCCAGCCCCGCACAGTTCCGCTCGGGGGGTTCCCTGACGGTGACGACGCGTGGCTGGTTGTGGCCTCGGCGGGCGGTGCGGCGACGCACCCCGCGTGGTTCCTCAACATGGTGCGGCACCCGGACGCCATCGACGTCGAGATCGGCCACCGACGCTTCCGGGCCGCGGCGACCTCGCTCACCGGGGCGGCGCGGGCAGCGGCCCTCGAGCGCATCGCGGCCATCGCCCCCCGCTACGCCGGCTATCAGCGCAAGACCGATCGTGAGATTCCCATCGTCCGCCTGACCCCGCGCCCCTGAGCGCGCCGCGGCGCCACCGTCGCGGGCCGGCTCTCTGACCCGGCGGGTGGGCCCTCGCGCCCCCCTCGACCACGGCGATCGAGCGAATCGTCGCCGCGGGCGGTCGCCGGGCGAGGGCCCTCGGCATCGTCCCCGGGCCGGCAGCGGGGCTGGGGGTCACCCCAGCGGTCCGGCAGGAGCCTTGCGGCGAACGGCCGGATGGTCGCCCGCACGTCTCCCGAGCGGCGCCCCCCGTCCTCCGCGGCCACGATCCCCCGCCCCCACCACGCCGCTCGCCGCGGGGCGCGCTGCCTGAGGCTCGGTCCCGTCGCCGCTGCGGCCGCTCCCACCTCGGCCCCGGAGCGTGTCTGGGCTCCGAAGTCGACCTGGGGCCCACCCGCCGACCGTTGGCGAGGGGGTCGCGTTGGGCCAGGGATCGGCCGGCCGAGCCGGTCCAGCGCGTGCGCCCGCGCCCCGCCCGGCCGCCTCGGATCCGACCGACGAGCCGGGGCTCGCGTCACCGGGCCGTTGGGCGACCGGCCCCGCAGTCGGTGAGGCCCCGACGGCCTGTCCCAACCAGCGGGGGCAGGGGGGCCGGTGGGGATGCGGTCCGGCGGGCGGTTGGGCGCCCATGGGTGATCGTGGACCCCCGGGCGTTTCCCCTCCGTCACGGACAGGTGGGTGCCTCCTCCAGCCCCAAGCCGGCGCGCGCGCGGCGCGCACGCTGGGATCGCCGCCCGCGCGCCGCTGCCCGAGCCGCGATCGATGCCTGCGCTCGACCCGGCCGCGGCGCCGGCGCGCGGCGTCACGCGGCGATGGCGTGTGCCGACGGCGGTCGTCCCGCCAGCGGCGTATGCGGCGCTGGCCGTGCTCCTCACCGCCTCGGCATGGCGGGGCTCGGGTCCGCGCCTCGTCGGCGCCAACGGGGACGCCGGCCACCAGGTCTGGTACCTCGCCTGGGTCGCCTTCGCCCTCACCCACGGGCGCAACCCCTTCCTGATCACCTACCTCTCGCCCCCTGGCCACCCGATCGGGCTCATGTGGCAGGACGCAGCCCCGCTCCTCGGGCTCTGCCTCGCCCCGCTCACGCTCGCCGTGAGCGCCACCAGCGCGTACGACGTCGGGATGACGGCGGGGATGGCCGCATCCGCCTGGTCGGCCTACTGGGCGATCGCGAGCCTCTGTCGCCACCGTGGGCCGGCCTGGATCGGCGGTCTCGTCTTCGGCTTCTCCCCCTGGATCCTGGACGAGGCGCTGGCCGGCCATCTCTTCCTCGTGAACCTCTGGCTCGTGCCCCCGCTCCTCCTCCTCCTCCTGCGGACCCTCGATCCCACCCTGGCGCGGGGTGGCCGAACGGGTGCCACCCTGGGCGGAGTCGCCGCCGGGCAGCTGCTGATCAGCCAGGAGATCCTGGCCGACGCCCTCCTGCTGGGGGCCGGGTTGACCGCCGCCCTCGCGGTCGCCCACCGGCGGCGGCTGCGATCGCATCTCCGACCGGTGGCCCGGCGGCTCGCCCTCGCGGCGGGGACGTTCGCCCTGCTCGCGGGGGTGCCGCTGGCCGCCGCCCTCCTCGGTCCCGGGCACGACCTCCACGGTCGCGTGGAGAACCCGGCCGGCGATGCGGCGGACCTCCTGGGGCTGGTGGTGCCGACGGCGCGGCAGCTCCTCACCGTGCCCCCCGCGGCGAGGCTGGCCGTCCGGTGGGAGCAGTACTTCGCCCAGCCCCTCTACCTGGGCGTGCCGCTCCTCCTCGTCGTCGGCTGGGCGCTGGTGGCGCGGCGGATCGACCCCGTTGTGCGCGGCGCCGCCGTCGTCTGCGTGGGGGTCGTGATCCTCGCCCTCGGGCCCCACCTCCGTGTGGCCGGGGTGGCGACGCGGCTGCCGCTCCCCTGGGCGGCGATCGAGACGTTGCCCGTGCTCGGGCTGGCGGTGCCGGCTCGGATCGGCGCCTTCGCCTACCTGGCGGCCGGGGTCTGCCTCGCCCACCTCCTCGATCGAAACTGGCCGATCTGGCCCGCCACCCGGCCCGCCGCCCTGGCGCTGGCGGCGATCCTGCCGCTCCTGCCCGTGGCTGGGCTCCCCAGCCTTGCGGTCCGGGCGCCGGCCTTCTTCCACGGCCCGGGCGTGCGCGCGATCCCGGCCGGGAGCATGGCTGCGGTCGCCGGTCTGGCTCCGGGGTGGAGCGTGGAGGCGATGCTGTGGCAGGCGGCCTCGGGCTTCCGCTTCCGCCTGCCCTGGGGCTACGCCATCCAGGCCGGCCCCCGCGGCCGCCGGGTCTCCCTCGGGCCGGGCGCGGGGCGCTCGACACCCTGTGGGCCCGGGTGAGCGCGGGCGACCCGCCCCCGGCGGCCGCGAGCGGGCGGGCGGTCCGCGCCGAGCTCTGCCGCCTTCGGGTGCGGACGGTCCTCGTGGGCCCGATCCCGCGCCGGCGGCAGGTGATCCGCGCCACCCAGGGGGTCCTCCGTGCTGCCCCACGGTGGTCCCAAGGGGTCGCCGTCTGGCGGCTCGGCCCCGTGCGGTGCCGAAGCGGCCCCGGGGGCGGTGTCCGCCGGGCGGTTCAGCGGGCGGCGGTCTCGGTCAGCTCGTAGCCGATCCCGGGATGGGTGACGAGGAGCCCGCCGGCCACGGGGCCGAGCTTGCGCCGGAGCCGGCTGGCATAGACCCGCAGGTAGTGGGCGTCGGCGCCGTAGCGGCCGCCCCAGACGTGGGCGAGGAGGCGGTCGTGGGTCACGACCCGGCCCGCGTTCTGCGCCAGGTACGCGAGCATCGCGTACTCGGTCGCCGTCAGCGCGACCGGGCTCCCGGCGGCGAACGCGTGGCGGGCTACGAGATCGACCCGTAGCGCCCCCACCTCGATGACGGCCGATCCGTCCCCGCCGGCCAGTTGGCGGCCGTGGCGCAGGGCGACTCGCAGCCGGGCCTCCAGCTCCGCCATGGAGAAGGGTTTGGTCACGAAGTCGTCCGCCCCCGCGTCCAGCGCCTCCACCTTGCGTCCCTCGTCGCCGTGGGCGGAGAGGATCACGATCGGGACCGGGCTGAAGGCCCGGATCCGGCGGCACACCTCGACCCCGTCCAGGTCGGGCAGCCCGAGGTCGAGGATCACGACGTCGGGGCGGAGCTCGACGGCGGCCAGGAGCCCGTTGACGGCCAGGGTGGCGGTGGCGACGGTGTGCCCGCGGGCGCGCAGGCTGATCCCGAGCGCCCGCAGGATCGCCGGCTCATCGTCGACCAGCAGGAGGTGGGCCATCGGCTCCCGCTCAGGCGGGCCCCGCGGCGGGGAGGCTGAGGCTGAGCCGGAGCCCTCCGCCCGGCGCTCGCCCGGCGGCGATCCGGCCGCCCTGGACCTCGATGAAGCTGCGCGCGATCGTGAGCCCGACGCCTGCGCCGATGGCCGGCCCCCCCACGGCCGGGCCCGCGCCGTCGAAGAGACGGGCCAACCGATCGGGGGGGATCCCCGGACCCTCGTCGTCGAGGGCCACGTCGACCCGGTCGGCCCGGGCGCGGGCGCTGAGTCGGACGCGGGTGCCCACCGGGGTGTGCCGGGCCGCGTTGTCGAGGAGGTTGGCGAACGCCTGGACCGCGAGGGTGTGGTCGACCGTGACCGCCAGACCGGGCGGGATCTCGACGGCGAGCGGGTGGGTCTCGAGCCGCGGCCCCACCGCCTGCACGGCCTCGAGGGCGAGATCGAGCAGCAATTCGTCCCGCCGCTCGAGGCGCCGGGTGCCGGCCTCGATCCGGTGGACGTCGAGGAGGTTGGCGAGGAGCTGGGAGAGCCGGTCGGTCTCGCCCTCCACCGTGGCGAGGAGCTCCCGGCGGTCCTGCTCCCCCAGCGGCGCCAAGGGGTCGGCCAGGTCCGACACCGCGGCCTTGATCGAGGCGAGCGGGGTGCGCAGGTCGTGGGCCACCGAGGTGAGCAGGGTGCGCCGCCAGCGATCGGTCTCGGCCAGCACCCCCAACCGCAGCGCCTGCTCCCGCAGCCGCGAGCGCTCAACCGCCAGGGCGGCGTGGTTGGCGTAGAGGGCGAGGAGCCGCTGGTCGCGAGCGCCCAGGGCCCGGCCGCGCAGGACCAGGAGCCCGACCGGCCCGGTGGCGGTCACCAGCGGCAGGGTCCGAAGCCCGTCGCGGCCGATCTGGGCGAGTGGGGTGCCGGCCGCGGGGCGGGCCAGGCTGGCGGCGGTCCCCGCCGGCAGCGGCTCGCCGACGTGGGCGGCGACGCTGAGCTGGTCGCCGTGGGGGAGGAGGACCGCGCAGCTGGTGAGCCCGAATCCGCCCAGGACCGTCTCCGCCACCTCCTGGAGGAGGTCGCCGAGCGGCTGGTCGCCGATCAGCAGGTCGGACACCTCGAAGAGCCGGCGCGTCGCCCGCTCGCCGTGGCGGGCGTCGGCCTGGACCGCGCGCAGGGAGGCGACGAGCCGGGCGGTCACGAGCATCACCACTGCATAGACCCCGAGGACCACCCAGTCCTGGGGGTTGGCTGCCGCCACGCTGCCGAACGGGCGGACGAAGAGGAGGTCGTAGGCGGTGAAGGCGACGGCCACCCCGAACACCCCGACCGGCAGCCCGCCCATCGCGACGCCGGCGACGACCGGGATCACGAGCACCAGGGCCGGCACCGCTCCGATCAGGTGGGGGCGGGCCGGCACCAAGACCGCCCCGAGGACGCCGGTGAGCCCCGCGGCCGCGACCAGGCCCGGCCCGATGGCGCCGGGGACGCGCAGGCGCCCCGAGACGGGGGGCGTGCCGGTGGGGCTCACCCCGGCCCCGGCAGGCGCCGGGCGCGGGGGTTCGGGTCGGGGGCCAGCGGGCGCGGGTGACGGTCGATCGTTCCAGCGTACCCCCACGTGCCTGGGGCCGCCGGACGGCCAGCCCGCGGCCGGCGCTTGGGGCTCAGGCGGCGGCGGGCTTGGGTTCGGTCTGGCGCCGGGGCGCCGGGCCACTCGCGCGGTCCGCCAGCGCCACGTTGAGCACGTCGCGCACATCCTGGCTCAGGTGGAATTCGGTGGCGCCGCGGACGGTCTCGCTCAGCTCCTCGAGCTCTGGCTGGTTGCGCTCCGGGAGGACCACCTCCGTGATCCCGGCCCGTCGGGCGGCCAGGACCTTCTGCTTCACGCCGCCGATCGGCAGGACCCGGCCCTGGAGGGTGACCTCGCCGGTCATCGCCACCTGGTGCCGCACCGGGCGGCCGGTGAACAGGCTGACGAGCGCCGTCACCATGGCGACCCCGGCCGAGGGACCGTCCTTGGGGACCGCCCCGGCGGGCACGTGCAGGTGCACCGCCCGGCGGACCTGGATGGGGTCGATGCCGAGCGCGTCGGCGTGGGAGCGGACGTACGAGAGCGCGATCTGGGCCGACTCCTTCATCACGTCCCCGAGCTGGCCGGTCAGGGTGAGGCCGCCGTCCTCGGCGAGGGCGGTCGCCTCGATGAAGAGGATGTCCCCGCCGGTGCCGGTGACCGCCAGCCCGGTCGCCACCCCCGGCACCTCGGTCCGCTCGGCGACCTCCGACCAGAAGCGCGCGCGGCCCAGGATCTCGCGCGCTCGCTCGCCGTCGACCACGACCGGCGCGGTGACGGTGCCGGCGTCGATTCGGGTGGCCAGCTTGCGCAGGAGCCGCCCGAGCTCGCGCTCGAGTCCGCGCACCCCCGCCTCGCGGGTCTGCTCGGCGATGATCCGCCGCACCGCGTCGGGGGTGACGGTCACCTCGCTCGCGTCCAGGCCGTTCTGCTCCAGCTGGCGGGGCAGGAGGTGCTCCTCGGCGATGACGAGCTTCTCGTCCTCGGTGTACCCGTCGAGGGTGATGACCTCCATCCGGTCGAGGAGCGGCTGGGGGATCGTCTCGACCACGTTGCCGGTGGGGATGAACAGGACCTCGGAGAGGTCGAGGTCGACGTCCAGGTAGTGGTCGCGGAAGCTGTGGTTCTGCGCCGGGTCCAGCACCTCGAGCAGGGCCGACGACGGGTCTCCCCGCCAGTCGCTGCCGACCTTGTCGATCTCGTCGAGCATGATGACCGGGTTCTTGGTGCCCGCCTCCCGCACCGCGCGGGCGATCCGCCCCGGCATCGCGCCGACGTAGGTGCGCCGGTGGCCGCGGATCTCGGCCTCGTCGTGGACGCCGCCCAGGGAGACCCGGGCGAACTTGCGCCCGAGGGCGCGCGCCACCGACTCCCCCAGCGAGGTCTTGCCCACCCCGGGCGGCCCCACCAGGGTGATGATCGCCCCGGCCCCCCGCCCGGCCGCCGGCGGCATGCCCCGCTCCTGGCGCCGCCGCCGGACCGACAGGAACTCGATGATCCGGTCTTTGACGTCCTCGAGCCCGCTGTGGTCGGCGTCGAGGACGGTGCGGGCGGCGGCGATGTCGAACCGGTCGTCGGAGCGGACCTCCCAGGGCATCGCGAGCATCCAGTCGAGGTAGCCGCGGATCCACCCGTGCTCGGGGCTCTGCTCGCTCGTGCGCTCCAGCCGGTCGATCTCCCGCAGCACCTCGGTCTTGACCGCGTCCGGCATCGCCGTCGCGTCCAGCTTGCGGCGGTACTCGGCAACGACGCCGTCGTCGCCCTCCCCGAGCTGGCGCTTGATCGCCTCCAGCTGCTGGCGGAGCAGGAACTCCCGCTGGGTCTTCTCCATCCGCTCCGTCACCTCGGACTTGATCCGGTCCTTGACCGAGATCTCGGCGAGGATCTCGCGGGTCCAGCCGACCAGGAGCTCCAGTCGGTGCTCGACGTCGAGCGTCTCCAGGACCTCGACCTTCTGCTGTGGGCTAAGGTCGGGCGAGTACCCGGACATGTCGGCGAGCTGGCCCGGGTGCTGGATCCCGCGGAGCATCTGCACCGCCCCGGGCGCCCCCCGCGACTCCAGCACGTTCTCGATCAGGGCGCGGTACTCCCGGCCCAGCTCGTGGGCTCGCTCGGAGGACTGCTCGGGATCGGGGACCGGCTCCACGTGGACCCAGAGCGCGCCGCCGTTCTCGGTGGCGGCCCCGGTCAGGCGGCCACGGTGGAGCCCCCGCAGGACAACGGCCTCGACGCCGGTCGGCAGCTGGCCCGCCTCCTCGATCCGGGCGACCGTGCCGATCCGCGCATAGCGGCCGTCCACGCGGGGAACGACCAGCACCTCCTGGCCGGCGGAGCGGGCCGCCCCCACCGCCGCGGTGGCCTGGTCGCCCTCCACCACCGTGGTGACGACCATGTGGGGGAGGATCACGCCCTGAGTGACGGGCAGGATGGGCAGGAGCTGACTCTGAGGCTGGTCGGACACGGCGACTCCTTCGCGGTCGGCGGCGGCGGGGCTCGGGCGGCTGGGGGCGGTGACCGATCGCCTGGGTCCCACGCCCGACACGAAGGGTGTACCGAACCGGGGCCGCCCTCAAACGCTCGAACCGCCGCGGCCCGGCCGCCCCCGCCCCGCCCCCGGCTATGCTTGCGGCGGTGACGGATCCAGGCCGCCACGGTCCTTGCGGTATCACCCCGGCCGAAAGCCCGGGGTCGGAGCCGGACAAGCCCAGGGAGGCCTGCGGGGTGTTCGGGGTCCTCGCCGAGGGCGAGGACGTCGCCGGGCTCACCACCTGCGGCCTCTACGCCCTCCAGCACCGGGGCCAGGAGTCGGCTGGCATCTGCGTCAGCGACGGGGTGCGGCTGCGGGCCCACCGCGACATGGGGCTGGTCGCCCAGGTGTTCGACGAGGCCGCGCTCGCCCGCCTCACCGGCCACCTCGCGCTCGGCCACACCCGCTACTCGACGACCGGCGCCGCCCACCCGAGCAACACCCAGCCGTTCGCGTTCGAGCACGGGCAGCTCGGGCCGGTCGCGATCGCCCACAACGGCAACCTCACGAACGCGAGGGAGCTGCGGCTCGACCTCCTCGAGCAGGAGTACCCGTTCCAGACCTCGAGCGACACCGAGGTCCTCGCCGCCCTCCTCGCCCGCACCCCGGGCGACACCCTGGCGACCGTCCTCCAGCGGGCCCTGCCGCGTGCGATCGGCGCCTACTCCCTCGGCCTGCTCACCCGCGACAGCCTGGTCGCCGCCCGGGACCCGCTGGGGTTCCGCCCCCTCTGCATCGGACGGCTCGGCGACCGCACCGCCCCAGGTGGCCAGGGCTACGTCATCGCCAGCGAGACCTGCGCGCTCGACGTCATCGGGGCCCACTTCGTCCGGTCGGTGGCGCCGGGGGAGATCGTCGTCATCGATCGGAGCGGGATCCGCAGCCACCGCTTCGGCGGGCGGCACCGGCCGGCGATGTGCTCGTTCGAGTTCATCTACTTCGCCCGGCCCGACTCTGTCCTCGAGGAGCGCAGCCTCTACGAGGTCCGCCGGGCGATGGGGCGCAACCTCGCGCACGAGGCCCCCGCCCCCGGCGACATCGTGATCCCGCTCCCCGACTCGGGGACCCCGGCCGCGATCGGGTACGCGGAGGCGATCGGGATCCCCTTCGCGGAGGGGATGATCAAGTCCCGGTACATCACCCGCACCTTCATCCAGCCCCAGGCCGACCTGCGCGAGGCCGGCATCCGGCTCAAGTTCAACCCCATGCGCCACGTCCTGGACGGCCGTCGGGTCGTCCTCGTCGACGACTCCATCGTCCGTGGCAGCACCTCGCGCCGGATCGTCGACGCGCTCCGCCGGGCCGGCGCCCGCGAGGTGCACGTGCGGGTCGCCTCCCCGCCGATCCGCTTCCCCTGCTTCATGGGGATCGACATCGCCTCCCGCAGCGAGCTGATCGCCGCCACCCGCAGCCCCGAGGAGGTGGGGCAGGTGATCGGCGCGGACTCGCTCGCCTATCTCAGCCTGGCCGGCCTGCGCGACGCCCTCGACGCCTCCCGGGAGGGGGCGGGGTTCTGCTTCGCCTGCCTCGACGGCGCCTACCCGGTCCAGGTGCCCCAGCAGCTCGAGATGGACAAGCTGGCGCTCGAGGGATGACGGGCCCGTCGTCCCTCGGGCCGGCGGGCCCGGCCGCCGCCCCCGCCGATGGGCTGGTCCGCTACCGGGACTCAGGGGTGGACCGGGGCGCCGCGGGCGGCCTGGTGCCCCAGCTGGCCCAGCTGGCTCGCGCCACCCACGGCCCCCAGGTCCTGGGCGGGATCGGCGGGTTCGCCGGCTGCTTCGCGCTCGACGCGGGGGCCGTCGGCGACCCGGTCCTGGTCAGCTCGACCGACGGGGTCGGCACCAAGATCAAGGTCGCGGTGGCCGCCGGCCGCCACCGGGGGATCGGCCACGACCTCGTCAACCACTGCATCAACGATGTCCTCACCACCGGGGCCGCCCCTGCCTTCTTTCTCGACTACTTCGCCACCGGCCGGCTGGACGGCGCGGTCCTGCTCGAGCTCGTCGCGGGGATGACCGAGGCCTGCCAGGCGGCCGGCTGCGCCCTTCTCGGGGGGGAGACCGCCGAGATGCCGGGGGTGTACGGGATCGGGGACTACGATCTCGCAGGCTTCCTGGTCGGCCTGGCGGCCCGGGCCGACCTGCTCGGGCCGGAGCGGGTCCGGCCGGGAGACCATCTCCTCGCCTTGCCCAGCTCCGGTCTCCACACCAACGGCTACTCGCTCGTCCGCCACCTCCTGGCCCGCCGGGAACTCAGCTACGACGTCGTCCTGCCGGGCTGCGATCGGCCGATCGGCGCCCTGCTCCTCGAGCCGCACCGCTCGTACCTCGAGGCCGTTCGGGCGCTGCGCGAGCTGGGGACGGTCCACGCCCTCGCCCACATCACCGGGGGTGGGATCCCCGAGAACCTCCCTCGGGTGATCCCGGACGGCTGCCGAGCCGAGGTCGACGCCACCCGTGTTTCGGTCCCCGCCCTCTTCACCGCCCTCGCCGCCCTGGGGCCCGTCCCCGAGGCGGAGCAGTGGGCGACCGTCAACATGGGGGTGGGCATGATCGCGGTCGTCCCCCCCGAGACCGCCGCGGCGGTGGCGGCGGCCGGCGGCCGGCTGGCCGGGCTCCAGGCGCTGCCGGTGGGCCAGGTGGTCGCGGCCAGCGGGCCCGACCGCTGCCACCTCGACCTCGGCGGCCGGGAGTGACCGCCGGGCGGCGGCGCGCCGGGGTCTTGGTCTCGGGGACCGGGACCAATCTCGCAGCCCTGCTCGACGCCGCCGCTGACCCCGGCTATCCGGCGGCGATCGTGGCCGTGGCGTCCAACCGCCCCAGCTGCCCGGCCCTCGCGCTCGCCCGGGCCCGCGGTGTCCCCACCCTGGCGGTGGCGGTGCGCCACGCCGACGGCGACCCGGTCCGGCGGGACGCGCGGCTCGCCGCCTGGCTCCTCGAGCAGGGGGTCGAGCTCCTGGTCCTGGCCGGCTACGACCGTCTCCTCCAGCCGTCCCTCCTCGACGCCTTCCGGGGTCGGATCCTCAACGTCCACCCCTCGCTCCTCCCCGCCTTCGGGGGCGGGATGGACGCGGTGGAGGCGGCGCTGGCGCACGGGGTGCTCGTGACCGGCTGCACCGTCCACCTGGTCGGGGACACCGGGGTCGACGCCGGCCCGATCGTCGCCCAGGAGGCGGTCCCGATCCTGGCCGGGGACACCCCCGACCGGCTTCGTGCCCGGATCCACGAGGTCGAGTGGCGGCTGCTGCCGGCGGCGCTGGCCCGGCTCGCCACCGGCGCCCCCCCCGAGGCGGGCCCGCTGCCGGCCGGTTCGGGCAGGCGGTGAGGGCGCGCGCGCCCCTGGCGTCCGCCCCGGTCGTGCCCGGGCGGGCCCTTCTGGGGGTCGCCGATCGGACCGGGCTCGTTCCCTTCGCCCGCGGCCTCGCCGCCGAGGGGGTCGAGCTGGTCGCGACCAGTGGGACCGCGGCGGTGCTGGCGGCCGAGGGGCTCACCCCGAGGCCGGTCGAGGAGCTGACCGGGTTCGCCCCCCTGTTCGGGGGTCGGGTCAAGACCCTTCACCCCGCCATCCACGGGGGGATCCTGTTCCGGCGCGACGACCCTGGGGACGAGGCGGAGCGCGAGGCGAGCGGCATCCTCCCCATCGACCTCGTCTGTGTGAACCTCTACCGGTTCCGCGAGGCGATCGCGGCCGGGGCGGATGGAGCCGCGGCGCTCGAGGCGATCGACATCGGGGGCCCGACGCTCCTGCGCGCCGGGGCCAAGAACCACCCCCACGTCGTGGTCGTGAGTGACCCCGCCCAGTACCCGGAGGTGCTGGACGCGGTCCGGGCCGGCGGGGTGCCGGCGGCGCTCCGCCGCCGGCTGGCCGCCGCCGCCTTCGCCCACACCGCCGCGTATGACGCGGCGGTCGCGCAGCACCTCCTCCACCCCGGCGGCCCTGACGGCTGGCCGGCCGAGCTGACGGTTGGCGGGCCCCGCCTGGCCGAGCTCCGGTACGGCGAGAACCCCCACCAGCGCGGCGCCCTCTACCAGACCGGCGCCGGGCCGGGGGGCCTGGCTGCCGCGGTGCTCCACCAGGGCCCGCAGCTCTCCTTCACGAACTGGCTCGACTGCGACGCGGCCTGGGCCGCCGTCCGTGACTGGCCCCAGCCGGCGGCGGTGGTGGTCAAGCACGCGAACCCCTGCGGCTTCGCCACCGCCGAGGACCTCGCCACCGCCTTCCGGCTCGCCCGCGCCTGCGACCCGCGCGCCGCCTACGGCGGGATCGTCGGCAGCAACCGGCCGATCGACGCCGCCACGGCCCGGCTCCTGGCCCAGGGGTTCCTCGAGGCGGTGGTCTGCCCGGGCGCCGCCGCGGATGCGCTGGGGCATCTGGCGCGCAAGCCCCGCCTGCGGGTCCTCGCCATCCCCGACCCCGCCGCCGCGCCCGAGGGCGCCGTGCCCCGCCTCGATGTGCGCAGTGTCCTCGGCGGGCTCCTGGTCCAGACCGCCGATCCGGGCGGCCCGGACCCCGCGACCTGGCGCTCGGTGGGGGAGCGCCCGCCATCGGCGGCCGAGCTCGCCGACCTCGCGGTGGCCTGGCATCTCGCCCAGGCGGTGCGCTCGAACGCGATCGTGCTGGCCAGCCAGGGCCAGGGGGTCGGGATCGGCGCCGGCCAGATGTCGCGGGTCGAAGCGGCCGAGCTGGCGGTGCGGCGGGCGGGCCCGCGGGCGCCCGGGAGCGTCATGGCCTCGGACGCCTTCATCCCCATGCCCGACACGGTCGAGGTGGCGATCGCCGCGGGCGTCACCTCGATCGTCCAGCCCGGGGGCTCGGTCCAGGACGACCAGGTGACGGCGGCCGCCCGCGGCGCCGGGATCGCCATGCTTCACACCGGGCGCCGCCACTTCCGGCACTGACCGGCCGGCGACCGGCGGCCGGCAGCCGCGCCGCCCCGCCTCGGGCGCGTTGCCAGGTCGGGGCCGCTCGGCTATCGTCCGGGCTGGGCCGGCGACCGGGCGGCATCGCTCCGGTCGGGACGGCCAGGCGGAGGGGAGCGATGGCGAAGACGACGGCCCGGCCCCAGCCGGGGGGGGGCGCCGGCGAATGGGTGCCGGCCCTCGGCGGCTGCGACCACCCCGGCTGCGGCGCCGCCGAGGCCTACCGCTGCCACTACGTCGACCGCCGCCAGGTCGAGTGCGGGCGGGCGGGCTGCCGCGACCACCTGCGGATCGTGGACGGCCACGGGTACTGCCTGCGCCACGCCAGCATCGTCGAGGTCCTGCGGATGGCCGCCGCGCGCGGCACCCCCCTGCTGCCGCCGGACCTCGACAGTCGGGCGGCCTCGCTGGGGCTCACCGTCTCCCGCGGCCTCGAGCCCGGCCTGGGGGCTCGGCTGCGCCGCTGGGCCGGCCTCCACCACTCGATCCTCGACGACCCGACCGTCCGCTACGGCCGCCCCGACCGGGCCCGGGTCGAGCAGGGCCGGTGGGAGCGCGTCTGGGCGCTGGGCAGCCGCAACGGCTACCTCCTGCGGGTCCTCATCCGGGTCGAGGACGACCGCCCCGAGCTCGTCGTCCTAGTCGCCGACGGGGTCGTGCTCCACCAGGAGGTCCCCCCCTGGATCAGCCGCCGGGGGCCGGGCTTCCCAGCTGCCGAGTCGGTCGAGGCCCAGGCCGAGCGGCTCGCCTTCTTCGAGCGCCTCCTCGCCGTCGTCGACGCCCATGCGTCGCGGCTGGGGCTCGGCGGCCCTGGAGGCCGCCCAGGGCCGATCGCCTGACCCACCCGCCCGGTCGAGGATAATCGGCGGGCGATGGCGTACGAGGCGGAACCGTCGACGCCCCTGGGCTTCGTGACCCGGCACGCCCCCAGCTACGACGACCGCGTCCTCACCTACAGCCGCAGCTACACGATCGACGTCACCACCCGCTGCGCCAAGCGGTGCGGCTACTGCGAGTACCGGACCGCGACCGGGGGGCTGCTCTCGGTCGACGAGATCGAGCGCCAGCTCGACGAGGCGCTCCGGCTCCACTGCCGGGAGATCCTTGTCATGTCGGGCGAGGAGCCCTGGCGGCTCCCCGACCTCGGCCTCGCCGACGAGGCCGCCTACGTGGAGCGGGTCGTCGACGTCTGCCGCCGGGCGATGCGCCGGGGGCTGCTCCCGCACACGAACGTCGGGCTGCTCTCTCGGACGGCGCTGGCCGAGCTGAAGCCCTGGAACGCCTCCATGGGGCTCATGCTCGAGAGCGCGACCGACCGGCTCGAGGCCCACGCCCGCGGCGGCGGCAAGCGCTGGCGCGACCGGCTCCGCCACCTCGACGACGCCGGCCTCCTCCAGATCCCCTTCACGACCGGCCTTCTGGTCGGGATCGGGGAGACGGCCGAGGACCGGCGCCGGACCCTGGAGCAGATCGCCGCCAGCCACGCCCGCCACCACCACGTGCAGGAGGTGATCGTCCAGAACTTCGTCCCCAAGCCGGGGACGGCGATGGCGGCCTGGCCCCCCCCGGCCCCGGCCACGATGGTGGAGACGGTGCGCCTGGCCCGCGAGGTCCTCCCCCCCGACATCGCCGTCCAGGTGCCCCCCAACCTCAACGTCGAGAGCTGGCCGGCGCTCGTCGAGGCCGGGGCCCGCGACCTCGGCGGCATCTCGGCCGACGGCGACTCGATCAGCCCCCGGCTGCCCTGGCCCTCGCCCGGGGAGCTGGTCGCCACGGCCAGGACCCTGGGGTTCCGGGTCCAGGAGCGGCTCCCCGTCTATGCCGAGACCCTGGCTGACCTTGGGAGCGCGGCCGACAGCCTGCGCCGCGAGCTGGTCGGCGACGTCGTGACCTACGTCATCAACCGCAACGTGAACATCAGCAACGTCTGCGTCGGCAGCTGCACCTTCTGCGGCTTCAAGCGCGGCTCGCTGCGGGTCAAGGGCGCCTACCAGCACGACCACGCCACCGTCTTCGCCAAGATCCAGGACGCCGTCGAGCGCGGGGCCACCGAGATCTGCATGCAATCCGGCCTCTCGCCGGCCCTCGACCTCGCCTACTACGACCAGCTGTTCCGGACGATCCGCCGCCGCTGGCCGAGCCTGCACCTCCACGCCCTCTCCCCCGAGGAGGTCCGCTATCTCGCCCAGCTCGCCGGGCGATCGGTGCGGGACGTCCTCGCCCAGCTCCAGGACGCCGGGCTCGGCACCCTGCCCGGCACGGCCGCCGAGGTCCTGGTGGAGGAGGTCCGCCAGGTCCACTGTCCGGAGAAGCTCACGACCGAGGAATGGATCGACGTCATGCGCCAGGCCCACGGCCTCGGGATCCGGACCACCAGCACGATCCTGTACGGGCACATCGAGACCTGGCAGCACCGCCTTCGCCACCTCGAGGTCATCCGCGACCTCCAGCGGGAGACGGGCGGCTTCACCGAGTTCGTCCTCCTCCCCTTCCAGGTCGAGCACAACACCCTGGGCAAGTACTTCGGGATCCAAGAGCCGCTCACCCTCGAGGCCTCGCTCCGGTTCACCGCCTTCTGCCGCCTCTACTTCGGGGCCGAGCTGCCCAACATCCAGACCTCCTGGGTCAAGCTCGGGCCGGAGGGGGTGGCGGCCTCGCTCGCCTTCGGGGCCAACGACTTCGGCGGGACCCTGATGGAGGAGTCGATCACCCGGATGAGCGGGGCCAGCCACGGCCAGAACCTGGAGCCGGAGGCGATCGAGGCGGCGATCCGGGGCGCTGGGCGCATCCCCCGCGAGCGCACCACCCTCTACGGGCCGGTGGTGGACCGACCGCGCGACCGCGCGGCGGCAAGCTGGGTGCCGGTCCCGCTCGCCCCGGGGCCGAGCGCCGCCGCGGTCTGACCCCGCCGGGTGCCGCCGCTTCTGACGAGTTGTCGCCGGGCGTCGACGAGATCGTGAAGGGGCGCTCGGCCCGCCGACCCGTCGGCATACTGGCGAAGTGGACGGTCAGGATTACCGCCCCGGGTCGGCGGCCGACTTCGACCGCCTGTACCGGACCGCGAGCTCGCGGCTCCTGCACACCCTGGTCGGCGTCGTCGGCGACCGCGCCGCGGCCGAGGACTGCGTCCAGGAGGCGTTCGTCCGCGCGTTCGCGGTCTGGGACCGTTGGAAGCCGGACGCCCCGGCCGAGGCCTGGCTCCACCGCATCGCCCTCAACGTCGCCATCTCCCACCGACGGCGGGAGCGGCTTCGCGAGGTGGGCGAGCTCGTCCGCCGGATCGGCCGGCCCGCCCAGCCACCGGATCCGGCGGACGCGGTCGGGACCCAGGTCCTGGTCCAGGCGCTGCGCCGGCTCCCGCCCAAGCAGGCGGCGGCGATCGTCCTCCGCCACCACCACGGGTACACGAACCGCGAGATCGCCGTCGCCCTCGGGGTGCCGGAACGGACCATCGCCTCCCGGCTCGCCGCCGCGCGCTCCCGGCTTGCCGCGGAGCTCGGGGTGGCCGTCGCCGAGGTCGGGGGACGGAGCCCGGAGGCGGGGTCGGGGGGCGGTGCGGTCGCCGGGCGGGCCACGAAGGGGGCCCTGCGGTGATGCCGCCCGACGAGTTCGGTCGCTGGCTCGACGCCGCGCTGCCGGATCAGCTGGCGGCCGCCGCCGGGCCGGCGGCGCCGACCCGGCCCCGCTATCGCGATGAGGCGCACCGGGGTGGGCGCCGGCGGACGGTCTGGCTGACGACCCTCGGGCTCCTGCCCGCCAAGGTGCTCCTGGGGGGCGCCGTGATGGCGGCGGCCCTCGCGGCCGGGGGCACCGCCGTCGTGGTGACCCACGTCATGGCGGCAGGACCCCAGCGGCCACCGCACCGCGGGGCGAGCTCCGGCCCGCATGGATCAGGCGCGGCCGGGGTCCACGGCACCAACCCCCCGGGGACGGGGAAGGCCCCGCGCCCGCCCGTCCCCGCCCGCCCGGGCGCGACGCCGGGGTCTCCTGGAGGCCGGCTCCCGACCCCGCCGCCGACGCGCCGCTCGGGGCCGCTCGGGCGCCCGACCGCTGAGCCGACAGGCCGCCCGGGCACCACCCCGGCGGCTCAGGGGAGCACGTCCCCGATCGGAGCCCCCGCGCGCCCGTCGGGGCATCCGACTCCCTTGCGCTCACCGACCCCGTCTCACCGTCCAACGCCGCCCACCGGCCCGGTGCCGGCCGGAGCGACCCCGACGGCCCCGGCCCGGCCGGCCGCCGCGACGTCCGCGGCCAGCCCGACCCCTGCGGTGACCCCAACCCCCAGAGCTCACCCCACCCCCCCCGGCAAGGGCCACGGGGTCGGCGCCGGTGCCGCCAAGGGCAAGGGGGCTGGGCCCGGCAAGGGGAAGGGCAAGGGGAAGGGCGCGGCGTCGACGCCGGCGACCGCACCCACCGCGAGCCCGACGCCCACCCCGGCCGCCAAGGGCAAGGGGGTGGGGCGCGGCAAGGGCAAGGGGGCTGGCGGGACGCCGACCTCGGCGGCCGCGCCCACCGCGAGCCCGACGCCCGCGCCGGGCGCCAAGGGCAAGGGGGTGGGGCGCGGCAAGGGCAAGGGCCAGGGGACCGGCGGGACGCCCACGCCCACGCCGACCGCCACGCCGACGCCGACCCCGACCCCGGCCGCTCCTGCAACCGCGACCCCCACCCCGGCCCCACCGGCGACCCCACCCCCGGCGTCCCCGCCCGGCAATGGCAAGGGTCAGGGGAAGGGGGCCAACGGCCACGGACACGGGGGGTGAGCGGGGCGCGCGCCGCGCTGGGGGGCCGCCACCGCCTGGAGCGGTAGGCGGAGCCGCCGTGGCGTCGGGAGGCGGGATGCCCCCTGGCGGATCGGCCCACCCAGTCGCGAGCGCGCAGACCGCGCGATGCGCCGCGCGCGGGGCCGCCCGGCGCGCGGACCGTGCCGCGGCGAGCGCCGACGCGGGGCCCGGGCTCCAGTTGAGCGGCCGCCGCCGACGATCCGGATCCGGGTATCCGGCATCGACCAGGCGTTCCCCTGGTAGCGGTCATGCCATCTGCTCCAACCGGCGACGCGGCCGTGGACCCCTTCGCGCGGTGGCTCGACGCTGAGTTCGGTCGGCTGTTCGAGGGGCTCGAGCCGAGCCGGCCCTGGCGCGGGGCCGCCGGGCGCGGGGGGGTGGCGGCGCGTGGGCGCCGCGCCCGCCCCCCGGGGATGGGACGCGCGGCCGTCGTCGGCGCGATCGGAGTGGTCGCGCTCAGCGGGAGCATCGCCATGGCGGCGCGAGCCGGATGGCTCGGCCCGGCGTTCGAATTGCATCGACCCGCCTCCCGGGTGCGTCGGACGTCCGCCGCGGGACGGGGCGGGGTGGCCGCCGGGACCGTCGGCACCCCGACGCCGAGCCGCCGGCAGCGGGCCGCCATGCCGCCGGAGCGCACCCGCGCGGCCCGCCTGCGGCCGAGCTCGCAGGCCGCCCCCAGTCCCCTGCCTACCCTGACCCTCCGCCCCGGGCGATCGGGCCATCTCGCTCAAGGCCGAGCCCGCCGCCCCGAGGGCACCGGGCGTCCCGCCTTGGCCGGCCGGCGCGGGCGGTCGGGGACCCGACCGCCATCGGTGCCTGGGCGGCTGGGATCCCCGCCGCCGCTCGCGTCGGCGGGCGCCGTCGGCCCGACCGCGGTCCCAACGGGCGGGGATCGCGGCCTCCCACCGAGTCATCCGGCCAGAGCCTTGCGGGGCCACCTCACGCATCCCCGGCACCCGGTCCACCCCGCAGGTGGGCCCCCGGCGCCTCGCCCGGTCGACCGGGGACGTCCGCGGGGAGGCGGGCGGCCCCGGGGGGCCCCCGCGGTCGCAACTCCCACGGTCCCGACCCTGGCCGCCAGCCCGTCCAGCGCGCCGTCCCCGCCCGGTCGATCGGCTGGGGGGCGGCCCTCCCCGGTGGCGACGCCCGCGGCCACGCCGACTCCGGGGTCCACCCCGGCGGCCGCCTCCCCGTCCCCCGGGATGGGGCCCGGCGGGGCGGGCCACGGGCACGGGTCCCGCGGGCGCTAGGCGGGTACTTGGGGCTGGCCGGGCGTTCGTCTAGGCGAGAGGCAGGCTCACGAGGGCGAAACCGATGCGGGCAGGCGCCGCGTCCCCGGTTCGAAACGGCTCGCGACGGTCCAACCGCCAGCTCCGCCGCGCCGGCGGGCAGGTCGCCGTTCTCTTCGCGATCGCGGCGGTGGCGATCGTGGCGGTCGTCGGGTTGGCCTTCGACGCCGGTCGCGCGTACGTCGACCAGCGGGCCCTCCAGGCGGCGGTGGACACCGCCGGCGACGGTGGTGCGCGGATGCTGGCGCAGGCCTACGACGGCTGCCAGAGCGGGTCGCCCGTCTCCAGCCAGGCCCCGACCGACATCCTCGACACCGTCGATGCCCTGGTGGCATCTGGGGTTGCGGGACAGGGGCAGGCCACCAGCCCGCCGACGGCGGACTTCGTGTACTACGACCCGGCGACCCGGACCACCACCGACTTGGGAACCATCGCGGGCGCGTCCAGCGCCGGCTGGTGCGCCGGGTGGACGGCGTCGCCGGTCTCGACCACGGTTCCGAACGGGGTCAAGGTGACCGCCGTCGACCTGCACTCGACCGCGATCCTCGGGGTGATCGGGATCCGCTCGGCGCAGGAGCGGGCGACGTCGATCTCGGCGTTCACGGCGACGCCGGGTCCGGGGGCGCCCTTCGTCGCCTGGTACCAGGACTGCGCGCTGACGGGTACCCCGTTTCTGGTGCCGGGTGACACCATCATCTATCACGCGTCGAACCACTGGTCGTCGGACGTCAACTGCGCCCAGCAGCCCGTGAACAGCCGGTTCAAGGGGGATCTCAAGCCCGAGGGCCTGAACCCGAACCCCATCACCACCATCCCCACCTGGGTCAACGCCCAGCCCGGCCAGGGGTCGTGGGGCCCGAACATCCAACCGAGCAGCACGGTCCCGATCGTGCTGCCGATGATCGATTGCATCGCGGACGGCGCGCCCTGCACGGAGCCCTCGTCCTCGGTGCTCCCGGGCGCCCCCTTCTGCGGCGCCTACGGCCTGGCGACCTCGAATCAGCTGTACATGTGCGTCATCGGCGAGGTGCTCGTCTACCCCGTCAACGGATGCACCAAGAGCCTCGAGTGCGAGGGGGTGGTCGACAAGGTCATCTTCCCGGTTCCCTCCGGGACGCCGGCCCTCTTCCTGTCGGGGGTCTCGCTCGTTGAGCTCGTCCAGTAGGCGCGGCCCCGGGCGCGACCGTCGTCGTGGCCAGAGCCTGGTCGAGTTCGCGCTGATCGTTCCGTTCATGCTCCTCCTGCTCGCCGGCGCGAGCGACTTGGCGCGCGCCTACTTCGTCGGGATCCAGGTCGCCGACGGCGCCCGCCAGGCCGCCCTCTACGCCGCCGACAACCCCGGCACCCCCGCAAGCGACCTGATGTCGATCGCCGAGGGCAACACCGGGTCGAGCGGCTCCAGCCTGGCCGCCACCGTGCTCGACTGCCCGTCCGGCCGTCTCTCGGTCGACGCGCCGGCCCCGACCCAGGCTCCGAACGCTTCGGGGTTTCTCTACCAGCCGATCACCGTGACCTGCAGCCTCCCGCTCCTCACCCCCCTCCTGCCGTCTCCGGTGACGATCGGCGCCAGCGCCACCGGGCTGGTGCAGATCGGGGTGCTCACGATCCTCACCCCGTCCCCGCTGCCCACCGGCATCGCCGGGCAGAGCTACTCGACGACGCTCTCCGCCAGCGGCGGGGTCCCCCCCTACACGTGGGGCGTCTCGGCGGGGGCCCTGCCGACGGGCCTCACCCTCAACCCGACCAGCGGCACCATCACCGGGACCCCGACCACCGACGGATCGTCCACGTTCACGGTGACGGTGACCGACAGCGCCACGCCGTCCCCCCAGACGGACAGCGCCACCTTCACGCTCACGATCGGGACGCTCGACATCACGACCAGCGCCCTGCCGGGGGCGAGCCAGGGGCAAGCCTACTCGACGACCCTGGCCGCCACCGGCGGCACGACGCCCTACACGTGGTCGCTCGCCGGCGGGTCGCTGCCGCCAGGCCTCACGCTGAGCAGCGGGGGGGTGATCTCCGGCACCGAGTCGGGCACGTCCTCGAACGCCAACTACACGTTCACGGCGCAGGTGACGGACAGCACGACGCCCACCGCGGAGTCGGCGACCCAGACGTTCACGATCACCGTCAGCCCCAATCCCCTGACGATCACCACCACCTCGCTCCCGAGCGGGAAGAAGTCGAAGGCCTACACGGACACCCTCCAGGCGACCGGCGGCACGACCCCCTACAGCTGGAGCCTTGCGTCCGGCAGCCTGCCGCCCGGCCTCACCCTCTCGTCGTCGGGCGTCATCGGCGGCACGCTGACCAGCACCACCGGGACCTACACCGTCACGGTGCAGGCCCTGGACAGCACCCCGGGCACGCCCGAGATCGCCACCTCCGGTAGCCTGACGATCACGGTGTCGCCGTGATCGACGGCCGCTGGCGGTCCGGAGAGCAGGGCGCCACCCTGGTCGAGTTCGCGATGGTCGGTGCGCTCTTCCTGTTCACGATCATGGGGATGATGACGCTCGCCCTGTACGTCTTCGAGGTCCAGGCGGCCAACCGAGCGGTGCAGGCGGCGGCCCGCTGGGCGGTGGCCGGCGTCAACATGAAGCAGCTCACCGGCGCACAGGGCAACACGCTCGTGCCCGAGTGCGGACCGAACGGCCCGTTGCCGGGCGTGGCCCCGAGCGGGATGCTGAACTCGGCTCAGGCAGCGGCCGGTCCCTTCGCGCCCAGCATCACCAGCACCACGCTGGAGACGGCCGTCCCCAACACCGCCTACACGAATGAGGGACCCGGCTGCGTCGTCACCGTGACCCTGCCCTACCGGGCCTTCGGGCTCCCCTTCGGGCTCAGCCTTGGGAACGTGACCGCGACCGCCACCGACTACGTGACCTGAGCCCCGCCCCGAGGCCGAGGACCAGCGCGCCGGCCTCCACCCCGCGGGTCAGCCACTCGTTCCAGCCCTGGGAGGGGATGAGGAGGACCGCCAGCAGGACGGGGAACACCAGCCAGCGCTGGGGGTACCGGCTGCGAGCGATCGCCGGGCGGTACACGCGGGCGAAGGCCGTGCCGAGGACCACGCAGATTGCGGCGAGCACCAGGTACCCCGTGAGGTAGATGCGAAGCCCCCCCGAGCCGGGCGGCGCCAGCTGGCGGACCGCCAGCGGGGGGAGGTAGTCGCTGGCGAAGTAGATCCCCAGCACCCAGGCCAGCGTGTGGAGCACGGCCCTGGAGGCCTGGGCCGAGCGGGCGCGCAGCTCGGCCCGCTCCGGGTCGGGCGACGAGTGCTCCCCGCCCTCCCGGCCCGCGAGGGCGAGGTCGCCGTCTGGAGGCGGGCCCGGGCGGCTCGTACCGCGCATGGCGGCCAGTCTGACGGCTCGACGCGGGGCCCGGCGGCCGTAGAATCCGCGGGCGGTGCTGCCCCTTTCACGTCCCGGTCGCCCGGCCCGGCCCGAGGCGGGCCGGTGAAGCCCGCCCCCCGCACCTGGGTCGTCCCGGCGGGGCTCGCGCCCGCCTGGCCTGGACGCTCCGCGGTCTTCGCCCAGGTGGCCGCCCGGCGCGGCTTCGCCCCCGACCAGGGGGAGGCGGCCCTGCTCGGCGGCCCCGAGCACGATCCCCTGGGTCTCGCCGACATGGAACAGGCGATCGCCGTCGTCGCCGAGGCCCTGCGGGCGCAGCGGCCGATCGCCGTCTACGGCGACTACGACGCCGACGGCGTGACCGGCGCGGCGGTCCTGGTCCGGGCGCTGACCGCAGCCGGCGCCACCGTCCGGCCGTACATCCCCCATCGGGAGGCGGAGGGCTACGGACTCAATCTCGACGCGCTACGCGAGCTCGATCGCGCCGGCTTCTCGACGGTCGTCACCGTCGACTGCGGCACGACCGCCCTCGAGGTCGCCCGCGAACGGCCCCGGGGGCAGCGGCTGGTCGTGACCGATCACCACCTGCCGGTGACCGACGCCGACGGCGCGCAGCGGCTGGCCCCGGCCGACGCCGTGGTCAACCCCCGGCGCCAGGACGACGGCTACCCCTTCAAGGGGCTGGCCGGCGTCGGGGTCGCCTACAAGCTGGTCCAGGCCCTGGAGACCGGCGGCCTCATCCCCCCCGGGACGGCGGCGGCCCAGCTGCCGCTGGTGGCCCTGGGCACGGTCGCCGACTGCATGCCGCTCACCGGCGAGAACCGGCTGCTGGTCCGCTTGGGGCTGGGCAGCTGGGCCGAGGCGCCACGCGGGCTGCGGGCGCTGGCGGAGCTCGCCGGCTGCCGCCAGGGGCCGTCGAGCTCCGACCTCGCCTTCAGCGTCGCCCCGAGGATCAACGCCGCCGGCCGCATGGAGGACGCGCTGGTGGCGCTCAGCTGCTGCCTGGCCGAGGACGATCGGGAGGCGCGGTCGGCGGCCGCCGAGCTGGAGGCGCTCAACCAGCGGCGGCGGTCGGCGCTCGCCGAGGCGCTCCAGGTCGCCCGCCGCGACGTCACCGCCGCCGCCGACGGCCCCGTCATCGCCCTCGGCGATCCCGCCTTTGCGCCCGGCATCGTCGGCCTGGTGGCTGGCCGCCTGGCCGAGGAGTTCGCACGGCCCGCCTTCGTCCACAGCCAGGCGGGCGACGAGTGGCGGGGCTCGGCCCGCGGTGCCGGCGGGGTCAACGTCGTCGCGGTGCTCCAGGCCTGCAGCGCCCTGCTGCGACGCTTCGGCGGCCATGCCGCGGCGGGCGGCTTCAGCCTCGCCCCCGACCCGGCGGTCGTCGCCGCCTTCCACGAGCGTCTCGCCACCGTCGTGCAGGCGTCCACGGACGCGGGCCAACCGACACGGACGTTCACCGTCGATGCGGTGTGCACGCTGGAGTGGTGCACGACCCAGCTCGCTGACGAGCTCAGCGCGTTCGAGCCGGTCGGCCAGGGCAACCCGCCGGTCCTCCTGTGCGGCCGGGACCTTCGGGTGGTGGCGACGAGCCCGTTCGGCGCCTCCGCGCAGCACCTGCGGGTCCACGTCGACGACGGGACCGGGGTCGCCGAGGCGCTGGCGTTCAACCGGCCCCAGTTGCGCGCCCACCTGCCCACCGGGCGGCGGGTCGACGGGCTGTTCGTACTCGAGGCCGACGAGTGGCAGGGGCGGCGGCGGGCGCGGCTGCTGCTGCGCGACCTGCGTCCGTCCGGCCTCAGCCGGACGGGCTGACCCCGGGGCCGGGTCGGGCCCGCCGGGGGGTCGCGATTGGGGGTGGGCGGCCCGGGCCGCCCGCCCCCAGGGGACGTTCGGTCAGTGGAGGCGGATCGCGCCGCGCAGGAGCGGGGCGGCCGCGAGCGTGTACACCGGCTGGGTGCTGCCGGCCGGCGGCGTGATCGTGATCGCGAACGTGTTGGCGCTGCCGGTGCAGCTGGCGCTCTTGTAGGTCGCGGTGACGGCGTAGGTGTAGCCGGCGGTTCGACCCTCGCGTCCGGTCCCGGCGTAGCTGAGCGTGCAGGTGGCCGGCGTCGCCACCAGGGTCGACTCGGTGCGGGACGAGAACGTGAGGTGCTTCCTGCCCGTGAAGACCTGGAACTCGGTGTGGCCGCGCACCGGGCCGGTGCCCACCTGGCGGACGATGAACTCGAAGCGTGCCCGCGCGGTGGCGCCGGTTGTGGTGCCCGGCACCGGCGCGGTCAGCAGGCCGTGACCGGTCGCCAGGGTGGCAGGGCCGCTCGGGGCCTTGCCGTGGGCCGAGGCGGGCGCGGCCGCCAGGAGGAGGGCGGCGGTTCCGAGGCCCGCCATCGAGAGGGTTCTGAGCCGGATCATCACTGGTCTCCCGTGTCGAAGGTGGAGTCCGAGCTGATCGCGCCTGCCTCGCTGTCAGGTCTCGGTCGTGCGTCGTGGCCCACGGTATCCCGGGCCCACCGCGGAATCCTGAGATGGCACTGAGAGGACGGTGACAGGTCGTGCACGGCTGTCGCGCCCACCTGGCCGCGAGGTGTCGCCGAACTCAACCGGGCCGATAGGTTGCCGCTCACGGGCTGCGGCGCCTATCCTCGGCCCCGGCGGGCGTGCGCCCCGGCGGCGCTGTGTCCGCGGTCCGCCGCATCCAAGGAGTGGCCATGCCCGCACGGATGATCGAATTCGCCAGCAACGGCACCACCACCCCCGGATACCTCAGCATCCCCGCCGCCGGCCCCGGCCCCGGGGTGGTCGTGATCCAGGAGTGGTGGGGGCTCGTCGACCACATCAAGTCCGTCGCCGACCGGCTCGCCGCCGAGGGATTCACCGCGCTCGCCCCCGACCTCTACCACGGACGGGCGGTTGGCCTCGACGAGCCTGACGAGGCCGGCAAGGCGGCGATGGCGCTGGACGTGGCGCGGGCGGGACGGGACATGACGGGGGCCGTCGATCACCTGGTCGCCTCCGCCGAGGCCCGAGGCGCCGCCGTCGGGGCGATCGGCTTCTGCATGGGGGGCGGTCTGGCGGTCCGGCTCGCGACCCTTCGGGAGTCGGTTGCGGCCTGCGTCGACTTCTACGGCATCCCCGATGCGGCCGCCGAGCTCTCGAGGATCCGGGCCCGCGTCCTCGGGCACTTCGCCGACCACGATGACTACGCGAGCCCCGCCGCCGCGCAGCTGTTCGGCCAACGGCTCCAGGCCGCGGGCGTCGCCCACGAGTTCCACACCTACCCCCAAACCCAGCACGCGTTCTTCAACGACGACCGCCCCAGCGTGTACAGCGCGGCCGCGGCCCAGCTCAGCTGGGAGCGGACCCTGGCCTTCCTGCGCGAGGTGCTGGGGCGGTAGGCGGCCGGCGGGCGCGTCGCTTTCGGCCTCGGTCCGCCTCGCGCCCGACCCCGCCCGGGACCCCGGTGCGGGGCCGGGCTATAGTGGCCCCAGGGCCCCCACGGGCCGCCCTTCCTGCCCATGACCCTCCCCACCACCGTCGGCGAGCTTCGCGGCAGCGAGTACCGGCACCGCTCCGTCCGGGCCGAGCTGCGGGACAACCTCGTCCGCATGCTCCGGCAGGGGGAGAGCGTCTTCCGGGGCATCGTCGGCTACGACGACACCGTCGTCCCCCAGATCGAGAACGCGATCCTGGCCGGGCAGGACCTCATCCTCCTCGGCGAGCGGGGCCAGGCGAAGTCGAGGCTCATCCGGCTCCTGGTCGGCCTCCTCGACGAGCAGATCCCGATCATCGCCGGCAGTGAGGTCAACGACCACCCGTACGCCCCGATCAGCCGTTTCGGGCGCGACCGCCTTGCGGAGCTGGGGGACCGGACGCCGATCAGCTGGATCGGTCGCGATGCGCGGTTCGGGGAGAAGCTCGCGACCCCCGACACCTCCATCGCGGACCTCATCGGCGAAGTCGACCCGATCCGGGTCGCCGAGGGCCGGTACCTGGCCGACGAGCTCACGATCCACTACGGCCTGCTGCCCCGGGTGAACCGCGGGCTCTTCGCCATCAACGAGCTCCCCGACCTCGCCGAGCGCATCCAGGTTGGGCTGCTCACCTGCATGGAGGAGCGCGACGTTCAGATCCGGGGCTTTCGGGTGCGGCTTCCGCTCGACGTGGTCGTGATCGCGACCGCGAACCCCGAGGACTACACCAATCGCGGGCGCATCATCACCCCCCTCAAGGACCGCTTCGGCGCCCAGGTGCGGACCCACTACCCGCGCGAGGTGGAGGAGGAGGTCGCGATCATGGAGGCGGAGCGGGCCCCGTTCGACGACCTGCCGGTGTCGCTGCACGTGCCGGCGTATATGCGCGAGATCGTCGCCGAGGTGACGCAGCTCGCCCGCCGCAGCCCCCAGGTGAACCAGCGCTCGGGGGTGTCGGTGCGCCTGTCGATCGCCAACTACGAGAGCCTCTGCGCGGCCGCCGCCCGGCGCGCGATCCGGCTCCAGGAGCCGCAGGCGGTGCCCCGGATCTCGGACCTCGGGGCGCTGGCCGCCTCCACCTGGGGGAAGCTCGAACTGGAGGCCTTCGAGGAGGGGGACGACCAGGGCCTGCTCGCCAAGCTGCTCCGGACCGCCTGCGGCAACGTGTTCCGCCGCCACTTCTCGATGCAGGAGTTCTCCGAGCTGGTCCAGCGCTTCCAGCAGGGGCTCCACGTGGAGGTGGGGGAGGCGCTGACCCTGGATCGCTACCGAGCCGCCGCCGCCGAGGCCGGCGGGCTCGACCGCCAGCTGGCGAAGCTGGAGGAGCCGGTGACGCCGGGGTCCAGCGCCGCCGCCCTCGAATTCATCCTCGAGGGCCTGCACGTGGGTAAGCGGCTGAACAAGACCGAGGTCGACGGCAACACCGTCTACGGGAGCTGACGATGGCGGTGCGCCACCGCTACTCGAGCTGGGACGGCTCCCAGGACATCCCGGAGGTCGATGTCGAGGACGGCTTCGGCCGTCTGGCCGAGGACGTCTTTCACGGCTGGGACGTCGAGTCGGCGCTGCGCCGCCTGCTCGGCCAGGGCCTGCGGGACGGCTCTGGCCGCCGCCTGCCGGGCCTTGAGGGGCTGATCGACCAGCTGCGCCGCCGCCGCCAGCGGGAGCTCGAGCGCTTCAACCTCGAGGGGCTCTTCAGCGACATCCGCGAGCGGCTCGACCGCATCGTCGAGCAAGAGCGGCGGGGGATCGCCGACCGCACCCGGCCGACCGCGGCCCACGGCGACCCCGCGGCCGACCGCATCCGCAAGCGCATGGCGGAGGCGCGCCTGCGCCAGCTCGACGCGCTCCCCCCCGACCCCGCCTCGGCGATCCGGGCCCTGCAGGGCTACGAGTTCCTCGATCCGGCGGCGGAGGAGGCGTTCAAGGCTCTGCTCACCGAGCTGCGCGACCAGATGGTGGGGGCCCAGCTTCGCGAGGCCGGGGCGGCGATGCAGTCGATGGGAGAGGCCGAGCGCCAGCGCCTGCGGGCGATGGTGGAGGCGCTCACCCGGATGCTGCGGGCCCACGCGGCCGGCGAGGACCCCGACTACGCCGGCTTCCTTGGCGCCTTCGGCGGCTTCTTCCCCGGCGCCCCGCCCACCTTCGAGGGGTTCCTCGAGCGCCTGCGCCAGCAGAGCGAGGCGCTGCGGGCGCTGATGCGCTCCATGCCCGCGCGGGCGCGGCGGGAGCTGGAGGCGATGATGGCGGCGGCGCTCGACGATCCCGATCTCCAGGCGGCGCTGGCCGAGCTGGGCCGGCAGCTCCGCCAGCTCGGGGTCAGGGAGGGGGCGGGCGCCCGGTACCGATTCCTGGGCGACGAGTCGCTTCCCTTCGGGGACGCGCTCGATCTGATGGGGGAGCTGCGGACAACCGAGGAGCTGGAGGGCGCTCTGCGCCAGGCCTACGGGGGCGAGCCGGTGTCGGAGCCGTTGCGCGACCAGCTCCGGCGCACGCTCGGCGACGACGCCATCCGCACCGTTGACCGGGTCGAGGCGCTCGCCCGCCAGCTAGAGCGCCAGGGCTACCTGCATCGCGGCGAGCGCGGGCTCGAGCTGACCCCGCGCGGGATCCGCCGGATCGGGCAGAAGGCGCTGGGCGACATCTTCCGGCGGCTGACCGCGGACCGCTTCGGGGCGCACCCGACCGCCGCCCGTGGGATCGGGGGCGACCGGCTGGGGGAGACCCGCCCCTACCAGTTCGGCGACGCCTTCGACCTCGACCTCGGCGAAACCCTCCTCGGCGCGGTGCGGCGCCGGGGGATGCGGGTGCCGGTCCGGCTGGGGCCTGACGACTTCGTTGTCCACGCCACCGAGCGCACGACCCGGACCACCAGCGTCCTCATGCTTGACATGAGCCGGAGCATGCCGCTGCGGGGCTACTTCTACGCCGCCAAGAAGGTGGCCCTCGCCCTCGACGCCCTGATCCGCACCCAGTACCCCCGCGATCAGCTCTACGTCGTCGGCTTCTCGGACTACGCCCGCGAGATCCCCCAGGGGGCCCTCGCCCACCTCTCGTACAACGAGTACGTCTGCGGCACCAATCTCCAGCACGGGCTCCTGCTGGCACGGCGGCTGCTCGCCCGCCATCCGGGGGGCAACCGGCAGGTCATCATCGTCAGCGACGGCGAGCCGACCGCCCACATGGAGGGCGACCGGGCGGTGTTCTGCTACCCGCCCCTGCCGGAGACGTTCCAGCGCACCCTGGAGGCGGTGCGCGCCTGCACCCGCGACGGCATCGTGATCAACACCTTCATGCTGGAGAGCAACCAGCAGCTCGTCCAGTTCGTCCGCCGGATGACCCGCCAGAACCGGGGCCGCGCGTTCTTCATCAGCCCGGATCGCCTCGGCGACTACGTCCTCCTCGACTACGTCGCCGGGCGCGGTCGAGCGGCCTGAGCGGCCGCCGGCCCCGGTGTCCAGCGGCATCGCCTACGCCGACCGCCAGGCCTTCGCGGCCCGGCTGGCGCTCCAGCTGCGCGCGCGCTACCCGGGCTGGACCTTCGAGCCCGACCCCGACAGCTTCGCGGTCCGGGCCCGCCGGGCCGGGGAGACGGCGGGCGGGGTGTCGCTCGCGCTCACGACCCTGTTCATCGACGCCAACCGTCCCGGGGCTTCGGCGCCGGCCGAGATCGGGCGCTTCGTCGCGGGGGTCGCGCCCCGGTTGGTGGCCGCTCCCGGCGGTCCGCCGGCGGGCGGCCCCGACCCCGGCGCCCTCCTCTGGTGCGTGAGGACCGACGCCAGCGTCGACGCCTACGACCGCAGTGAGGAGCTCTGCCGCCAGCCGGTCGTCCCCGGCCTCTGCGCCTTCGTCGCCGAGGCGCTGCCGGACGAGGCGCTCCGGGGGGTCTCCGTCCCCGAGGCCGCCGCCGCCGGGCTCGACGACGCCGAGCTGCGCCGCCTCGCCGACCGCAACACCCAGGCCCGGTTCGCCCGCTGGCTGACCGCCCTCGAGCGCACCGAGGGAGGCGGGCCCTGGCAGTTCGGCGGCGACCGGCTCTTCGTCTCCAGCCTGCTGGTGGTCCCCGAGCTCCGGCGGCTCCTCGTCGGTCGAGGCGGGGGGCCGGCGCGGCTGGCCGCCCCGGACCGTGGGCTCGTCCTCGTGGCCCTGGGCGCCGACCGCGGCCCCGACCGGTTCACCCGGGCGGTGGCACGGGCGTTCCGCGAGGCCGCGAGCCCGCTCTCGCCGCTGATCCTCGTCACCGACGGGACCCACATCACGGCCCAGCCGCAGACCCGGCGGGGCCTGGCGGGTCTGCTCGGTCGGGGCTCCGGCCGGGGGACCGACAGGTGAGCTTGCCCGCCGAGCTATCGCTCGCCCTGGAGGAGCTTCGCGGCAGCATGGCGGCCCGCTACCCGGACCCGGTCTTCGACGTCCGGGCCACGCCGGAGGGGGTCGTCGGGGTGGTCGGGGTCGGGGCCCAGGCACAGGCGGTGCGGGCCCGGATCGGGGCCCGCTGGCCCGACCTCGCGGTGCGGCTCCACGTCCTCGCCGACCGCCGGCCCCGGCGCGCGTGCTGGCCCCAGGTCGAGCCCCTGTCGGTCTGGCGCGGCCGCCCCGGCCCAGGTGGGGCCGGCGCCTCGTTGACGACCGAGCTGCTCGCGGGCGATCCCCCCGCCGAGCTCCTCGCCGTGCGCGGGGCCGCCCTGCTGGTGCGGGCCCCCGGTCAGGCGGTCGGCTGGGTTGACCGGGCGGCGCCGTTCCGGCTCGGCCCGCCCGGCGACCCTGGCCGGCTGGGCCTCACCCCGGTCCTCCCCGGGGCGTGGTCCCCCAGCCCGGCCTGGCCGCAGGTCCTGGACTTCGTTGTCGCCCAGGTCGGCCGGCCCTACGTCTGGGGGGCAACCGGGGGGCGCGGCTTCGACTGCTCCGGGCTGGTCTGGCGGGCCCTCCTTCGAGTCGGGCTCCTTCTGCCCCGCAACAGCCGGGGGCAGCGGGCCTGCGGCGCGCGGGTCGCCCCTGCGGCCGTCGACGCCGGCGACCTCGCCGGGGCGCTGTCGCGCGGGCGGCGCGTCAGCCACGTCGCGCTCGCCCTCGACGCCGAGCGGGTGGTCCACGCCTGCAGCGAGACCGGGGCGGTGCGGGTGGAGCCACGCCGGACCTTCGAGCAGCGCTACCAGGTCCTCGGCTGGCGGCGCCTCGGGGGCGACGGCGCCCAGCCGGCCGACTGAGGGGCCCCGCCCGGGCGTCGGCGGGACCCGTACGATCACTGCGATGCCGCCACCGGGGGCCGCTGCGGCCGTCCTGCCCGCGGCCCTCGCCCCGCACCGCGACGCCCCCATCCACGTGGTCGGCATCGCCAGCGTCGAGGGCGCCGAGATGGCGCGCTTCTGCCTGGCCGCCGGCTGCCCCAGGGTCGTGGGCCACGACCTCGCCCCCGAGTCCGGCCCCGAGTCGGTGGCGGCCGCGTTCGAGCGCGCCCACGCCGGTCTGCCGGTGCCCCTGCGCCGGGCCCGCTGGCGGGCGCTCCTCGAGGGGGTGTGGAGCTGGCGGCTCGGCGACCGGTACCTCGAGGGGATCGACGAGGCGGCGGTCGTGGTGCCGACCCAGGCCTGGTTCCTCCACCCCGCCAACCGGCCGCTGGCCGCCTGGCGGGATGCGGGGCGACCCCTCTACAGCCTCGCCCAGGCCTATCTCGACTGCGCCAGCGGCCCGGTCGTCGGCGTGAGCGGCAGCCATGGCAAGTCCACGACCGCCGCGCTGATCGCCGCCCTAGCCGCCCGCACTCCCGCGGTCGAGGCGGTGCGGCTGGCCGGCAATGACCGCCATCACCTGCCGTGCCTGGTCGAGGCCGCCGCCGGCGGCCCGGCCGACCTGCTGGTCGTGGAGATCAGCAACCGCCAGCTCCTCCAGATGGAGACGGCGCCCGCGGTCGCCTGCCTCACAAACCTCACCCCCAACCACCTGGACGAGCACGGGGGCTTCGCCGCCTACGCCGCCGCCAAGGCGCGCCTCTTCGCCCTCCCGGGCAACCGAGTCGCGGTCCGCAATGGGGACGACCCGGTGAGCCTCGCGCGGTGCCCGGTCGCCCCAGGCGCTCGCGAGCTGCGCTTCGCTCGCGAGCTGGCGGGCCTCGCCGGACGGGATGGGGCCGCCGACGACGGCGACGCCGTCGTCGTCCGCCGCAGCGGGCGGATGGCCGAGCGGCTCCCGGTGGCGTGGCTCGCGCTCCGCGGCGCCCACAACCGCGCGAACATCCGCGCCGCGGTCGCCACCGTGGCGGCGCTGGGCCCGCTGCCGGCGGCGGCCGCCGACGCGCTCCGCACCTTCGCCCCCCTGCGCCACCGCACCCAGCTGGTCTGGCAGCAGGACGGGGTGGACTTCGTCGACGACCTCAACTCGACGACCCCGCAGTCGACGGTGGCGGCCATCCAGGCCTGCGGGCGGCCCGTCGTCCTCATCTGCGGCGGGGACGATAAGGGCCTCGACGTCGGGCCGCTGGCCGCCACCGTCCCCGATCCGGTCCGGCGGGTCGTGCTCCTCCCCGGCCCGGGCTCCGAGCGGATCGCCCGGGCGCTGGAGGCGGCGGGGGCGGCCGCCCACATCGAGCGGGCGCCCACCCTGGACGAGGCGGTCGCCCTGGCCGCCGCCGCCGCCTCCCTCGGGTCCACGGTCTTATTCTCCCCGGCCTGCCCGGGCGTCTTCCACGCCTTCTACGGGCCGGACCCCGGGGGGCGGGGGTTCCGGGCGGCGGTGCGGGCCCTGCGGCCGCCGGCTACTTCTCCTCCTCGTCGAAGGGCACGAGCGTGAGCGGGCGGGTGGCGACCAGCTCGAGCGGGGCGGCGCACTGGAGGCACTCGACCACCTCGCCCACCTCGGCATCGGCCGGCACCTGGACCCGCCCGCCGCAATCAGGACAGCTGGGGTCAGCGCTCCGGACCGCTTCGTCCACCGGTGGGCTCCCGTGACGGCCGACGCCGCGGCCGACCGGGCAGCCGGCCTGCGGCCGGGGCCGGAGGACCGGGCCCGGTGGAGTCTACCCAGCGAGGTGGGGTCCACGCTCGGCGAGGGCCGGACCCAGCTGGTGCCGGCGCCGGCGCTCGGCCGTGCCCTCGGGGTGGCGGACCTCTGGCTGAAGCGCGAGGACGGCAACCCGACCGGCAGCCACAAGGACCGGGCGCTGGCCATCCAGTGCGCCGCCCTGCGGGCGTCGGGGCGCCCGGGCGTCCTCTCCTCCTCCGGCAACGGCGCCGTCGCCGCCGCCGCCTACGCCGCCCTCGAGGGGGTGCCGGTGGTCGTCCTCGTCTCGCCCCGCACCCCCGAGGTCAAGCTCCGCGCCCTCGCGCGCTACCCCGGGATCCTGCTCGTCAGCCCCGCCCCGGTAGCCTGCCTCCGCCGGGCCGTCGACGCCTTCGGCTGCGAGGATCTGCGCCCGTCCGTCCACCCCCTCGCCCCCATGGCCTACCGGGCCATCGCCTGGGAGCTCGAGTCCGGCTTGGCGGGCGACCGCGCCGTCGACGCCGTCTTCGCCTTCGCCAGCAGCGGGGCGACGATGGTGGGGCTGGCGGAGGGATTCGGCGATCGCCCCGGCGGCGGCCCCCAGCTCCACGCCGTGCGCGGGAGCGGGGCGGCCGGCGGCGGCCGGCCCTTCGAGCTCGGGGCCCAGCGGGGGCGCCGCCACGGGGCCGTGCGGCGGCTCGTCGGGGCCAGCGGTGGGCGGAGCTGGCCGGTGGATGCGGCCGGGCTCGAGCCGATCCGGGTCCTTGCCGCCGCCTGCGGGGTCACGACCTCGTGGGAGGGGATCGCGGTCCTGGCGGCGATCCGCCAGGCGGCTCAGCTCCTCGGGGGGCGGCGGGTGGCGGCCCTGCTCACGGGCGAGGCCGCCCAGCTCGACTGCGCCCCCGACCCCACGCCCCTCGGCCGCTCCGGGCTCGACTGGGTCGGCGACGTGGCCGCCCTCGATCGGCGGCTGGTGGCGGCCGGGCTCGGCCCCCCGGCCGAGCGCCGTTGACCGAACCCCACCCGTCGGGCCCCGCGGCGTACGTCGGGGCCGACCCGATCCCCGCCCTCGGCAGCGGGCTCCTGGCGGTCTGCGCGGACGCGTGCGGGATCGTCGACGAGCCCCGGGGTCGCGTCACCGAGGTCCCGGCGCCCGCGCGCGCCGGGGCGCTCGCGCTCCTCGAGCAGGCGGCGGTGCGCGAGTGGCTGACCCGGTCCGCCGGCGCCGTCGTGGTCTGGAAGCCGTCGGTCCGGATCGCCGAGCTGGTGCGGGCGACCGGCCGGCCGCTCGCCAATGCCCGGGCCCAGGTGGCCCGCCGGCTCGAGAACAAGGCCCACTTCGCCCGGACCGCCCCCGGCGCCTGGCTCCCGCTCGCCCCCACGGTGGTCGGCCCCGCCGGTCCCCAGCTCCTCGAGGCGGCGCTGGGCCTGAAGGGCCCCTGGGTGGTCCAGCTGGCCAGCGGCTACAGCGGGAGGACGACCCGGCTCGCCGAGACCCCAAAGGCGCTGGCGGCGGCCCTGCACGCGGACGAGGGGCGCAGCTGCCGGGTCGCGACCTTCGTGGCCGGCGACCCGGTCACGGTGACCGGCGTCATCGGCGACGCGCGCATCGCGCTCGGGGTCGCCTGCCGGCAGCTGACCGGGATCGACGTCCTCACCCCGCACCCGCTGGGGTCGTGCGGCAACGACTTCGGGCGGCCGCTCGCCGCCGAGGCGGCGGTGCGCTCGGTCGCGGCCCGGGCCGCCGCCTGGCTCCAGCGCGAGGGGCATCGGGGGCTCTTCGGCGTCGACCTCGTGGTGGCCGCCGACGACACGGTCTTCTGCATCGAGGTCAACCCCCGGCTGGTGGCCTCCGTCCCGCTGTGGAACCTCGCCGCCCGCGACGCCGGCCGGCCCTCGATCCTGGCCGAGCACGTCTCGGTCTTCGACCCCGCCGCAACCGGGACCCTGCCCGAGCGGCTCACCTGCGGCTGGTCCCAGCTCATCCTCCACAACCTGGGATCGGTGGCGAGGACCGTCGACCTTGCGAGCGGGGTCGGCACGGTGGGCCCCGACGGCGGCTTCCAACACCAGGGGCCGCTCCCCCTCGACGGGCCCCGGCCTGGGGAGGGGGCGCTGGTGGTCCACCGCCGGGCCGCCCCCCAGCAGGAGGTGGCCCGCCTCATCCTCGAGGGCGAGCTGGCGGACGGGCGGGGGCGGCTCCTCCCCGGTCCGGCCGCCCTGGTCGCCGACGTGCGCCGCCGGCTGGAGGCCTCCAGCCGGTGATCCGCCGTCGTTTCCGGCGCCGGCGGGTGGGGTAGGGTTCGGGGGTGGAGTTCCACGATTACTACGCGACGCTGGGGGTCGCGCGGTCGGCGACGCAGAAGGAGATCCAGGTCGCCTACCGCCGCCTCGCCCGCCAGCTCCACCCCGACGTCAACACCGACCCGAAGGCGACCGAGCGCTTCAAGCGCGTGAACGAGGCCTACGAGGTCCTCAAAGACCCGGTCAAGCGCAAGAAGTACGACCAGCTGGGGGCGAACTGGTCGCAGCTCGAGCGCACCGAGGCGTTCCGCCGCCAGGCGCAGGAGGCGGCCGCCCG
>DAHUZI010000039.1 GCA_027306595.1 Candidatus Dormiibacterota bacterium | reverse complement strand
GTCGCCGGGCGGCGCCCGGGCCGTCGTCGAGGTCGGGTTGGCCGGACTCTGCGCGGCCGTGGCGGCGGACTGGGCGGGCGCCCGCGACCCGCTGACCACGACGTTCTGGCGCTGGTGCGCCGCCGCTGCCGGCTTTGCCGCGGCCACCTATCTCGCCCTGGCGATCTTCGACGCCGTCGGCGTCCGGGCCCACGGCCCCGTGCCAGTCCTCCCCCTCGCCTCCCTCCCCTTGGCGGCCGTCACCTGCCTGCTCGTGGCGATGGCCGTCCGTGTCGTCCGCGCCGGGGGGACCAGCCGGGGTCTGGCGACGCTGGTGGACGCCGCCATCCTGGGGGTCGCCCTCCTCGCCCTCGCGACCCCCCTGGTCCTCGTCCCCGGCTCCCACGCGGGTCCCCGGGTCCTGGCGGTGGCCGTCAGCTGGATCGCCGAGGTCGTGGTCCTGGTGGGGATCCGATGGGCGAGGGCCAACGAGCGCGACCGGCGCGACCCCCGGGGGCTCGGCCAGCTCCTGGTCCTGGTCGGAGGGTTGGCGTTCCTGTCCGTGATCCAGGCGGCGGTGGACGGGCGCAGCGCCGTTCCCGCTCCGCCGTTCTGGTTCACCGCCCTCTACGGGCTGGCGTACGCGATCGGCTTTCGGGCGCCGGCCCGCGACCGGCTCCGCCCGCCCCGGCCGGCTTTGGGCCCCCGTGCCTCCCGCGGCCGGCCCGTGCGGGCCTCGGCCGTGCCCGCGGCCCTGCTCTTCACGTCCGCGCTCGCCCTGGTCGCGGTGGGGGCCAACGGGCCGCAGGCCCGGCTCGTCGTCGCGGGCGCAATCGTGGTGGGGGCCGGATTCGGCCTGCGGCAGTCGCTGGTGGTCCGGGACCAGCGTGACCGGCTCGCCCGGCGCTCAGCGGAGGCGCTCCTCGACGGGCTCACGGGGCTGCGCAACCGCCGGGCGTTCGACGCCGACCTCGCCGTCCTGCTCGCGGCGAGCGCGGCCGGCCATCCCTTCGCGATGGCGCTCGCCGACGTCGACGAGCTCAAGCGGATCAACGACGGCCCGGGCGGCCACCTCGCGGGCGACCAGGCGCTCGCGGCGGTCGCCCGCGCCCTCACCGAGGCGGTCCGGCACGGGGACGGCGTCTACCGGGTCGGCGGGGACGAGTTCGCAATCCTCCTCCCGGACGCGGACCGGGCGGCGGCGGCCCGCGTGGGCGCCCGCGCGGCTGCCCAGCTCGCCTCCGTCTCGCCACCCGTCCACATCAGCGTGGGCACCGCCCAGGCGCCCGGGGACGGCAGCGGAGCGCGCGAGCTCGTCGACACCGCCGACCGCGACCTCTACGACGCCAAGCGCGCCTCCCGCCCCGCCGGGGCGCGGGCGGTAGCCGTGGTCCGACCCCGCCCCGGGCCCCTCCCGGGGCCGGTGCTACTGTGGCGCCATGGCCACTTTCGCGGCCCCGGCCCCCCCCACCCCCACCGCCTTCGCCTATGACGAGGCCGAGCTGGCCCTGGTCGTCACCTGGGCCGACGGCGAGGTCCACCAGATCCCCTTCGAGGAGCTCCGCCGCGCCTGCCCGTGCGCCGTCTGCCAGGGCGAGATGGGCCGGCCCGGGCGCTTCGATCGCGAGCCGGAGCTGCGGCCGGGGGAGGCCGACCTCGTCACCGTCGAGCTGGTCGGCCAGTACGCCCTGGGCGCCGCCTGGCGCGATGGCCATCGCACCGGGATCTACACGTTCGAGCGCCTTCGGGCGCTGGGCGAACGCCTGAGTCCCGGGGCGTGACCCGGCGGCTCACGCTCCTCGCGGTCCACGCTCATCCCGACGACGAGGTGACGGGGACCGGTGGCATCCTCGCCCGCTACGCCGACGAGGGCATGCGCACCGTTCTGGTCACCTGCACCGGCGGCGAGCTCGGCGACGCCCCGGACGGGACCAAGCCCCACGACCCCGGCCACGACCCCGAGGCCGTCGCCCGCCACCGCCACGGCGAGCTGGCCGCCGCCTGCGGGATCCTCGGGGTCGGGACCCTGGTCGAGCTCGGATATCGCGACTCGGGGATGCGGGGGTGGCCGGAGAACGACGACCCGCGGAGCTTCTGGCGGACGCCGGTCGGGGCGGTCGCCGACCGGATCGCCGGTCTGATCGCCAAGCACCGGCCCCAGGTCGTCGTGACGTACGATCCCGACGGGGGGTACGGGCATCCGGACCACATCCAGGCTCACCGGGCCACCGTCGCCGCCGTCCGCGCGGCGGATGAGCCCGTCCGCCTCTGCTACACGGCCTGGCCCCGGTCGTGGTTCGCCCGGTTGATCGCCGAGGCCCCACGCTGGGGGGTCGACCTCAGCGCCTGGTTCGACGACGACTCCCCAGCCGATCCCCCGCCCGGGACCCCCGATGAGGACCTGGGCTTCGTGGTCCCGATCGGTCGGGCCGTGGAGCGCAAGCGCCTGGCCCTGCTCGCCCACGCGAGCCAGTCCGACAACGGACCCCTCCTGCAGATCCCGCCGGCCGTCTTCCATGCGGAGATGAACCGGGAGGCATTCGTGGAGGTCGCCCCGGCCTCGCTGGCGGTCCGGCGGCCGGGGGGGCCGCCCCGCGACGATCTCTTCGACGGCCTGCGGTGAGGCGTGGCCCTCGAGGCCGCGTCAGCCCGGCGGAGCCGTCGCCGGGCGGGGGGCGGCCTCGAGCAGGGTCCGTAGCTGGGCCGCCACCACCGTCGGCTTGAAGGGCTTGAGCACCACGGCGACCCCAGCGGCCTGACAGCGCGCCTGCGCTGCGCGGTCGCGCTGCTCGGGCATCAGCACGACCCCCGCGCGCGGACGCCAGCCGGCCGCGGAAACGCGCGCGGCCAGCTGGCAGCCGTCCTCCTCCAGCGTCACGTCGCTGAGGAGGAGGTCGACCCCGCCGTCTCGGAGGAGCGCCTCGGCGGCCGCGGCGGAGCGTACCCAGGTGACGCGGTGCCCCTCCATCCGGAGCTTGAACTCTAGGATGCGGCCGATCATCGGTTCGTCCTCCACGAGGAGGATGTGCGCGGCGTCCGCGTCCGGCGGCGGGGGCTGCTGCACGGGATGCGAGTCTACGCGGCCGGGACGGCGTTCCAGCCATGGCCGATCGCGCGACGTCGGGTAGCATGGCTCAGGCGCGGGGTTGCGGAGACCGCGGGCCAGCGGCCCGTCCCGCGGGTGGAGACCCATGGAGCGTAGCCTCGCGCCCCGACGTCTCGGACGCCCCAGGCGCCCCGCGACGCCCCCCGCCCGGCCCCTCGCCGAGGCGGCCCGGCCGGCGCTGGACTGGCCGCTCCTGACGGCGCTGGTCACGCTCGCCGGCCTCGGGCTGGTCAACCTCGTCGCCCTCGGCGAGTCCTCCCTCGCCCTCCACCAGGCCGTCATCGTGGTCGTGGGGTTCGTCGGCTGCGTCGCCGTCTGGCGGATGCGGCGCGACACCTGGACCTGGATCGGCCGGGCCGTCTATGCAATCAGCGTCCTCATGCTCCTCGCCGTCGAGGTCCACGGCGTCCGCGCCTTCGGCGCCCGGCGCTGGCTGGTGGTCGGCTCGTTCGTCCTCCAGCCGTCCGAGCTGGCCGAGCTCGGGCTCCTGCTCATCCTCGCCGAGGTCCTGACCGTCCCGCGGCTCAGCGCCCGCCGCCGGCTCGCGCTCGCCCTCGGATTGTCCGCAGTCCCCATCGGGCTCACGCTGCTCGAGCCCGACCTCAGCACCTCGGGGCTCCTCGTCGTGATCGTGGCCGGCTCGCTGCTCCTGGCCAAGGTCGACTGGCGCTGGCTGGCGGGGCTCGGGCTGGGTGCGGCGGCCGTGGTCCCGCTCGGTCTCAAGCTCCTGCGCCCCTACCAGATCGCCCGCCTCCACGCGTTCCTCGGCGGCGGGGGGGCGAGCGGATCGGGCTGGACCGTGCTCCAGGCCCACGTGGCGATCGCCACCGGTGGCCTGCTGGGCGCGGTCCGCTCCCCGCTCCACCGGCTGCTGGCGACTTACCTGCCCGCTCGTGAGACCGACCTCGCGTTCGCCAGCCTCGTGGAGGCGTTCGGCCTGGTCGCGGCCGCGGTGCTGCTCCTGGCCGTCGCGGTCCTGCTCTGGCGGCTGGTCCTGGCGGCCTCGCGCGCCCGCACCCAGCAGGGCGCGCTCGTCGCGGGGGGGCTCGCCATCCTGCTCGGCACGGAGACCACGGTCTCGGTCGCCGGCAACCTCGGCGTCGGACCGCTGGCCGGCATTCCGCTCCCGCTCGTCAGCTACGGCGGCACCGCGGCGCTCGCCCACCTCGTCGCCTTCGGCATCGTCCTTGGCTCCCGCAGCGACGCGCAGCGACGGCGGCTCTGGCGGCTCCCCTGGCGGTTGCGGGAGCGGCCACGGCTGGTGCGGGTGACCAGCGCCGGGCTGGTGGCACTCCTCGCCGGGCTCGGCCTCTTCACCTATCGGCTCCAGGCGGTGCACGGCCCCGCGCTCCGCCAGGCCGCCATCCAGGAGATGACCCGCTACGTCGCGCTCCCGCCGGCGCGGGGCGAGATCACCGACCGCCACGGCGTGGTTCTCGCCCGCGATGTGGCCGCCGACGCGGTCGAGGGCATCCCGGGGATCCTGCGCCCCGGGAGCGCCGCCTTCCTCCGGCTGGCGGGGATCCTCGGCCGGCCGCCCCGCGCCCTCGCCCGCGCCCTGGCGGCCCCGCCGCCCGGGGGCGGCTTCGCGGTCCCGCTGGCGGCCGCCATCTCGGTCGCCATCGGGCGGCGGGTGGCCGAGGCCGCCATCCCCGGCGTCATCGTCACCCCCACCGAGCGTGAGGTCTACCCGTACGGTTCGCTCGTCGGTCCCCTGATCGGTTACACGGGGGTCGAGACCCCCGCCGACGTGCGCCGCCTCGGCCTGCTGCCCCCCGGATCCCTGGTCGGCCGCGCCGGCCTTCAACTCGAGTACGACCGGATCCTGAGCGGCCGCTTCGGCTCGCAGGCGATCCTCGTGAACCCGGCCGGCCAGCCGATCGCCCTCGGCCCCACGGTGGCGCCCCGTCCCGGTCGGACCGTCGAGCTCAGCCTCGACCTCGGGCTCCAGGAGGTCGCGACTCGGGCCCTGCGCCAAGCGCTGGACGGGGCGTTTCCCGGGTCGCAGACCGGCGACCTCGGGGCGGCGGTCGTGCTCGATGCCCGGACCGGCCAGGTGCTGGCGATGGCGAGCCTGCCCGCCTACAACGACAACGCCTACGGTCCGCCGGTGAACAGCGCGGCCGTCGACCACACCCTGGTCGCGCCCGGTTCGCCCCTGGTCGAGCATGCGACCCAGACGGCACTCCCGCCCGGCTCGGTCTTCAAGCTGGCGGTCGCCGCCGCCGACACCGTGTACCAGGCGATCCCACCCCCGGCGGTGATCCCGACGGGCTACACGTTCGCCTACGACGGTGCCAGCTACCACAGCTGGACGACGCTTCCGCCCCAGAACCTCGCCGAAGCCATCGCCTGGTCGAACGACGTCTACTTCTACAAGCTGGCGGTGGCGCTCGGTCCGAAGCGGATCGACCGCGTCGCCCGCGCGCTTGGGGTCGGGCAGGTGAGCGGCATCGACCTCCCCGGCGAGAGCCCGGGATTCCTCGGGACGCCGGCCACCGTGCGGCAGCTCGGCGCCACCTGGTATCCGGGATCCACGGTGATCCTCGGGATCGGCCAGGGCTACGTCACGGCGACCCCGATCCAGGTGGCGCGCTGGACCGCGGCCGACGCCACCGGGCGTGTCGTCACCCCCCGGCTCGGCCTGGCCGTGAGCGGTCCGGGGGGAGCCGCGCGGCTGCCGCAGCCCGCCCCGACGACGCTGCCGTTCGCTGCTCGCCTCGGCCCCGTGCGGACCGGGATGCGGATGGCGGTGACCCAGGGCACTGGGTCGATGCTGCTCGGCACCGGCCTAGACGCGGGCGGCAAGACCGGCACCGCCCAGGACCCCTCCGCCCCCCATGGCGGCCCCGACGCCTGGTTCACCGCCGCGGCGCCGATGCGCAACCCCCAGGTGGTCGTCACGGTGATGGTCCGCGGGGGGGGTCAGGGCTACTACGCGAGCCAGCCCGCGGTCAAGGAGATCCTCCAGTACTTCTTCGCGCACCGCCGCCAGATCCTCGCCACCGGGCCGGCCCCGGCGCTGCCGGCGGTGGTCCCAGCCCCCGGGCTGCCGGCCCGCCATCCGGCCCCGGGGCAACGGCCCACGACCGCGGTGCCGCCCAGCCCGGCCCGAGCGTCAGGGGCGTCGGGTGGCTGCGACGCGGTCCGCTGCCATCGCGGCGCGCTGTGACGGTGCCGCGCCCGCAGACCGCGGGGTTGACCTCAGCCGTGGACCTCGGCGTAGGCGGACACGATGCGGGGGTTGGCCAGGCAGGCCGCCGCGCCCTCGGCGACGCAGGTGAGGGGCCGCTCTGCCAGTCGGACGTTGAACCCGAAGGCGTCCTCGAGGCGTGCCTCGAAGCCCTCGAGCAGGGAGCCGCCGCCGAAGGCGAGGATACCGTGCTGCATGATGTCGCCGACCGCCTGGGGGGGCAGGTCCTCGAGGGCGTTGGCGAGGGTCTCGATGATGCCGTCGACGGTGGGGCGGAGCGCCTCGGCCACCTCGCCGGGCGCCAGGGTGAGGAGCTTGGGTCGGCCGGTGACGAGGTCCCGGCCCTCGACCATGAGGCTGCCATCCCCGTCGGTGTGGCCGTTGCGCAGCCGCATCTTGATGTCCTCGGCCGTGAGCTCGCCCACCAGGAGCTGGTGCTCCTGCCGCAGGTACTGGTAGAGGGCGATCGTCATCTCGTCGCCCGCGACCCGGCAGGAGCGGGTGGTGAGGATGCCGCCGAAGCAGAAGGCGGTGACCTCGGCAGTTCCGCCGCCGACATCCACCACCATGTGGGCCTGCGGCTCCAGGGGATCGATCCCGCTCCCGACCGCTCCCGCGATCGGCTCCGGCACGAGGTCGACGCGCCCGGCTCCCGACTCCTCGACCGCCTCGGTGAGCGCCTGCCGCTCCAGCCCGGTGGCCCCGGCCGGCACTCCGGTCACCGCGTGGGGACGGAACCGCTCCCAGGGGCGCCGCGCCACCTGGTGGAGGATGCCGATGATGAAGGAGCGCGCGGTTTGGAGATCGGTCACGACCCCGTCGCGGATCGGCCGCACCGTCAACATGCCGACCGGGGTGCGCCCGGTCAGCTCCCGCGCCTCGTGGCCGATCAGAAGTGGCCGGCGACCGCGCCCGCCCCCGGCCGGAACCACCATGACCGACGGCTCGTTGAGCAGGATGCCGCGCCGGGGATGGCAGACGACCGTGTTGGCCGTCCCGAGGTCGATCCCGTAGCCCGCAGACCACACAGCCGTCTCCCTGGCCAATCCACGACGATCCGCTCCACGCCGACCCCGCCCCCCCGTTTGGGGCTCACTCTATACCGACGAGGGTGACCGACTCGATGTCAACGCCGAATCCGCCCCCGGGGTTCCGCTCAACCGGCGGCGACCCGCCAGAGCTGGTGGCGCGACTCGGGCGGCGACCGGGGGGCGACAGCTGGGAGGGCCGGCTGCCCTCAGGGGCGCGGGTGGTGGTGCGGGTGCTCCTGCCGATGGCGCCCGCCGCCCGGCGGCGGACCACCGCCGGCCTCGAGCGGCTCGGCGCCATCAGCGACGACCGCGTCGTGCCGGTGCGTGCGCTCCACACCGTCGGGGACCGGCTCTGGGTGGTCCGCGACCTCACCCCCGGGATCGCCCTCCGACGGCTTGGGACGGTGGTGGCGCTCACCCCGGGGCAGGTCGCCGCCATCGGCGCGGACCTCCTCGGGGCCCTGGCCTCGCTCCACCAGACCGGCCTCCACCACGGGGCGGTGCACGCCGACAACGTCTGGGTGGGCCCCGACGGTCGCGTGCACCTGGTCGACGCCGCCTTGCCCAGGCCCGGGCGCGCAGGCGCGACCGCCGACCTGCTCCAGGCGGGCTCGCTGCTCGCCGCGGCCCTCGGCTCGCAGAGTCCAGCCCCGCAACCGGGGTCGTCCCCGGCGGGCCTCCTCGTCATGCCCGGCGCGGCCCAGCGTCACGACCTGCTCGCCGCCGCCCACGCGCTCGCGGGCGGCGGGGGTGACCACCTGGGCGCTGCGGCGGAGGCGGCAGGCCGGGCCTGGACCGCGGCGGCCGGCCCGCTGGGCACGGAGCTCGCGCTCGCGACCGCCCGCGCCGAGCTCAGCACCTTCGTCCGCCGCCTGAGCTCCGCTGGAGCCGCAGAGCCGACCCCGCCCCGCCCCGCCCC
>DAHUZI010000038.1 GCA_027306595.1 Candidatus Dormiibacterota bacterium | reverse complement strand
CGGCGGCCGTGCGCGCCGCCCACCGCGCGACCGCCCGGGCGGTTCGCCGGGCGGCGGCCAACTTCTACTACCCGTTCCTCCTCCTCCCGGCGCCGAAGCGGCGGGCGATCTACGCCGTCTACGGGTTCTGCCGCCGCGCCGACGACATCGCCGACGGCCCCGGCGACGCCGCCAGCCGGCGGGGCCGGCTCGAAGCCTTGCGGCGCGACCTCGACACCACCCTGGCCGGTCGCCCGCCCGGCCCCGCCTGGCTGGCGCTCGCCGACGCCGTCCAGAGCCGCGGGCTGACCCCCGCCCACCTCCACGGGGTGATCGACGGCTGCGCGGCCGACTGTGCCCCCTTGGCGGTCCGCACCCTCCCCGACCTCGAGCGCTACTGCTACGGCGTCGCCGGGGTCGTCGGGCTCCTCAGCTGCGAGATCTTCGGGACGGTGAAGGCCCACGACCCCCTCGTCCCCCCGCTGGCCATCCGGCTCGGCTTCGCGATGCAGCTCACGAACGTCCTGCGCGACCTGCGCGAGGACGGTCTGCTCGGCCGCTGCTACCTGCCCGCCGAGGACCTGGCGCGGTTCGGCTGCTCGGCCGAGGAGCTGGTCGAGCCGCCGCCGCCCGGCCCCGCCGGCGCGCGGCGACGGCAGCTCATGCGCTTCGAGGTCGGCCGCGCCCGCCAGGCGTTCGCCGACGCCCGCCCGCTCATCCCCAGGCTCCAGCGCAACGCGCGCGGCTGCCCGGCGGCGCTGGCGGCGGTGTACGGGCGGCTCCTCACCGCGATCGAGGCCCGTGACTTCGACGTGCAGTCGGACCGGGTCAGGGTCGGCGGCGCGAGGCGCGCCGGGCTCGTGCTCGGCGCCTTCCTGCGTCCCGCCGACGGCCGATGAGCCCGCGGGCGGCCTCCCCCCGCACCGTCGTGGTCGGCGGCGGGCTCGCCGGGATCGCGGCGGCCCTTCGGCTCGCGGACCACGGCGAGCGGGTGACCCTGGTCGAGCGCGCCCCCCACCTGGGCGGACTGTGCCGCTCGGTCGCCGATCCCTACGCCGGGCGGGTGGACACCGGCCAGCACGTCTTCCTCGGCTGCTGCGCGGCTCTCGAGCGGCTGCTCGTCCGGCTCGCCGCCGCCCCGGCCGTGCGCCAGCGGCGGCTCGAGCTCGTCATGGCCGGCCCAGCCGCGCCCCGCACCCTCCGGGCCCTCCCCCTGCCGTCCCCGCTCCACCTCGCCGGCGCCCTCGCGCGCTGGCCCGGTCTCTCCCCGGCCGACCGCGCCGGGGCGGCCGCCCTCGGCCAGCGGGTGGCACGCTTCGACGACGAGGAGCTCGCCGCCCTCGACGGCGTCCCCTGCCTGGGATGGCTCCAGGCCGAGGGGCAGTCGGCGGCCAGCTGCACGTGGCTGTGGGAGCCGATCCTGGTCGCCAGCTGCAACGTGACGCTGGCGCGGGGCAGCGCGGGGCTGGCCGCCTTCGTCATCCGCGACGGGCTCATGGCGGGGCCGACGGCCTCCGCGCTGCGCGTGCCCCGCACCGACCTCACCCGCTGGCTGGATCCCCCGGCCCGGGCATCCCTCGCCGCGGCGCGGGTCGCGCTCCAGCTTCGCTGGCGCGCCACGGCGCTGCGGGCCGGGGGGCCGTCCGGACTGGCGGTGGCGGGCGAGACGCCGACCGGCGCGGCGGAGGCGATCCCGGCCGAGGCGGTCGTCCTCGCCGTCCCCGCGCGGGCCGCGCGACGGCTCCTGCCGCCGCCGCTGGCGGCGGCACCCGAGCTCGCCGCCGCCGCCGCGCTCGACGACTCCCCCATCGTCAACGCCCACCTCTTCTGCGACCGGCCCATCCTCCCCGGCCCGATCGTGGTCGCCCCCGACTCGCCGCTCCAGTGGTGCTTCGACCGCACCGCCCTCGGCGAGCCGGCCCCGGCCGGCGCCCGGCCCGCGGCATACCACGTCGCCATCTCCCTGAGCGCGGCCGAGGCCGAGGTGGCCCGGCCCGCCGACGAGCTCGCGGCCACCCTGTGGGAGGCCTGCCGCCGGCTCTTCCCCGCGGCCCGCCGGGCCCGGCTCCTCCACCACCGGGTGACGCGGGAGGCCCACGCCACCTTCGCCGCGGTGCCGGGGTCGCTGAGGGCCCGGCCGGGGCCGGCGACCGGGAATCCCGCCGTCGTCCTGGCCGGGAGCTGGACCGCGACCGGCTGGCCGGCGACCATGGAGGGGGCGGTGCGCAGCGGCGAGGCGGCGGCCCGGCAGGTGCTGGCCGGACGGATCACGAAGGGCACCTAAGCCCGGGGCGGTGCGCCCCCTCATCCGGCCGGCGGCACCAGCTCCCGCAGCCGCTCCGGCGGGAGCCGGTGGGCGACGATGCCGTCGCGACCGACCATCGTGTCGGCCTGGAGGAGGGCCGACACGATCGCCTCCTCGGTCGCCTCCACGGCCGCAATGAAGAGGGAGTCGATCCGGTGGTCGTCGAGCACCGTCACGCCGTGGGTCGGGGCCGATCGGGCCGAGGCCGAGGGTTCGGGCAGGTCGCGATTGCCGGTCGCGAAGCAGAGGACGAGATCGCCGCTCGTGTGCTCGCCGACGCCGCCGGTCCGGCCGATGCCGAGCACGGCCCGCTGCGCCATCCGCCGGCACTGGTGCGGGAGGAGGGGGGCGTCGGTCGCGACGACGCAGATGATCGAGCCCGAGCCCGCCGCCCCCGCGTTCGGCATCGCGGGCAAGGCTGGCAGCGGGACGTCGAGGGGGGGGAGCAGCCGGCCGATCGGGACGCCCGCCACCGTGAGGCGCTCGCGCCGCCCGTGGTTGGCCTGCACGAGCACGCCGACCACGAAGGGGGCCCCGTCGATCGCGACCAGCCGCGAACTGGTCCCGATCCCGCCCTTGAAGCCGTGGCAGATCATGCCGGTGCCGCCGCCGACGGCCCCCTCCGCGACCGGCCCGGGCGCGACCGCCGCCAGCGCCGCCCACAGGTCGGCGGCGGACACGTGCTGGCCCCCGACGTCGTTGAGGATCCCGTCCCAGGTCTCGCCCACCACCGGCAGCGACCAGTACAGCTCGCCGATCCGGCGCTGGCGCACCTCCCAGGCAACCAGGGCGTCGCGGACGACGCCGACGCTGTGCGTGTTCGTCAGCGCGATCGGCGAGGTGAGGAGGCCGGACTCCCGAACCCACTCGAGGCCGGTCAGTTCGCCGTTGCCGTTGAGCCGATGGCAGCCGGCGTACAGGGGGCGGCGGAAGATCGGCTCGGGGCGGGGCTGGATCACGGTGACGCCCGTGCGCACCGGGCCCGAGCCGACGACCAGCGGCCCATGGCCACGCACGAGCGTCGTGTGGCCGACGCCCACACCGGCCACGTCGGTGATGGCGTTGTGGGGGCCGGGCTGCCCGACGCCGATGGCGATCCCGAGGTCGCGCGGGCGCACGTCAGCTCGACCCCGCCGCCGGGGGGCGGGCGGTCCCGGAGGCCATCGGCCCGGAGGCCATCGACCCGGTTGGCACGGCCAGCGGCTGGTGGGATGCGGGCGGCGCCGCCCACCCGCCGGCTCCGGCGAGCAGGCCCGCCAGCGCCCCCTCCAGGCTGGCGGCCGCCCGGCGCCGGTCCCAGGCCACCTGGACCAGGTGGAGCCATGCGCCCGGATCGCGGACGAGCCAGGCGAGCAGGCGCCCGCGGTCGATCCCAGCGCGACCGGGCCCAACCAGCGTCGCCGCCCGCCCCAGCGGCCGCGCCGGGGTGTCCAGCACCGCCCGGAGGACGAGAAGCCGGGGAGCGATGCGGTCGGGAAGTCCGGCTAGCAGCCGGGCCCAGCCGGGGGTCTCGAGCTCGACGAGGTCCGCGCCCCGCTCCGCCCACCGGGCCCGCTCGGCGGGCTGGTCGACCGCGGCGGCAGCGGCGGCCAGGGTGGCCGGCCGGGCCCCGGCGG
>DAHUZI010000037.1 GCA_027306595.1 Candidatus Dormiibacterota bacterium | reverse complement strand
AGGGCGTCGAAGAACTGGCGCAGGGTGGCTTCGTCCCGCCCCGCGGCGGCCCAGACCAGGCGTCCGCTGTCGTGGTCGACCACCACCGTGAGGTACCGGTGCCCACGCTTGTAGCTGATCTCGTCGATCCCGATCCGCCGCCGATGCGCGTACCGGTCCTGCTGTGCCTGGGCGTCGGTGCTCACGCGGGTCACGATCGCCCCGACCGTCCGTCAGGCCACGCGCAGCAGCTGCACGGCGGTGCTCGTGGCGGTGTGGGTGACCAGCCAGGCCACCGTGTCGTCGAAGGCCCGCGGGTGCCCAGCACCGTGGCGGGCCCAGGGCACCGCCGCGACCACCACCCCGTGCGCCGCGCAGCGGACCCGCGGGGCCGCCGCCTCCAGGTAGGTCGGGCAGGTCCCCAGGTCCAGGGCCCGCCAGCGGCGCCGCCACCTCCCCCGTCGCCGCGATCTCGGCGTCGACGTCCTCGACGATCCGACCCCCCACGCCGAGCAGCCGAGCCCTTCGTCTTGTTTGCCGCACGCCGTCAGCCCTCCTTCCGGATCTCTGCCGTGACAGCGAGAACCGGTAGGCACTGGCGGCGTGTTCATGCTCAGGCGGCCCTCTCCTCACCCACGGATAGGGGCGAACAGCCCCAATTCGGATGTCGGGGTATCTCGTGTGACCCGATGTGGGCCCGGCAGGGTGTCGGGATGCGGGAGCCCGAACAAACGGTTGGTGGTCTACCCCAGCCCGGGCCCACCCTCCCCGATCTCGCTGGAGCGCCCTGGCCGGGGGGAGGATTGCTTACCCCGGGGGTGCCGGGTCGGCGATGGGCCAGCGGATCGCCGCGGCGCTGCGGCGACGGGAGGTGCCTACCCGCGAACGAGGGCGCGGAGTTCGTCGAGGGTGAGGCCGAAGTCGGCCGCCACCTTGGCGAGCTGGACGGTCCCGAGTTCGTGCGCGTCGTGGAAGGCGAAGGTCCGGCCCTCGGAGCCCTTCTGCAAGCGCCGGTGCGAGCCCGTCTGCCTCACGACCTACCAGCCGGCGCGCTCGATCGCCCGGAGGACGTCGCGCGCCTTGGCCACTCAGGCGGGCGTCGGGGTTGCGGGGAGGTGGAGGGTCGCCCGCACGTAGACGCGCTCACCCTCGGCCGTCCGATCGTCCCCTTCGAGCGTGAAGGCAATCGCATCGCGGGAACTCCGGATCGCGTCGTCCCGCGTGTCGCCGCCGCCGATGATGCCGAGGGCGGGCACACGGAACCCCCAGTTGCGGGACTCGCGGTCGTAGAACACGTCGACCGGGAGCCCAACCTCCTGATCGTCCGCGGTGTCGGTGGCTGCGATCATCGGTCCATTGTGCGCAGGGCGCTCCGAAAGGACCACGTTTCGGGGCGGCCAATCGTGGGCCGGTCCTGATCTCAGCCCGGGCCGCCCGGCGGGGGCTCCCCTTGTGGCGCAGCCCGGAGCAGGCGGGCCACGGTGCCCTGGCCGACCCGGAGCCGCCGCCCCGCCTGGCGCTGGGAGAGACGGCCAGCCGCCAGCTCGGCGGCCACCCGGGCCCATCGCTCGGGGAAGCCAGGCCGGTCCGTCACCCGGGGGTGGCCGATCGCCTTGCCCTGCCGGCGGGCGTGGGCCATGCCCTCGCGGACCCGGTCGGCGATCAGCGTGCGCTCCATCTCCGCGACCGCGGCGAGGACAGCGAACACGAGCCTGCCGGTCGGGGTCGTGGTGTCGATCGCCTGCGTCACGACCTCGAACCCGACCCCCAGCCGTCGAGGGCGTCCAGGGTCCGCAGCGCGTGCAGGGTCGAGCGGAAGGCGCGGTCGAGCTTCGACACCAGCACCCGGTCAAGCTGCCGCTGCCTGGGGTCAGCCATGAGCCGGCCCCACGCCGTCCGCCGGGCGAGGTCGCCGGCCGGTGCCTCATCCACGTATTCCGCGACGACCCAGCCGCGGGCCGCGACGTACTCGCGCAGGGCGGCGAGCTGCAGCTTCGGGTCCTGGTCCCGGTCGCGGGTCGAGACCCGGGCATACGGGCCGACCCGTACCGGCCGGCCGCCCTCACCCGGCATCGGCTGGCTCCTCCCACTCGGCGAGCGCCCGCGCGATCCGGCTGCGGGCGATCTCGGCGGTGGGCGGGTCGCGCTCGATCCCGAGGAAGCGCCGCCCGGTCTCGATGGCGGCCACGCCGAACGTCCCCGCCCCAGTGAACGGGTCGAAGACGAGCTGCCTCGGCAGCGAGAAGCGCTCGATCAGGGACCGCGCCGACCCGAGCGACTGGCCCCAGGCGTGGAATCGCTTCTCGGGCTTGGGGTCGGTCACGAAGAGGTCCACGAACCACGGAGTCTCGCTCCGGCTGCCCGGTTGCCGGAGGATCGCGACCGGCCGCCAGCGGGTCCGCACCCGCCGGGCCCGGACCGCCGGGTGGGCGCCGTGGAAGGCGATCGTCGCCGCCCACCACCAGTCGAGGCCGCCCGCGGCGAGGCCGCCGAGGGCGACGGGCAGGTGCAGGTGGCCGACGTAGACGATGGCGACCCCGGCCGGCGCGAGGACGCGCGCGGCGAGCTGGCCCAGCCGCGGCCATACATCGAGGGCGGCGCCGCCCCACGGCGGATCGGTCAGGATCAGGTCGACGCTGCCGTCCGGGAGGCGATCGGCGAGCTGGAAGGCGTCGCCCTGCCACACCGCCACCCGCTCGGCGGGCAGCTCTACCGTGGGTCCGGCGGTGAGCTGGGCGAGGGCAGCTCGGCGCTCCAGCTCGGGGCGCGCCACCAAGAGCGGGAGCGTGCCGGTCGCCACGCGCTCGGCGAGGCCGGGGTCCGCCGCCAGGCCGGGCCGCGCCAGTTCGTACCGGCGCTTGCCCACCCCCGCTGCTCGGACGGCCTCGACCCGGCTCGGTAACCGGGCTGCTTGTGGCCCCCTCCGGGTCCGCCACCATCGGCCCCCTGCCAGCGAACCTTGGCGGCGGTCCGGGCCCGCTGGTGCCGCCGCTACCGGCCGAGAAGATCGGCCAGCTTCACCGCCAACACCGTCCGGGCGTCGGCGGTCAAGTGCCGCCGGAAGATCGCCACCCTGTCAAGGTGGAGATCGGTGGTTCGAATCCGCTCGGGGTCGCCAGAGCCTCAGTCCAAACAGATGCAAATTGGGCGCAGCACCCGCTCCGACGGCATAGAGATTCCCAGCCGCTGACGCCCGATCCCGGAGGCCCGCGATCCCGCGGCAGACTCCCACGAACGCAAGCGTGAACGTCCGACCCCCAAAGGCGGCGATCTGGTTCGTGAGTTCGACCGGCCAGAACTGACCGTGGGTGGCAGGAGCATCGCCTGAGCAGAAGCTCTCGGGGGCCGCTCCGTAGCAGTCCTGATCGTCGATGACGGCCGCGATCCGGGGGCGTGCCGACACATCGAAAAGAAGAGCCCCACCAGTTCAGTGAGGGCGAAGGGCGGGGAGCAGTGCATGGAGGGTAACGCTGAATGCCCCCGCAGCCGCACCACCGATCCCAGGGGGGACATGTACGAGCCGGGTCCCGCCCCGCTGGCCCCGCGCGCCGCGTTCCTCCGTGACCGGGCCGCCAACGCCGCCGCGTGCCGAACCTGCCGCTGGCTCGGCTCGGCCGCCTGCCTGGTCGGCTGTGCGGTGGCTCTGGCAGTCGGGGCCGCCGCCCGGGTTGACGGCGCCGCTCCCACCGGCCCGCCCGATCCCTGAGGGGCGCGACGTCGCGGTTCGGTCGGCTGATCGGAGACGGCCTCCCGTAGCGCTTTCACGACGGTGGCCTCGGACAGCCCCGCAGGTTTGGCGACAGCTGGATGAGCCAGCCCCCGGGTCGCCAGAACGGCACGGCGGGCGGCCGGGCCGGGGGCGACGGTGGCGCCGCGGTGAGGTCGGGAATCGATGGGCATGCGCCGAGATGACCCGGACGCGCCTCGGCATACCTGTCCGTTTCGTGGCGCGCTGTACGATGAGCTGATGGTGGCGATGAACGGCGGGCAGCCCCGAACCCCGGCTCAGGCCAGCCCTCGGGGCTATGCAGTGGTGATCGAGGGGCGGCCGGGCGCCTATGGGGCCTGGGTTCCCCAACTCGACGGCTGCGTGGCCGTGGGGGCGACCCTCGGAGAGGTCCGCCGCCTGATCGCCGGGGCGATCGCGCTCCACGTCGCGGGGATGCGGGAGGACGGGCAGCGCGTTCCCCGCCCGACGGGTGTCGACGCGGCGATCGTGCCGGTGCCGGCGGCAACGGTCCGCGCCCGGCCGGTGCGCGGGCGGCGAGCGGCAGGGCGACTCGCTCCCGTGTGACCGCTCGCGCGGTCATCTCCGCCCTCACCCGGGACGGGGGGGTTCATGTCGCCACCGTAGGAGATCACCGCCAGTTCCGTCACCCCGTCAAGCCGGGGCGCGTGACCGTCAGCGGGAAGCTCGGCCAGCCGGTGCCGCCTGGGACGCTCGCCAGCATCCGTCGGCAGTCTGGGCTGCGCTTGCGGTAGCCCGGCCCGTGG
>DAHUZI010000028.1 GCA_027306595.1 Candidatus Dormiibacterota bacterium | reverse complement strand
CGGACGCTATCGCACTGGGGTGCACACGCTCGTGGCCTGGGCGCAGGCCACCGACGGCCGGTCGGGGACCGCCCGGACTACCGTCACCTTTGCGAACCGGCCCGGCCGGCGGCCCGGCCGGCGCCGCCACCGGCCACCGCTGGCGCGGTTGACGCCCACCCCCGTGCCCGCGGCGGTGGCCACCCCCGCCCCCGTGCCGGCGGCACCCGCCACCCCGGCGCCGGCTCCGGTCGGGGCCGGGGGCGTTCAGCCGCCGCCCCTGCAGGCGGAGTGGCAGTGGGAGCTCTCCCATCCGCTGAGCCTGACGAGCGCAACCGACATGGGGCTGAACGCCAAGACCTACGCCGGGGCGCCGTCCGCCCCGCCGACCGTCTTCGACATCGACGGATTCGACAATTCCGCCTCGACGGTCCAGGCGCTCAATCGGGCCGGCGACTACACCATCTGCTACATCGACGTGGGGACCGCCGAGAACTGGCGTCCCGACTCGACGCAGTTCCCGGCCTCGGCGCTGGGCACGACCAACGGGTGGCCCGGCGAGCGCTGGCTCAACATCGCCCCGGGACCCGACCTGCACGCGATCGAGCAGATCATGACCGCGCGCTTCGCCATGTGCAAGCAGAAGGGCTTCGAGGCGGTCGAGCCCGACAACATGGACGGTGCCGAGAACTCGACCGGCTTCCCCATCACCATCGCCGACCAGCTCAGCTACGACGAGTGGATCGCCAACACCGTCCACAGCATGGGGATGGCGGTCGCGCAGAAGAACTTCGAGGACCAGTCGGCGGCGCTCGAACCCTACTTCGACTTCGTGATCGAGGAGCAGTGCTTCCAGTACAACGACTGCTCGAGCCTCGCCCCCTACATGGCCGCGCACAAGCCGATCTACGAGGCGGAGTACTCCACCAGCCCCGCAAGCTTCTGCCCCGCGGCCAATCGCGACGGCTTCAACAGCGTGCGGTTCGACCTCAGCCTGAACGGCCTGACCCGGATCCCCTGTCGCTGAGGGCGGGCGCCGCCCCAGCGGGATCGGGCAGGCCGGCGAGCCGGAGCCCGAGCTGAACGCGGTGGCGGCGGTTGAGGGCGAGGAGGATGGGGGTGAGCCGCTCGGTGGCGGCCGCCCCCACCAGGGGCCCGGCATCGACGGCCCGCAGGCCGCGGATGCGCGCGATCAGCTCGGCGGCGGCCGCCCGGGCCTCCGGGTCGTCGCCGGTCACGAGGACGTCCTCGGCGAGGGCGGCGCGGTCATCGGCGAGGTGGCGAGCGCTCACCGTGTGGAGGGCGGCGACGACACGGGCCGCCGGGCAGAGGGCCGCGAGCTCAGCAGCGGCCGAACCCGCGGGCACGGCGAGGGGGAGCGGGACGCCGTCCGCGAAGGTCATCGGGACCGCGGTCGCGATCAGCGTCCGGCCCGCCACGATGGGCGCCAGCTGGCGGGCGAGCTCGGCCTGGGCCTCATAGGGGACCGCCACGACCACGATCGCGGCCCGCGCCACCGCCTCGGCGTTGGTCGCCCCGCCGATGGGGCGGGCGTCCGGGCCTGAGCAGCCGGTGAGCTCGGCGGCCAACGCCTCGGCGCGCTCGACCTGGCGGGAACCGACCACCACCGCCACCCCGGCCCGGGCCCACCGCACGGCGAGCCCGCGCCCCAGCGGGCCCGTGCCCCCCACGATCGCGACCGGCGGCAGGGGGTCGGGCATGGGCTCCTTCGCAGGTGGGGCGGTCCCGCCGGGGCGGTCTCGCCGGGGCGGTCCCGCCGGGGCGGTCGGCGGCAGCAGGATACAGTGAGGCGGATGGCCGACGCCGCCGCCGCGCGTTCCGACACCCCCGAGCCCGGCGGGTTCCGACTTGCAGCTGGGGAGCGCGTCGGGGTGCGGCTCGAGACCGCCGAGACCCTTGCGGCCTGGGCCCCGGGGGGGCTCGGCGCTGCAAGCGGGCTCCATGCGCTGGTCTTTGTCGAGCCGGGCCCGATCGGTGACCGGGAGCTGGCGCTGCCACCGATGGCGCTGCGAGCCGGGGCCCACCGGGTGGGGGCAGTGCCGCTGATCGCCGCCGGGCCGGCCGCCGACGGCGCGGCGGTGGGGTGGGTCCACCTCCCGCTGGATCCGGGGCTGGTGGACGCGATCCGCGCGGGGGAGCCGGTCCTGCTGGTCGTCGACGATCCAGCCGGCGGGCCCGCAGCTGAGGTCCAGGTTCCTCACGCGCTCCTCGCCCGCGGCGCCGGGGAGGGCGAGCCCGCGGCATCGGGATGACGAGCCCCGCCGCCCCCGAAGAGGACCCGCCCTTCGGCGGCCTCGCGTTCTCCTCGATCGTGGGCCAGGAGGCGATGCGGTCGGCGCTCCTGCTCTGCGCCGTCAACCCCGGGCTCGGCGGCCTCCTTGTCCGCGGCGAGCGAGGGACGGCCAAGTCGACCGCGGTCCGCGCCCTGGCCCGGCTGCTGCCCCCGCTCGCGGTGGTCGCCGACTGCCCGCAGCGCTGCGATCCCCACGGGGAGCCCCTGTGCCCCGTCTGCGCGGCGCGGCGGGCAGCGGGCGCGCCGCTGCCGACCGCTGATCTCCGGCCGCGGGTGGTCGAGCTGCCGGTGGGCGCCACCCTCGATCGGGTGGTGGGCGCGATCGACTTCGAGGCGGCACTCCAGCACGGGGCCCGCCGGTTTCAGCCGGGCGTGCTCGCCGAGGCCCACCGCCAGGTCCTCTACGTGGACGAGGTGAACCTCCTGGACGACCATGTCGTCGACGTCCTCCTTGACGTGGCGGCGAGCGGCGTGAACCGGGTCGAGCGCGAGGGGGTTTCGACCGCCCACCCCGCCGCGTTCGTCTTGGTCGGGACGATGAACCCTGAGGAGGGCGAACTGCGGCCCCAGCTTCTCGACCGGTTCGGGCTCTGCGTCGACGTCCGCGGGCTGCGCGATCCCGCCCTGCGGGTCGCGGTGATGGAGCGGCACGGACGGGCGGGGACCGGCGGGGGGGACGTCGACGACGACGACCGCCGCCTGGCGCGAACCGTGGCGCGGGCGCGGGCCCTCCTGCCCCTGACGGTGGCGGGTCCCGCGGTGCTCCAGCTCGCGGCCGCCCGGGCGGCCGCGGAGGGGGTGAGCGGGCACCGAGCGGACATCCTCCTGGTACGCGCGGCCCGCACCTGGCGGGCTCTCGCGGCCGCGGTGGGGGAGAAGCCCGGCGGCGGAGCGCTCGCGGTCGGGCCCGGCGACCTTCGGGCCGTCGCCGAGTTCGTGCTCGTCCACCGCCGCCGCTCGCCGGCGGCGGCAGGCCGGGGGATGGCCCCGCAGGCGGAGGCGCCGCCCGGCCTGGGCCAGCGGGAGCCGGCCGTGCCGGCCGACGGCCCCCTGGCCCCGGAGCCGGGGGGGGCCGACCGGCCCCAGGAGCCCTCGGATGCCCGGTCGGCCCAGGGTCCGGGGGACGCGGCGGGGGTCGGCGACCGGTCGGCCGGATCCGCCGAGGCGGCGGACCCCGGAACGGGGACGGTCGAGGCCGATGCCCCGGACCCGGCGTTCCGGGTGCGGCGGCTCCAGCTCCCGCGGGAGCGGCGCACTCGGCAGGCGCCGGGCCGGCGGACGCCGGTGCCCTCGGGCAGCCGCCGGGGCCGCTACGTTCGCGCCACCGAGGTGGAGCACCCCCACGATCTCGCCCTCGACGCGACCCTGCGCGCCGCCGCGCCCCACCAACGGCAGCGCCGCGCGGCGGCGGACTCCGCCCTGCCACCGGGGCGGGTGGAGCTCCGCCGCCACGATCTGCGGGAGAAGGTGCGCCAGCGCCGGATCGGCCACTGCATCGTCTTCGTCCTCGACGCCTCGGCGAGCATGGACGCCGAGCAGCGGATGGAGGCCACCAAAGGGGCGGTGCTCGCCCTCCTGCAGGATGCCTACATCCGCCGCGACCGGGTGGCGCTGGTCGTCTTCGCCGGCCGGTCGGCCCGGGTGGTGCTCCGGCCGACGGGCAGCGTCGACCTGGCCGAGCGGCGGCTCGCCGGCCTCGGGGTGGGCGGGACCACGCCCCTCACCCACGGCCTGCTGACGGCCCTCCACGTGGTCCAGGTCGAGCGTCGGCGGGACCCAGGGGTCCTGCCCCTCCTAGTCCTGATCACCGATGGCCGCGGCAACATCAGCTGCTTCGGCGACGAGCCGCTCCTCGAGGCGCAACGGGCGGCGCTCCAGATCCAGCGCGAGGGGATCCGCTCGATCGTCATCGACTCCGCCCGCAACCACGGTCTGACGGCTGCGGCTCTGCCGCCCGCCCCCGCCGGCCCCCTGTTCGCCGGCTACGCCTTCAACGCCTGCGCCGACCTGGCGGAGCGCCTCGGCGCCCGCTACTACGGGCTGTATGACCTGTCCGAGCAGAGCATCCTCGGCACCGTGACCCAGGCGCTGCGGCCCTGAGCCGGGGGGGGGAGCCCCCGGCTGGGAGCGGCCGTCCGCGGCCGCCAGCGGCGCTCTGGGAGAATCGCGCGGTGAGCGAGCGCCGCCCGGTCTTCCCCTTCACCGCCCTGGTCGGGCAGGAGCCGATGCGGCTCGCGCTCACCTTGAACGCCGTCGATCCCGCCATCGGCGGGGTCCTGATCCGGGGCGAGAAGGGGACGGCGAAGTCGACCGCGGTCCGGGCGCTGGCCCGGCTCCTGCCCGAGCTCGAGGTGGTGGCCGACTGCCCGTACCACTGCCCACCCGCCGGCGCGGGCCGCTGCGCCAGCTGCCAGGCCCGCAGCCGCGCCGGGGCGACCCTGCCGGTGGCGCGGCGGCAGATGCGGGTGGTCGAGCTCCCCATCAACGCCTCCGAGGACCGGGTCGTCGGCACGATCGACCTCGAGGCCGCGATCCAGTCGGGCCAGCGCCGATTCGAGCCCGGGGTGCTGGCCGAGGCCAACCGCCAGATCCTGTACGTCGACGAGGTCAACCTCCTCGACGACCACATCGTCGATGTCCTCCTCGACGCCGCCGCCATGGGGGTTAACCTGGTCGAGCGCGAGGGGATCTCGATCTGGCACCCCGCCCGGTTCATCCTGGTCGGGACGATGAACCCCGAGGAGGGGGAGCTCCGGCCCCAGCTCCTCGACCGCTTCGGGCTCTGCGTCGACGTCAGCGGGATCCGTGACATCGCCGAGCGGGTCGAGATCGTGGCCCGGCGGGAGCAATTCGAGCTGGATCCCGAGGGGTTCCACGCCGACTACGCCGCCGCGGAGGCGGCGGAGGCGGAGCGGATCGAGCGGGCGATCGCCCAACTCGGGCGGGTCGCCGTCGACCGCCCGATCCTCGAGCTGATCGCCCATCTCAGCATTGAGCTCGAGGTGGACGGGCACCGCGCCGACCTGGTCGCGCGGCGCGCCGCCCAGGCGCTCGCCGCCGTGCGCGGGCTGCCCCGCGCCGGCGCCGGCGAGGTCGCGG
>DAHUZI010000018.1 GCA_027306595.1 Candidatus Dormiibacterota bacterium | reverse complement strand
GCGCCGCGAGGTCATCGGCGTTCATGGGACCGGCCCTCATGTCGGGCGCCCTGGCTGAGACGAAGGGAGAACGGCGCCCGACCGGGACTATACCGGGAGTGCTACGATCTTGGCTACCTCTACCAGCGTTGTAGTATTAGGATCTGCCGCCGAAGTCGACGTCCTTGGTCTCGACCGTCCCGGCCGTTCGCCCGGGTGCCCTCTGGTAGGTCCAGTACAGGTTGGTGTGCGCGATGACCGTGGCGGGCGGCGGCGCTCCCCATGCCGACTTGTCCCCGGCGGTGTGGGCGTCGCTGACAAGGATCGAGTCGTATCCCCTGACGAGCGCGCCGTGCAGGGTCGAGCGGATGCACGCGTCCGTCTCTGCGCCCACGATGACCAGCCGTCCGACACCGAGGTCCGACAGCACCGTCTCGAGGGAGCTGTCCTCGAAGGAGTCGCCGTAGCTCTTGTCGACGAGCGGCTCGGCATCGCTCGGAGCCAGCTCCGGGACGATCCGCCACTCGGCGCTCCCACGCGTGAGCTCAGCATCGGAGTGCTGGACCCAGACGACCGGGACCCGATCGCGCCGCGCCTTCTCGACGAGGCTGCCAATGTTCGCGATGACCGTCTCACGCTGGTGGGCCCCATCCACGACGCCGTTCTGCACGTCGACGACAAGCAGCGCGGTCCTCGGCCGGTTCTCGAGCGTGGTCATGGTCTCCCCTCATTCGGGCCGAGCCCGTGTGTCCGCCGAGGGTGTCGCCGCCCATCGGCGGCGGGCCGGAATTCAGTGCCGACCGCCCCAATCCTACGGCGGGGGGCGGGTGGGGCCCGCGACGGCGCGCCGCGTGCGCCTCCCGACCCGTGCGCCCTGGTGGTCGCGCGGCCATCGGCACCCTTTTCCGCAGCTTCACTCCGCCAACCCGACTCGGTCCGGCAGGCCGTCCCCGGCGGGCTGCGAACCGCGGCCGCAGCCCCGGATCGCGCCGGCCGCGGCCGCGCCCTGCTGGAGGCCAGAGACCTCGGCGGACGAGCTCGGACTGTCCCCACGCGGCGAGCGGCCGTCACTGCGCTTCCGGCGGCTCAGCGGCGCCGACCGGCCTGGTGCGCGGATCGCGCGCGGCGACGCCGGCTACTCCCCGACGCCTCCGTCCATCAGCTCCCGGACAACGTCCAGGTGGCCCACGTGGCGAGCGTACTCCTGGAGCAGGTGGACAACGATCCAGATCAGTGCCGGGTGGGTGTCGGGCGGGTTGAACCGCCCGCCGCTGCGGGCGAGGTCCGAGAGCTGGTGAGCGGCGACGATCTCGCGGGACCGCTGACAGGTCTTGCGGTAGAAGGTGAGGACGTGGTCGGCACGCTCGCCGGGGTCAACGCCCCAGCGACCGCGGTTGGCCCGGTCGGCACAGTCGCCCCAGGGATCGGGGACGGCTTGGCCCATGAAGCCCCACTGCAGCCACCGGCGCTCGGTGTAGGCGAGGTGCTTCACCAGCGCCAGCGGTGTCCACCCCGACGGCACGACGCTCCGCCGCAGGTCCGCATCCGAGAGGCCGTCCAGCTTGCGCAGCACTGCGTCGCGGTGGAAGTCGAGGAATGCGGTGATGGCGGCGCCGGCCTCATTGAGGTGCGCGGCGGGCTCGGGGAACGGGCGCGGGGTGGGCTCCGCGGCAGCCATGTTGTCCCTCCCCTGGCGGCGGCCGCCTGGGCTCTCCGCGCCGCACGGATCCTGCGAGGACTATAGCCCGGCGGCGCCTCGAAGCCGGGCCGCGGGATCGCCCCTTCTCCGGCCCGTGCCCCACCTCCTGGCCGCCTCCCGCGGGAGCGCCCGCTCACCGCGCTGGCCCGCAGCGGGCACTGGGGTGGCGCTCACCATCGGCATCGCCGCCTCGCTGCCAGCCGAGGCGCGGTCGATTCCGGATCGTCGGTCTCGACCAGCGCGGGTGCTGCCAGTCGACGCCGCGTGCCACCGCCCCGGGCTGAGTAGCGTCCACGGACGTGGTGTATGAGTCCGGTGAGTCGTGGTTCTCCCCACTCGTCGGTGTAGTACCGGGGGGTGGGGGGTTGGATAACCCGCTCGTGTGGATAACTCGCCGGGCCATGAAAAAGGAATGACCACCGCGCCATCCTTTACGAACTCCAAACCTTGCAAGGAGACGACGATGGCCACCAACAGCATGGACCCCCTCGCCTGGTTCCGCAAGCAGGTGGAGGCCGTCGGCGGCGACCTGCTCCGGGAGATGGCCACCACCTTCGCCAGCGCGCTCATGGGCGCGGAGGGGGAAGCGCTCGGCGGTGCCGGGTACGGCGAGCGCGGTGGCGACCGTGTGAACTCGCGCAACGGGTACCGCGGGCGGACCTGGGACGCGCGCGCCGGCAGCGGTGCCGCGGCGGCTGCCGACCACGCTGGGGCCGGGTCCGGGACGGTGAGTCGCCTCCGGCCGAGTGGACAATCGTCGCCCGGGCCGCGCCCCTCCGCTGAGCTCGGCCCGCAGCTGTCACAGGCCGGCATGCGATGGGGTCAGTGTCTCACGCGGGCGTCCATGAGTGATTCGCACCCCATCCGTTGCTGCGGGTGGCGCCGATCTCTGGACCGCAACGGTGCTCCCGCCAGCGGACGCTCCGGCGGGTGCCCCGGCGCCGTCGGCTCCCGAGCCCGATCGCCTTCGCCGGGCTCCAGCTATCCCCTCTCCGTCGCCCACAATTGAGCCGATGCCGTTCACCCACCGGGGCCGCCGCCGCCAGGCCCTCACCCGACCCTTTCCCGATTCATGGCGCGAGCTCCTGACTCGTGGCTTCGCGCACTGGAATCTGCTCGACCTCGAGGAGCGCCGGCGTCTGGAGGATCTCATCCGGATCATCCTCGCTGACAAGTACTGGGAGTCCACCAGCGGGTTCACGCTCACCGAGGAGATGCGCGTGCTGATTGCCGCCATGGCCTCGCGCCTCGTGCTCGGCCTCGACTACGACTACTACCACCAAGTCAGCTCGATCATCGTCGCCCCCTCGACCGTGGTCCTGGTCGGCCAACGCGCCGTTGGAGGAGGCCTCTACACCGATGACCCTGAGCGGATCATCGGTCAGGCGCGCTACGACGGGCCGGTCCTCATCGCCTGGGACGCTGCCCGCCAGAGTGCACGATATCCCGGTCAGGGCCACAACGTCGTGTATCACGAGTTCGCCCACAAGCTCGACATGTTGAGTGGTGCCATCGACGGCACACCCCCACTCGACACCAGAGCCGGGTACCGGCGCTGGATTGAGGTGTGCCAGGCGGAGTACGAGCGCCTCCGCCGGGGAGAGGGAGGTGAGCTGCTCGATCCCTATGGGGCCGAGACCCCGGGCGAGTTCTTCGCAGTTGTGACCGAGGTGTTCTTCGACCGGCCCCTCCCCCTACAGACCGAGATGCCCGATCTGTACGCGGTCCTCCGCGACTTCTATCGTCAGGACCCTGCCGGGCGGGAGCGTCGCAAGGGGTTGTGAACTGCGGGGAACGCTGGCCCGCTCGGCAGCGAACAGTCGGTGGACCGGAGCCTGGTGCCACAGGCTGCCGGCAGCTGCAGGCGAAGGGTGGCGCTTCCGCCCGTCAATCACGCATAACTGCCTCGGCACAGGGCTCCTCTCCAGAGCGCGCGACCTGCTCCCGAGGGCAACCCCTCGACGATCGCGTAGGGAGTCGCACTCGCTAGCGGAGCCGTGTCCGCATTGAGGGTGCCTCCCGGACCGATCGCCACGCCATCGCCACCGAAGAACGGCGCACCGCTTGCCTTGGAACCGAGTGCCGTGCGGAGTGCGCGCGCTGCCGAAGCGATGATGCTCGGGGCCGGCGTTGCTCGATCGCTGCCCGCAGCGACGCGCTCGAAGGATCCCTGCCCTGCGGCGATGACCGCGCCGCGGGTCCCGGACGCAAGGGCGCACGGCTTGCCACCCTCGCCCCGGCATCCCCCGACCTACACAGTCTCACCGCTCGGCTTGACCTCGGCCAGGGCATAGCCGAGTCCTGGGAGGGTGTCGCTGGACACGATGAGGTTGCCGCGTCCGTCGAAGGCGAGGCCATCGGCGTCCGCCAGGTGGCGCTCGGCCACCGGGCATCCCGGCGTATCGCAAGATGGCGCTCCGGCGCCTGCCCCTCCAGCGACCCATGCGAGATCACCTGCCGCGTTGAGTCGGACGATGAATCGGGCGGCGATGTGCAGGTCATGGTCCGGCCCGAGCGCCAAGCCAGCGGGGTCCCCCAGCGAAGGGGAGCGAGCCGGAGTCACCTGGCCGTGCTTGGCCGGCAGGGGAAGGTGGCCACCACCGCTGACGGTTTCGATGATGCCGTCCCGCTGCACCTCTCGTACGCGACCATTCCCGGAGTCGGAGAAGCACACCGTGCCATCGCGGGCGACGGCGAGGCCGGAATCGGGCGCCAGCCGGAGGTCGGCATCGACGGCTGGCCCCCCGCCGCCAGAGAATCCCCGGCGCCCGCTGCCGGCGACGACGGAGAACCGGCCCGATGGCAAGCGGCGAAGGATCTGGTCACGGCCACTGCCGACCACATACAGCTGGCCATCGGGGGCGACAGTAAGCCCGTACGGGTGTTCTGGGCTGTGAGGCGATTCGGCACCTGTCCGCTAGGAGTCCGGGCCCCAGCGGCCGCGGTCCAGGCCCCGAACCGGCCGGCGACCAGCGGGACGAGGAGCACCACGGGTGTCAGGATTGGTGCCTGACGCCAGCGGGTGGTCACCGGGAGCTCAACGGGTCGGCCGACCAATCGGTTCCGAGGGCGTCCGTCCCTGGGATCCGGTGCAGCACCCGGCGATGTACGGACGCCCGGGGCGGGCGGCGCAGGCCGGTCGGGGGCAGCTGGCCCAACCCAGCTCCGCCGGGCGGTCAACGATTCGTGCCCCAGTCATGCGGCCGGGCGGCATCAGGATTGGCATCGCCACCTGCCAAACCTTATGCGGCGGCCTAAACACCTGGCAATCCACCCCGCTTGATTGCTGGGATTCTGTGGCGACCCCGAGCGGATTCGAACCGCCGATCTCCACCTTGACAGGGTGGCGTGTTAGGCCATCTACACCACGGGGCCTGGATGTGGCCGGGGCCGCATTATAGGCCACCCGGATCGGATGGCCACCTCACCAGGCGCCGCTACGGCTCGTCGGTGATCGTCACCTGGCTCATGCGGTCGCCAACCCGGATCCTGCGGACCGCCTCCATCCCCGACTCGACCTCCCCGAAGAGGTTGTAGCTCTTGGCGAGCCGGCCGCGGTTGTCCACGGTCGAGATGAAGAACTGGCTCCCGTTCGTGTCCTTGCCGCTGTTGGCCATCGCCACGCTGCCAGGCTCGTAGGCGCCGACCACCGGCTCGTCGGCGAAGGTGTAGCCGGGTCCGCCCGTCCCGTCCCCCCGGGGACATCCTCCCTGGATCACGAACCCGTCGACGACCCGGTGGAACGTGAGCCCGTCGTAGAAGCCTTGACGCGCGAGGTGGACGAAGTTGGCGACCGTCCGGGGCGCGGCCGCCGGCAGCAGGCGGATCACGATCGGCCCATGATCGGTCTCGATCGTCGCCCGGTACTGCCGCGCGGGGTCGAGGATCTGGTCGGCCGGAGCCATGTGCTGCCGGTCCATCGGTGAACCTCCGCGAGAACGGGACGGGCGCCTGCCGCCAGTGTACGGGGGGGGCCAGGCCCAAGCCGGCGGACGGCACCGCCTGCCGGCTAGCTAAGATGGCCGGGCCCCCGACCGAACCGAACGCGGCCGGGGCGGGGAGGTGGCGCCAGCGGTGCAGGTGATCGTCTGTGTGAAGCAGATCCCGGACCCCAGCGGGGCCGGGCGACTCGATCCTGAGACCTTCTGCCTGGTCCGGGAGGGCGTGGAGGTCGTCCTCGACCCCGGTGACGAGGTCGGCGTCGAGGTCGCCCTCCAGCTGGCCGAGGCCGCCGGGGGAGAGGTCACGGTCGTCTCGATGGGGCCGGAGCAGGGGATGGACGCCATCCGCAAGGCCCTCGCCATGGGCGCCCACCGGGCGGTGCTGGTCAGCGATCCCCGCCTGCGCGGCAGCGACGCCCTGGCCACCGCCCGGGTCCTGGCGGCGGCGATCGCCCCACTGGGCGCGGACCTCGTCGTCGCCGGTACCGAGTCGACCGATGGCTACACCGGAACCGTCCCGGCCGCGATCGCCGAGCTGCTGGACCTTCCGGCCCTCACCTTCGCCAAGGCGGTCGCCGTCGAGGCCGGCACCGTCCGCATCCACCGCCAGACGGAGGTGGGCCATGACGTCGTCGAGGCACCACTGCCGGCCGTGGTCACGGTCACGGGCGGGGCCACCCAGCCGCGCTACCCCTCCCTGCGCGGGATCATGGCCGCCCGCAGCAAGCCCGTCGACCGCCCCTCGCTGGAGTCCCTCGGCCTCGATCCCGCCACCGTGGGCCTCGCCGCGGCCGCCGATCGAGTGGTGGCGGTGGCACCGGCGCCGGAGCGAGCGGCCGGGACGATCGTGACCGACGACGGGTCCGCCGCGGCGCGGATCGTCGACTTCCTCGCCGAGCTCAAGGTGATCTGAGCGTGGGCGCGATCTGGGTCTACGCCGAACGAACCGCAGCCGGGGTCGCCCCGGTCACCCTCGAGCTGCTCACCCACGTGCGGAGCCTGGGGCAGCCGGTGGAGGCGGTGGTCCTTCATCCCGACGGGGCGTCGATCACCGACGCGCTCGGTGCCCACGGCGCCGCCCGGGTCCACCTCGGCACCGACCCCCTATTCGCCGACCGGCTCGCCCAGCCCGCAGCCGACGCGCTGGCAGCCCTGGTCTGCGAGCACCGCCCCGACCTGCTCGTCTTCGGCGCCACCTACGATGCCCGCGATGTCTGCGCGCGGGTGGGCGCCCGGACCGGCGCCGCGGTCGTCGCCAACGGCACGGGCCTGCGGCGCGACGGCGACGCCATCCTCGTCGACTCGTCGATCTTCGGCCTGACCCTTCAGGTGACCACGCGGGTCGGCGGCCCGACGCCGTGCGTTCTCATCCGCCCACGCTCGTTCGTCGCGGAGGCCGGCCCGGCGCGCGCTCCGGAGATCCTGCCGGTTGTGGTCGCGATCCCCCCCGAGCACCAGCGCGTCCGCCGAGTGGAATCGGTGACGGCGGTGGAGACCGGGCCGAAGCTCGAGGAGGCCCCAGTCGTCGTCAGCGGCGGGCGCGGCCTCCAGGACCCGGCCAACTTCCGGCTGCTGGACAGGATCGCTGAGCTCCTCCATGGGGCGGTCGGGGCCAGCCGGGCGGTGGTCGACGCCGGCTGGGTGCCGTACGCCCGTCAGGTGGGCCAGACCGGCAAGACCGTCAAGCCGACCGTCTACATCGCCTGCGGCATCAGCGGGGCGATGCAGCACACCGTCGGGATGAAGGGGGCTCGCCACATCGTCGCCATCAATAAGGACCCCGACGCCCCGATCTTCCGGCTCGCCGACCTCGGGGTGGTCGGCGATACCCTGACGGTGCTCCCCGCCGTCATCGAGGAGCTGGAGCGTCGGGTCGGCTGAGCGGTACGACCAGCCACCCGGCTCGGGGCGATCGGTCCGGGGGACCCCCGGGAGGTGCGAGGCGACCATGAGCGATGCGGCTGGGGTGCTGGCGCTCGAGGCGGTCGACGGGGCCACCGTGACGCTGGAGCGCTTCCCGATCGTGATCGGCCGGCTGGTGGCCGGCGATCCGGTCCCCGATGTGGACGTGGGGCACCTCGACCCCGCCGAGCGCGTGGCCCCGGCCCACTGCCGCCTCACCGGCCAGGCCGGCGGAGTGCTGGTCCACGATCTCGGCGCCCCCAGCGGGACCTGGGTGGACGGGACGCGGGTGCGTCCCGGTCGCCCCCGGCTCCTGGCGCTCGGCCGGGTGCTGCGGGTCGCCGACGTCGAGCTCACCCTGGTCGAGTTCGTCGAGCCCGACATGGCTCCGGTCGCGTTCGGGCCGATCGCAGCCTCGCTGGTCTCGGCGCCGCCCCCTCCGGCGGTCGTGCCGGGCCCATCCGATCCGTCGGCGCCGGCGCCCGGCGAGCGGCCCCCGGTTCCGCCACCCCCGTCGATCGCGGTGGCCCCGGGGCGGGTCCCGCTCGGCGATCGCGCCGGCCCGGGTGGGGCCCCCCCGGTGCGGCCGCCGGACGAGGTCGACGCCCTGGCCTGGCTCGCTCCCGGCCCGCTCGACGTCGAGAGCGAGGAGGCCGGCGACGCCGCTCGGTCGGTGCCGGCCGAGGTCCGTCGCTGGCTGGACGCGGGCGCCGTCCGGGTCCGGCTCGTCGCCGGCGAGCCCGCCCTCGTGTACCGGGCCGGCGTCTGGGAACCGGAGGGGGCGACCCTCACGGTGGCGGCGGTGGAGACGGCGATCGCCGAGGCGCGCCGGGCCCTCGGGTTGCGGGATGCCCGGCCGGCGGGCACCGGGCGCGCCGGCGGTCTGCTCTTCGACTGGGCGGCCCCACCACTGACGCGCGCCGCCTACCTCGCCGCCGAGCGCGG
>DAHUZI010000014.1 GCA_027306595.1 Candidatus Dormiibacterota bacterium | reverse complement strand
ACCCGGCGTCCTCTCCACTCCGGTCTCTCCGCACGCGATCGGGCGCGCGATCAGGCACGCGTAGCGGAGCGCACCCCCGCACGATCACGGTGGTCACCCGTCCTCCACGACTGTGCGCGACCGCCGCTGCGCCGGCTCAGGGCACCGGGTGGCCGACCGGGATCTGCTGGGTGATGCAGTGGGGGCCGCCTCCCCCCTCCAGCAGCGTGCGGCCCAGGACCGGCACCAGCTCGCGGCCGGGGAAAGCCGCCCGAATCTGGGCCACGTGCCCCTCGTCGTCGGGCGTCCCCACCACTGGGACGATCACGGCCCCGTTGGGCAGGTACACATTCAACTGGGCGACTGCCTCCGCGGGGCCCGGCTGGAACGAGATCACCTGGAAGGCGCGGCCGCGCGCGTCCCTCGCCGAGCGCAGCCGATCGTGGTTCTCCCGCCCGGGCCGGTGGTCGGGGTCCCGGGGGTCATCCGGCGCCAGCAGGAGCACGACCGCTGGCGCCACGTACTGGGCGATCCCGTCGATGTGGCCGTCCGTGTCCCGGTCGGTGGAGTGACCCTGGCCAAGCCAGACCACGACCTCGGCTCCGAGGTAGTCTCGCAGGCCCTGCTCGATCGCCGCTCGCGAGAGGTTCGGGTTGCGATTGGGGTGGAGCAGGCATTGCTCGGTGGTGAGGACGGTCCCCTCGCCGTCCACGAAGATGGATCCTCCCTCCAACACGAACGGCGCCCGGTAGCGGCGCATCCCGAGGTGGCTGGCGAGCCGCTCCGGCATCCGGGCGTCCCGGTCGTAGGGCGAGGACTTCCCTCCCCAGGCGTTGAAGCCGAAGTGCACCAGGGCCACTCCCCCACGCCCGTCGGTGACGAAGATGGGCCCGCTGTCGCACATCCACGAATCATCGATCGGAATCGGCAAGATCTCGACCCGGGCGGAGCAGCGGCGGCGGGCCTCCCCGGCCTGGTCGGGATCCACCACCATGATCACCGGTTCGAAGGCCGCGATCGCGTTGGCCACGGCGGAGTACTCCAGCATCGCCGACTCCATCAGGGCTCCCCACAGCGCCGCCCGGGTGTGGGTCGGCCAGGCGATCAGGGTCGCGGCATGGGGCGACCACTCCGCGGGCATCGCGAATCCTTCCCCTCGCGGGGTGGGCGCTGCGGTCGACGTCATCGCGGTGCCCTCCGAGGCGGGGCCGTCGGCCGACGAAGAGGAGCTCCCCGTCCTCACCCGGTCACCGTCCAGTTCTCAGGGGTGATGTTGAGGAAGGGATCCTGGGGCACGGCTCCGTGCAGGTCGGTCTTGATGAGAGAGATCTGCTCGTCGGGAACGGGCGTGAAGATCACCGGCTGCTGACGCACCACGAACGCCTCGAAGCGATCGAATGCGGCGAGCGCCGGCTGGGTGTGGGTGAGGCCGATGAGTCGGTCCATGATGCGGCTGCTGTAGTTCTCGTAGTTGCCGGCTGCCCCGCTGCTGAAGAACTCACCACCGGTCGGGAAGTAGTCTGGGGCGTAGGGCCAGAAGGAGGGGCTGAAGGTGAGATTCCAGAGGCAGTGGGTCGTCCCGATGCAGGCGGCGTCGAGGGCGGTCTCCTCGTTTCCGTTGGCCGTCCGGATCCGGAGCGCAAACCCGGCCAGCGCGGCGGTCGACGTGATCGCCTCGGCGGAGGCGGCCGTGGTGACGGACCCGGTGGAGATCAGAATGGTGAACGTCAGCGAGGCTCCTCTCGGGATCCCCGCCCCGCATTGGCGGGGGCCGGGGCCGGGACGCAGGCACCGGCTGGCGCCATTCGGTTGGACCAACCAGCCGTGCTGACGTAGCAGCCCGATCGCGCGTGCGATGTCGTACGGGTAGGGATCCCAGCGCTCGGCCGGGATCACGAACGGTCCGCCGCCGACCGGCGGCACCGACCCAGATACGTAGAACCCGTCCCCGTGGAGAATGCGGTGGAGGATCTCACCCATGTTGATCGCGTGGGTCAGGGCCTGGCGGATGTGGAGCTGGCTCTGGATGCGCCCCCCGACCCCGCTGCGGACGTTGGCCAGGAGCCCGCCCCAGGCATACTGGGACCACGGAGCGATGCGGAAGCCCGCCTTGCGGAGCTGCCCGGCGAGGGACAGATCGGAGGAGGGGAGGTATCCGTAGTCGACCTCGGCTGCTCGGAGCGCGTCGAACTCCGCGGCCGTGCTGGTGAAGGGGAGTTCCACGAAGCGGGCGATGTGAGGGCGGGGACGGCCTGAGTAGCGCGGGTTGGGGACGAAGGCGGCATAGCCGGTGGTGCGGACGTAGTCCCGCAGCCTCCAGGGGCCGTCGACCACCTGCCAGAGAGGATGGGTGGCGTAGGTGGCGAGCGTCTGGGCCTGGCCCTCCAGGAAGCGGTAGACGCGGGCAGCGCCGGTCAGCGTGCGGTCGAGGTTGCCGACGGCACCCGTCGCGGAGGTTCGATCCCAGGCGTGCTGAGGGATGGGCGTGATCTGGCTCAGCTCGTTGTAGACGAACCAGGCCTGGTTGTAGCGACGATTGAGCGTCAGCACGATGGTGGCGGGATCGGGAGCGTGGACCGCGACGATGTTGTCAGGAAAGCCACCGGGGGCGTACGCTGCATCGTTGCCACGCTCCGCCCGGACCGGGTTGATCCAGAACTCGACGTCGCGCGAGGTGAGCGGGTGGCCGTCGGACCAGGACCAGGGCTTGAGGTGGATCGTTACGGTTGTGCCGTTCGAGGAGAAGCGGGGCGGGTCGGCCAGACTCTCCGCGGGGTTGAAGAGGGGCCGTCCGTCCATCCCAAACGAGTACAGGGGACGGAACGAGAGCTGCCCGAACCACTCTCCGTTGTTGTAGTAGTTGTCGACCGCGGTGAGCATCGGAAAGATGTCGGTGGGAGGGGTGGCCGCGAGCTCCGCGAAGGTGACGCCCGCTCCCGGCCTCGTCCCCGGGGAGGGGCGGAGGGCGCCCCCGCCTCCGGCGCGCGCCCAGGCTGACGGCCAGGAGACCGAGTGCGGCGATCGGGAGTCGACGGCGCCCGCGGCTCGTCAGCCGCGACCGGGGCGGGCGCCGGTGGCTGCGGAGCACGCGTGGATTGTAAACTTGACTGAGTTTTCAGTCAAGGCGGGGAACCGGGGTGGCGGGGACGGACGGGAGGCGCCCGCGGTGGTCGAGGTCCAGGCAGGGGCCGGTGGTTCCGTTGCTGGCTGTGCCTACGGCTCCCCGTGGGGGGGACGCTGGGCCGCGGTCCGCCATGGGTGACCGCCGGACCGCCATCCTGGAGGCGACGGCTCGGGTCGTGGCGCGCCAAGGGGCGCGCGGTCTGCGGGTGGAGGAGGTGGCCCGCGAGGCGGGGGTCTCCACCGGGTTGATCTACTACCATTTCGACGATCGCGCGGGGCTGCTGGAGGCGGCGTTCGCCTTCGCCAATGACCGCGCCGGGCAGTACACGGCCCCCGCGACCGGCGCGGCGCCCAGGTCCGCCTACGAGGACCTGGAGGGCAAGCTGCTCCTCGAGCTCCAGGACGACCCGCGTGTGATCGAGAACTCAGCCCTGTGGGGCGAGCTCCGCGCCTCGGCCATCTTCGACGCGACTCTCAGGGAGCCGCTCCGCCGCGCCAACGAGGCCTGGGTCGCCGAGGTGGTCGCCTTCGTTGAGCGGGCCCAGGCCGAGGACCCCTCCCCGCCCCGCTCCGAGCCGGAGACGGTCGCTCAGCGGCTGGTGGCCCTCACCGAGGGCCTCAGCGACCGGTGGCTCAGCGGCCTGCTCACGCTGGAGGCGGCGCGCGGGCTGCTCCGGGGAGCGATCGCCCAGGAGGTCGGCCGGCCCGACCGGCGGCTGCCGCGCGGGTCCGGCGGGGCTGTTGACTGAAAGTTCAGTCAGATGTAAGGTGGGCTGGGACGGAGGCCCGGCTGGAGGACCGCGATGCCATCTGCGACGGATCAGCGCTATCAGACCCGGCGGGTGTGGCCTCTGCTCTCCCTGGTGCTCCTGCTGGCCGCCTGTGGCGGCGGGATCACGGCGGCCGGGAGGGCCGGAGCCACCGGGCCCAGCGGTACGGTGGTCTTCGCCCAGCTGGACGGCTCGCCCCCCACCTACATCCTGCCCCTGTTCTCGGGCAGCGCCTACTTCGTCAACGACCAGGGCTGGTTCGAGGACCTCATGTGGCGGCCCCTCTACTGGTTCGGCTACCGCGGGGGGCCGGGGTTCAATCCTGACGTGAGTGTGGCGCTGCCGCCGCGGTTCACCCGCGACAGGGGTCGGACCGTGGCGACGATCACGCTGAAACCCTACCGCTGGTCCGATGGCCGCCCGGTGACCACCCGCGACGTCGCCTTCTGGATCAGCCTGCTGGAGGCGAACCGGGCCCACTGGGCCCCCTATGTGCCGGGTACCGTCCCCGACAACGTCAGCGCCATCCGGTACCTCGACGCCCGCACCTTCCAGGTCACCTTCGACCGCAGCTACAGCACCACCTGGCTGTTCGAGAACGAGCTGACCCAGATCATCCCCATCCCTCAGCACGCCTGGGACCGCACCCGTGCCGGCGGGCCGGTCGGCAATTTCGCCCGCACCCCCGCGGGGGCCCAGGCGGTGTACCGCTTCCTCAACCAGCAGGCCGGCACCCTCCCCACCTACGCGAGCAACCCGCTCTGGCAGGTGGTGGACGGGCCCTGGAGGCTCTCCAGCTACGACCCCGCCACGTTCGCCGCGGCGTTCGTCCCCAACCCCCGCTACTCCGGCCCGATCAAGCCCCGGATTGCGCACCTGGTGGAGGCGCCGTTCACCAGCGCCACTGCCGAGTTCGACTCGCTGGAGGCGGGCCGGGTGGACTATGGGTACGTGCCGTTCAACGACTTCAGCACGATTCGGGCGCTCGAGGCCAAGGGCTACCGGATCCATCCCTGGGGACAGTCGGACTGGGGCGGGCTGGTGCCCAACTACGCCCGGCTGGATCCCGCCGCCGCGATCCTGAAGCAGCTCTACGTGCGCCAGGCGATGACCCACCTGATCGACATGTCCGCCATCACCCGGGTCTTCTGGCACGGCCAGGCCTACTACGCCGCCGGTCCCGTGCCCGATCCGGGCGGGAACAGTCCCCTCGTCACCGCCTACGCGCGGCACGACCCCTACCCGTACAGCGCCGCCGCCGCGGTTGGGCTCCTGCGCCGCCACGGCTGGCGCATCCGCCCGGGCGGCGCCTCGGTCTGTCGCCGGCCCGGGAGCGGCCCCGGCCAGTGCGGGGTGGGGGTGCGGGGCGGACAGACCCTCACCTTCCGTCTTCTCTACACCGCCGGCGAGGTCACCGAGTCCGCGATCGTGCAGACGATCCAGTCGTCGTTCACGAGGGCCGGGATCGCGCTCGAGGTGCGGGCCGCGCCCGGGAACGCCGAGCTAGCCCAGGAGTCCACCTGCATCCAGGCCGCCCGCTGCTCGTTCGACCTCAACTACGTGACCACCTTCTGGCCGTTCGGGGAGCCCGAGTTCTACCCCACCGGGGAGAGCGCGTTCGGCTGCGCATCCATCGGCAACTACACCAACTGGTGCAATCCAACCACCCAGACCCTGATCGACCGGGCCGAGACGGTGCCCGGCTTGACGCCACTGTTCCAGTACGAGGACGCCATGGCCCGGCTGCAGCCGGTGATCTTCGTCCCGGAACCCGTCTACCAGCTGTCGGCGGTCCGGCGCGGCCTGCTCGGGACCCAGCCGCAGGACCCCTACCTGGCCATCTACCCCGAAACGTGGTCCTGGGCCCGGTAGGGTGGCGAGAGCCACCGCCGGGGGGCGGGCGCCCGTGGCCCGGCCCGTCCCCGGAGGCTCCCTCCTCCAACGGAACCGGGGCGAATTGCGGATGATGGGGGAGAGTGGGCCAGCGGCGGGGACCCTCCTCGGAGGGCGGGACCGCGGACGGGGGGCGGGGCGCGGGTGATGGGGGTGCCTGATCGTCGGATCTTCACCAACGCGGTCATCCACACGATGGAGCCGGAGGATGAGCCGCCCCGGGCGGTGGCGGTGATCGGCGATCGGATCGACCACGTGGGCCGCCTCGACGAGTGCCGCCGGCGGGTCCCGGGGGCGGACGAGATCGACCTCCAGCAGGGGGTGATGCTGCCGGGATTCATCGACGCGCACAACCACTACCTGGCCACCGGCGAGTCGCTTCAGGGCCTCGACGTCCGCTTCCCGGGGGTCGCGACCGCCGCTGACCTGCTCGAGGCGATCGCCGCTGCCGCCCGGGACGCGCCGCCCGGGGCCTGGGTCCACGCCTTCGGCTTCGACCATGCCAAGTATCCGGGCTCCGCCGCGCCGACCCGGTGGGACCTCGACCGGGTGGCGGGCGACCATCCGGTCGCCGTCGGGCACGTCTCCGGGCACTACGTCCTGGTCAACTCGCGGGTTCTCTCCGACCGGGGGATCGAAGACGAGGCCGACGATCCTCCCGGCGGCATGTTCGTCCGCGACGGGCGGGGGGTGCCAACCGGCCTCTGCCAGGACGCCGCCATCGGCGCCGTGCTCCCGGTCATGGTGGACGTCCGCGGTCACGGACCCAACTTCCACACCGAGGCGACCACGGCCGAGCTGGTGGCGGCCGTGGAGCGGGCGGGACGAGCCTTTCTCGAGGCCGGCCTCACCACCGTCTGCGATGCCCAGGTGACGCTCCGCGAGCTGGCCGCCTACCGGGCCGCCCGGGACCAGGGGCGGCTCCCGGTCCGGACCGCGTGCATGCCCCTGTCGCACCAGCTGGCGGCCTTCGAGCAGCTGGGGCTGGCCGGACCCCTCGGCGACGACGCGCTGTGGCTGGGAGCCATGAAGTTCTACGCGGACGGCTCGCTCATCGGCGGCTCGGCCGCCTTCGTCGAGCCGTACGGTGTCCACGGCGAGTACCCGGGCACGCTCTTCTGGGAGCCGAAGGAGCTGGCGGACATGGTCGGCCGGGCGCACGCGCTCGGCTGGCAGGTCGGCGCGCACGCCCAGGGCGACCGCGCCATCCAGATCGTGCTCGACGCGGTCGAGGCGGCCACCCTGGCCGATCCCCGACCCGACGCCCGGCCCCGAATCGAGCACGCCGGCTTCCCCACCCCGGTCCAGATCGAGCGGATGGCCCGGCTGGGCGCGGTGGCCGTCACCCAGCCCACCTACCTCTTCGACTCCGGCGACGAGTTCCTCGAGCGATTGGGTCCGCGCGCCCACCGCCTGCAACCCCTGCGCGACGAGCTGGAGGCCGGCGTCGACGTGGTGCTGAGCAGCGACTCCGACGTGGCCTCGTACCGACCCCTGGACACGATCCTCCATGCGGTCCGCCGCCGCACCCGCGCTGGACGGCCGATCGGCCTCGACCAGGCCCTGACGGTCGAGGAGGCGGTGAGGGCCCACACCGTGACGGCCGCGCGGGCCCTCCGCCGCGAGGACCGGCTCGGGTCGATCCGGGCCGGGAAGCTCGCCGACCTTGTCGTCCTCGACCAGGATGTCCTCCGGCTACCGGCGGACGCCCTCGCCGACGTGGCGGTGTCGATGACCCTCCTCGGGGGCCGGGTCGTGCACCCCAGGTAGCCCGCCGTGCCCGGTCTCTACCTCACCCCCACCGACGAGGACCGCCTCCAGGTCTTCGTGGCCGCCGAGCTGGCGCGCCGCCTGCTGCAGCGCGGGCTGCGCCTCAATGCCCCCGAGGCCGTGGCGCTGGTCTGCGACACCATGCACCTCGCCGCCCGCGGCGGGGCCTCGCTCGCGGCGGTGGCCGACCTCGGCCTGGGAGCCGTGGATCCGACCCAGCTGATCGACGGCGTGGCCGGGCTGGTCGACGAGATCCGGCTGGAGGTGCTCTGCGACGAGGGCGCCCGACTCGTTGTCCTGCGCCAGCCGTTTGGGCCGGCCGGTGCCGACGCGCCCGGGGCGGTGCGCGCCGGGGCGGGGGCCATAGAGCTGGCCGCGGGTCTGGAGCGCCGACGCCTGTCGGTGCGCAACGACTCCCTCCGCCCGGTGCGGGTGTCGTCCCACTACCCGCTCTGGCGCACCAACCGCCGTCTCGCCTTCGACCGCGACGCCGCTCTCGGGTTCCGCCTGGATCTTCCCTCCGGCGAGTCGATCCGCTGGGCCCCTGGGGAGACGCGCGAGGTCAGCCTGGTGCGCCTGGCGGGCGATGATCGCGGCAGCGGTGCCGACCTGGGGGGCCCCACGACGGGTCGGTCGGCATGACGCTGACGCGCGAGGCGTACGCGGCGCGCTACGGACCCACCGTGGCGGACCGGGTCCGGCTCGGCGACACCGACCTCTGGCTCCGCATCGAGGCCGACCATACCGCGATCGGCGACGAGCCCCGCTGGGGCTACGCCAAGAACCTGCGCTCAGGGATGGTCCAGTTCGACCGCGCCACCCGCGCCAGCGAGCTGGATGTCGTGCTCCTGGGGGTCGTCGTGCTCGACCCCGGCCTGGGCGTGGTGAAGGCCGACATCGGGATCAAGGACGGGCGGATCGCCGGGGTCGGGCGGGCGGGTAGCCCCGACCTCAGCGGACGGGTGGATCTCCACGTCGGGCCCAACACCCTGCCGCTCAACGGCCAGGGGCTGATCGCCACCGCCGGGGCCGTCGACAGCCACGTGCACCTGATCACGCCGCGGCTCGTGCCGTCCGCCCTCTCAGCCGGCGTCACCACCCTGGTCACCGCCGGGTTCGAGGAGCCCCCCCGGCTGATGGCCACCACCCTGGCCGCGTTCGAGCAGCTGCCGGTCAACCTCGGCCTGCAGGCGAGCGCCCGGACCGAGCGGCCGGGGCACGTCGAGCGGGTGCTGGAGGCTGGCGCCTGCGGTCTCAAGGTGCACGAGGACTGGGGCGCCTACCCCGAGATCGTGGCCGCCACCCTGGAGCTGGCCGAGGTCCACGACGTCGCCGTCTGCCTTCACACTGACGGGCTCAACGAGTCGTGCGAGCTGGAGGACACGGTGGCCGCGATCGCGGGCCGGACGGTGCACGCGTACCACGTGGAGGGCACCGGCGGCGGTCACGTCCCCGACCTGATCGGGATCGTGCGGGAGCCCAACGTGATCTGCTCCTCGACCACGCCGACCGTTCCCTACGGTCCGGGGACCGCCGCTGAGCACCCGGACATGATCATGGCGGTGCACGGCGGCAGCACCGCCGGCCCCCACGACCGCGAGGCGGCCCTGGAGCGGGTGCACCCGGCGACGATGGCGGCCGAGGGGCCGCTGCACGAGCTGGGCGCGATCAGCATCGTCAACAGCGACTCGCAGGGGATGGGCCGGATCGGCGAGACGGTGCGGCGGACGTGGCAGCTCGCGGACGCGATGAAGCGCTGGCGCACCACCGACGCCGGCCGGGGCTGGCCCG
>DAHUZI010000012.1 GCA_027306595.1 Candidatus Dormiibacterota bacterium | reverse complement strand
TGGCCGGGGGAAGGCGGGCCGGCCGGTGTGGCGGACCAGCTCCGGGGCCGTCGGCCTGCCCGCCGGCCCCACCCTCGCCGAGCAGGAGCACGGGGCCCGGGCGGCCACCGCGGCGATGGCGCAGCGGCTCCGGCTCGAGCTCCGCTCCTCGGTCGATGTCGACGACGTCGCCCGGCGCGTCCTGGGGTTCTGCCGCCGCGAGCTGGGGCTCCAGAGCGCGGCGCTCGCCCTCCTCGACGAGAGGGGCCAGCAGCTGGTCATGGTCGCCGGCCAGGGCCCGCTGGTCGTCGACCGTCGCGGCGACCAGCGCCCGTTCGGGCAGGGCCTGGGCTGGGCGGCGCTGGAGGCCGGGGCGCCCGTGGTGGCGCCCGTCGCCGAGGAGCATCCGCGGTACGCCGGCCAGCCGGGCGCGGGCCGCCATCCGGTGGTCGTCATCCCCATCACCGCCGGCGGGACCGCGCTCGGCGTCCTCGTCGGCCACCGCCCCCAGGGGGAGGCGATCGGGCCGTTCGTCGTGCGCCAGCTCGAGGCGGTGGCGGCGCCGATCGGCCCCGCCATCCGGCAGGTCCGGCGGCGCTCCTCGGGCGGAGCGTCGACCCGCCGGGCGACCGCCTAGAGGCGAACCGGCCCCGGCCGACAGCGGCCGGGGCCGGCCGACAGCGGGGTGCGCTTGGGCACCCCGCCACCTGCCTACGAGGCGGTGTAGATCGGGGTGGTCACCCCTTGGAACACGTTGCCGGTGACCCCCGCCTGGGGGACGGTCGCGGTCAGGAACACGCCATAGGTGTTGGCGAGGATCCGGTTGTTGGTGATCGTGATCGTCAGCGGGGTCGCCGAGCCCACGAAGATCCCGGTCGGGGCCATGTCGAGGGCGGGGGCGAAGTCCGGGTCCCCGTCCAGGTTGTTGGTCCCGATGGTGTTGCCGCTGATGGTGTTGCCGTTCAGGTTCTGGCCCGGGGCGTGGCTGTGGACGGTGACCCCGGCGAGCCCGTTGCCGACGATCGTGTTGCCGGAGACGAGGTTGTCATACACGGCGCCGCCGGGGGCGCCGGCGGCGAGCAGCACCCCGGCCCCCTGGCCCTCGGTGCCGTTGCCGGTCAGCTGGTTGTTCTTGATCGTGTTGTTGAACACGCCGCCCTGGGTGGCCGCCACCGGCCCGGCCGTGGAGAACGCGTGGCTGGCGAGGGTGATGCCACAGTCCAGCCGGTTGTAGGTGACGACGTTGTTGGTGATCAGGTTGCCCGAGGTCGGCCCGAACTCGTCGGTGAGGAGGATGCCCCCCGCGTTCGCGGTGACCACGTTGCCGGTCACGGTGGAGTTGTCGGCGACCATCAGGTGGATCCCCTCGCCGCAGTCACCGGGGACCAGCGGGGCCGCCGGGTTGGCGTTGCACTCGGTGTACGTGGAGCTGGTGATCGGGGCTCCCGTCGGGTTGCCCTGGTCGTTGTAGAGCACGACGTTGTCGCTGATCGTGACGTTCGTCACCGGGGTGCCGGGGGCGCCGTTGGCCCCGGGCTGGCCGACGACCAGGATCCCCTCGCCGATGGCGTTGGCGATCGTCAGCCCCTCGATGGTGGACCCGGAGGCCACCACGGTCACCCCGGTGTCCTGCCCGGTGGCGTTGATGAGCGGGTGGCCCTGGCCGGTGATGGTCAGCGGCTTGGTGACCACGACCGGGCCGGTGTAGGTGCCCGCGCAGACGGAGATCGTGTCGCCGGCGGCGGCGGCGGCGATCGCCGCCCCGATCGAGGTGTAGGTCCCGCTCCCGCAGCCCACCTGCAGGGTGGTGGCCGCCGAGGCCACCGGACCGGAGAGGCCGATGGCGGCGAGGAGGCCGAGCGCGCCCCCCGCGGTCGCCACTCGGCGCGTCCAGCGTTCGGTCATGGTTGCGTCTCCCGTGGGTCGATGCCGTTCAGCCGGTTCATCCCGTCGGTTGCCGGTGTCGTCGCCGTGACGGCGCAGGGGCGGACGCCGGGCGCGAGCCCGGCCCCCCGTGCCGATGTCCCCGTCGGCCACCCGACGGGGATGGCAGGTGGACGCTCCGGGCCGCCTGCCGACCCCGGCGGGCTAGATCCAACTCCTGGGTTGGCGGGCGACGGCGTCTGCACACACGTTGGGTGGCGCCCGCCGATCGCGGCTCGGCCGCGACCGCCCGCGATCGTAGGGGCGGACGGCGGCAGCGGTCAAGGCTCCGTATTGCCCGGCCCTTGTGCGAGGCGGGAGCCCCGAGCCGCCCCGGCCGCCGGGGTTGGGGCCCGGATCTCCCGCCCCGCTCACGGTCCGATCAGGACGTACACCTTCTGGAGCGTCTCCAGGATCTCCCACCGTCCCGACCACCCCCTCGGGAGGACCACAACGTCGCCGGGGCCCACCTCGCGGGATTGACCGTCGGCGTCCTCGATCCGGGCCCGGCCGCTCACGACCACGACCGCCTCGGTGTCGGGGCGGTTCTCGATCGGCCAGCTGCCGGGGGTGCAGGACCACACGCCGACGCTGACTGCCGGCGCCGCCTGCTCGTACAGCTCGTCGAGGCCGGTCAGCGGGGCGCCCCGGTCGGCGCGGGGGTGGGGCTCGGTGACGGCAACCGGCTCGGCCACCGCGGCCGACCGCCGGACCAGGGCGCGCAGCGTTGGGATCCCGGTCGTCGCCATCTCCATCCTCCTGGTGGGGCCGCCGGCCCAGGCGCGGCGCGGCGATTCTCCCATGCGGGCGGGCGCCGCCCGCGGTCGCCGGCCTTCAGCGCAGGCCGGAGCACCCCGGCTCCACGGCCGGGGATCGGCCGTCGCTCCACTCCGCCTGGGCCGCAGCGGGGGCGGCCAGGGTCGCGATCAGCCGTCCCCCCGTCCCGAGAAGGCCGGCGGCGACGACGACGGCGCAGCCCATCAGCACCGTCGGGGTGCTCGTGAGCGCGGCCAGGCCGGTCAGCGGGAGGAGCATCACGGGCTGGAGCCCCTGGCCCACCATGGCGACGCCCATCACCCGGCCGTGCTGGGCGGGACGGCTCAGGGTGAGGAGGAGGACCCGGTTCACCGCGAGCAGCACGTCGCTCGACGCGCCGCACGCGACCACCGCCAGGCAGGTGCCCACCGTCCACCCCAGGCGGCTCCCCAGCCCGAGGAGGGCGAGGGCGGCCACGAAGAGGAGCCCGGAGCGGAGCTGGACCCGGGCGAGGGCGGCGGGCTGGCTGCGCAGGCGGGCCATGACCAGAGTCCCGGCGATCCCCCCGGCCCCGTCCGCGGCATACAGGAGGCCGAGGCCGACCGATCCGATCCGCAGGTTGGTCACCGCCACCACCGGCAGGAGGCTGAAGTACGGGAAGCCGACCGTGAAGCAGACCAGGCCGACCGCCAGGGCGAGGGCCAGCGCCCGGTGGCGGCGGATCTCCCCCGCCCCCTCGGCCAGGTTGCGGCCCATCGCCCGCCACCCGTGGCCCGCCGGAGCGGGGGTGGCGACCCCGCGCAGGCGCATCCGGGCGACGTTGACCCCGGCCAGCCCGTACGCGGCCGCCACCGCCAGGAAGACGATGGCCGCCCCCTGGTGGGGGATGGCGAGGAGCGCCCCGCCGGCGGCCGGGAACACCAGGCGGGCCAGCCCGCTGGCGGTCGCGTTCAGCATCACGGCCGTGGGGAGCAGCTCCGCATCCGGCACCGCCTCCGGCAGCGCCGCTTGGAGGGCCGGCCCGCTCGCGGCCTGGATGACCCCCCGGAGTCCGCCCAGGGCCCCCAGGAGGGCGACGGTGAGATTGGCGGTGAGGTAGAGGGCCGCGGCCGCGGCGCTGAGGGCGCCGAGCGCGGCCGTGCCCCAGAGCACGACCGCCCGCCTCGGATAGCGATCGGCGACCACCCCCCCGAATGGGGACAGGGCGGACCGGGCGAGGCCGGCGGCCAGGGTCACCGCCCCCAGGGCGACGACGCTGCCGGTCAGGGTGTACGCGAGGTATCCGGAGACGAGCAGCTGCAGCTGCCAGGCGGCGGAGGAGGCGAGTTGGGCCGACCAGAGGCGGCGGAACGCCGGCCGGCGAAGCGCGGTGGTGATCGCGGGGCGGGCTCGGTCCCGCCCGTCCGGGTCGCCCGGCGCGCCCCTTCGCCTCGCCGCGCCCGCCTCAGTAGTGGGCGCCGTACAGGCGCTCGGCCAGGGTCCGGCCGGTGAAGGGGCGGCCGGTGCGCTCGGCCCGGTGGTCGACGCGCAGGAGCGCGTCCTGCACATACCGGACCCCGAGCCATCGCAGCGGCTCCACCGGCCACCTTGGGGTCTGGTGTCCGACGTAGGGGAGGCGCGTCAGCGGCGAGTCGACCCCCTGGAGGAGGTTCGCGGCCGTGCGCCCGAGCAGGTTCGAGCGCGCGACCCCCGACCCCGTGTACCGGCCCAGGAGCAGAAGGTTCTGCTCCCGGTCGTGGAGGACCGCGAAGCGCTGGTCGCGGGGCATCGCGATCGGGCCGCCCCAGGCATGGGTGAAGTCCTCGGGCCGCAGCGTGGGGAACCAGCGCATCGCCCGGCGCTGGAGGGCGGTGTGGGTGGGCGGGTGGCGGTCCCAGGCAGGCTTGGTCCGCGATCCGAAGTGATACGGGGCGCCGCGGCCGCCGAGCATGAGCCGTCCGTCGGCGGTGCGCTGCATGTAGTAGACGCTGAGGGAGTAGGAGCCGACCGCTTCGCGGCCGCTCCAGCCGATCGCGTCCCACTGGGCCGAGGTCAGCGGACGGGTCAGGACGATGAGGGAGTAGACCGGGATCACCCGTCGCTGGACCGGCGGGAAGCTCGCAAGGTAGGCCTCGCCGGCGAGCACGACCTGCCCGGCGCGCACGGTGCCGCGATCGGTCTCGACCACCGGCTCGCGGCCGCCGCGCACCGTCCGGACCGCGGTCTGCTCGCAGATCACCGCACCCCGGCGCTCGACGGCCCGGGCCAGCCCTCGCACCAGCCGTCCGGGGTGGACGGTGGCGCAGACGGGCGAGGCCATGGCGCCGACCGCCCCCGTCATTCGGATCCGGGAGGCGAGCGCCCCCCCGTCGAGGGCGACGACGCCGTCGGCGGTCGGCTGACGCTCGAGCCGCGCCCGATCCCGGTCGAGGAGGGCCTGGTGCTGGGGGCCGAGCGCGACCGTGAGGCTGCCGCCCTCGTGCCAGTGGGCGTCGATGGCCTCCGCCTCGAGCACCCGCCGGATCTCGGGCAGGGTCTGGACCTGGGCGTGATACAGGGCCTGCTCCGCCTCCCCCCCAGCGGCGGCCCGATGCAGGCGGAGCCCCGGGCCCTGGCAGAAGCCGCCGTTCCGCCCTGAGGCGCCGAACCCCGCAATCTCGCGCTCCAGGAGGACTACGCGCAGGTCGGGCCGACCCTGGAGGAGGTAGTACGCGGTCCACAGCCCGCTGAAGCCGGCGCCGAGGATGGCGACGTCGCAGGTGCGATCGCCGTCCAGCGCCGGGCGCGGGGTGAGAGCATCCCCGCAGCTCTCGAGCCAGTAGCTGACGTCGGCGTAGGGGCGGGAGGCCGAGCCCGTATCCCCGACCGCTCCTCCCTGGGGCGAGATGGCCGGGCCGCCATCAGTGCTTCCGGTCGCTCCGGCACTCACGACTTCCACGCCCAGAGCTCGGGGAAGATCGACTCCAATGGATCCTGCGGGGTAGTCCCAGCGAGGCCAGTCTTGATCGCCGAGAGGCGCAGCACCGGCATCGGCAGGAAGAGGACGTACTGCTCGCGGGCCATGTAGTTCTGGTAGGCGACCAGCGGGCCGATGCCGGAAGCGGTGTGGGTCCGGGCGATCAGCCGCTGAAGCGCCGGATCGCAGATGTCCTGGTAATTGCCGTACGAGCCGCAGCCGAAGGAGTCACCACCGGTCGGGTAGTTGTCGGGGCCGCCGAACGGCCAGAACTCCATGTCGAAGATCATGTTGAAGGGGCACCGCTTCGTGTTGATGCAGGCGGCGTACAGGCTTGCCGAGGTCGTGACGTGAGGGGTGATCTGGATCCCGACGCGGGTGAAGTTCGACTTCAGCGACTCCCAGGTGCTGGTGAACGAGACGTTGCCGGGGCTGGTCAGCATGACGAAGCTCAGCCCCTCATCGCGGCGAATCCCGGCGCCGCACTCCGAGGGGCCGGTCCCGGGCCGCGCGCAGGTGCTGAGCCCGTTAGGCCGCACCGTCCAGCCGTGGGCCCGCAGGAGCCCGGCCGCGGCGGACACGCTGTACGGGTAGGGATCCTGGCGAGCGTACCCGCTCACCTGCGGGTTGGCGCCGCCCGGGTTGGGAACCGGTCCTGAGGCGTAGTACGAGTAACCGTGCCAGATGTCGCGAGCGATGGCCGTGACGTTGGCGAGGTGGGCCATCGCCTGGCGCACGTAGAGCTGGGCGATCATCGGCGTCGCGGGATTGTCCTTGGCGAACGTGTAGAGGAGCCCGCCCCAGGCGTACTGCGCCCACGGCACCACTCGGAAGCCCCGATGACGCAGCGCGGGAATGACCGAGCGGTCCGCCAGCGGGACGTACCCGTAGTCAACCTGGCCTGCCTCGAGCGCGTCGAACTCGGCGGTGTCGTTGGTGAAGGGCAGTTCGACGAGGGTCGTCACGTGGTGGGGCCGGGTCGGTCCGGAATAGCGCGGGTTGTAGCGCATGGCGATATAGGAGGTCGTCGGCGTGAACTCGTTCAGGATCCAGGGGCCGTCGACCACCTTCCAGATGGGGTTGCTGGCCCAGCTGGCCAGGTCATTCGACTCGGCGTTGAGGAACTTGTAGACGGCCCGCGCGCCGGCCGGGGTCGTGTCGGCGGTGCCGACGGGCCCGGTGCGCGACGTCCGATCCCACGCGTGTTGCGGGATGGGAATGATCTGATCGAGCTGGTTGTAGGTGAGCCACGTGTGGCTGTAGGCAGCGTTGAAGGTGATAACGAACGTGCGCTGGCTCAGATAGCGGATTTGGGTCACGTTGTCGGGGAACTCGCCCGGGATGTAGTCCGCCCAGCTGCTCTTGTTCGCCATGAGGAGGTCCATCCAGAATCGGACGTCCCGAGTCGTGACCGGTTGCCCATCCGACCACCGCCAGCTCTTCAGGGTGATCTGCGCAACGGTGTGGCCCGCGGCGTTGACGGTGAAGACCGGAGGCTCGGCCAGGCTCTCTTGGGGGTTGTAGACCGGCTTGCCGTTGAAGCCGATCCAATAGAGGGGACGCCAGGAAAGGTACTCGAACCAGTGCTGGCAGTTGAATTCGTAGCAGGACCCGTTGAACAACGGGAAGATGTAGGTGGGTGGCGTCGCGACGTCCTGTGCGAAGGTGACGGTGGAGGCGGGACTCGCCGGCCGCTGGGCCTGCGCCGCCGCCCCGATCCCGGCGAGCGCGAGGCTGACGAGGGCGACGACGGGCGCAACCCGACGGCGCCAACTTGGAGATGGCATCTCGTACCCCCCTCAGGTGTTTGCCGGGCCATCGGCCCGGATGCCTCCGTCTTGCGGCCTGTCATCCGCTCGCATGGCTGTTCGCGCGTCGCGTGCCCAGCTGGCCAGCCCTCGGCGCCGTCGGCTGATTGACGGCGAAGGCCCGATCGTCGCCCCGGCCCGCTTCTCGTCGATCCTCAATTCGAGCCGCCAGTCGGGACGCGGGAGCAGAGGGCCCCCGTCGGGCCGTGCCCTCATTCGGGGCGGCGCGGGGGCGACGTCGAACCCGGGCATCGGCGGACTCAGTACGTGGGCGGAGTCATCGCCCACAGGATGGTTGCCGGTCGGCCGCCCGTCTCGACCACCCGATGGGGCACGGAGCTTCGGTAGACGATCGAGTCACCCGCACTGAGCCCGTGGGCACGATCTCCCAACTCCAGGCGCGCCTGACCCCGCAGGCAGAGGAGGAACTCCTCCGCATCACCGTGGGCGTACGGCTCGTCGCCGGTCGATCCCCCGGGCTCGAACTCCCCGACGAACACGTCCATCTGCCGGTGCGGGGCCGGGGTGAGTCGGAACTTCCGCCCCAGGACGCCGAACGCCAGGGCCGGCCGATCGGCCGCACGGAGGACGCGAGGCGCGGCGTCCGCCGTCTCATCGAACAGGTCGGCGATCGTGAGGTTGAGTGCGCCGGCGATCCGCCGCAGGACGGCGATGCTGGGCGCGCCCCGACCTCGCTCGATCTGGCTCAGATGTCCCTCGCTGATCTCGGCAGCCGCTGCAATCTGCCGCAGCGTGAGTCGGCGCCGCTGGCGCACGAGCCGCAGCCGGCCGCCGATATCGTCGCTCTCCGCTGGGACGCCATCCCCGTCGTCGGTCGCTCGGTTGGCGACGAGCATGCCTGGACCTTACGATGCCGATCACTGTGCGTCAAGGGCGCTGTGGGAACGGTGAAGTGCGCACCGTCCCCAGGTGACGGGCGAGGAAGCAGAGGGCTCTGAGCGTCCGGGCGGCCTGGCGGCCGAGCCGTGGCCCCTCGGCCCCGACCGGAAGCAGGCGCTCGGGGCGTTCCGGGCCCGGCCGAATGCGGGACAATGTCGGAGGCGGTCCCGCGGTGAGCTCGCCGAGCTCCCGTAGGCGCCGGTCGGTCGGCGTGCTGCCGGCTCAACCCATCGGAGGATGCCGCTCGATGCCGCGGAGTGTGGACGCCCGTCGCCCGGCCGACCCGGGAAGTGCGCTGTATGTTGCGACCCCGCTGTCGGGTTTGGCTGGACGCGAGGCGCTGGCCCGCCAGCGCCGCCGGGTCCGCGCCTACCTGCGGGTCAAGGGGTGGCGGGCCCGCCACCACGCCTTCTTCGAGGACGCGGCGACGACCGCCGCCCCCCGCTGGCGGCCGGGGATGAAGGCTCTGCTCGCGTCGGCCGCCCGTGGCGAGTTCAGCCGCGTCACCGCCGAGGGCGCAGCGCTCAGCGACGACCCGCTCCTGACCGCCAGCATCGGTCAGGAGCTCGCCGGCCACGGGGTGGAGCTCACGCTGATCCCGGAGACCTTCGAGACCACGGAGGCCGCCGCCGTCCCGCCCCGCCGCGCCGCCCGCCCGCGCCCGCTGTTGGTCCGGCTTCGCGGGATCGTCGCCCGTGTCGAGGCGGCGGTGGTGGAGAACCAGCGGCTCCGAGCCGAGCAGGCCGACCTGCGGGCCCAGCTCGCCGAGATCCGGCACCGGGCCGGCCAGGTCGCGGACCTCGTGGCCGAGCCGGGCCCGGCCGCGC
>DAHUZI010000008.1 GCA_027306595.1 Candidatus Dormiibacterota bacterium | reverse complement strand
GCGCGGGGGGCGCCCCGGGCGCGAGCGCGAGCGCGGCCCAGGCCCCGGCGGCGACGGCGCCCGCCGTAGTGACCGCCGCCAGCCGCCTCGACGCGCTGCCCATGGCGACCAGGGTCGGTCGCCAGGATGAACCCATCGTGAAACGCGCCGCCGCGCCGGCAGCTGGTCGTTCGGCGCGCACGTCCGTGCGGCTCGGCCGACGAGCCCAGGTCAGGGCTCGGGCTGGCACCTGCCGTATGCGGCACGGGTCCGCAGCGCGCGCAGCGTCTCCATGCCCCGCCAGGCGAGCCGCGAGGCCTGGCCCGGCGGATCCCAGGTGATCGGCCACCCGCCGTCGTCCTGCTGGTCGCGCTGCAGCCGGTCGAGGTGCCCGGCGATGGCGGCCCCCGGGATCAGGGGCCGCCATCGGTGGTCGGGGCTGGGGGCGATGTGGAGGGGGCTGCGGCCGTAGGCGGGGTCGTCGGGGTCCGAGCGGTACAAGCTGGCCGACGGGAGCTGTGCGATGACGCGCCGGGCCTGGTGGTCGGCCCGGTTCCGGTCGGGCGCGTGCGCGAGGAACACGAGGACCTCCGCCAGCCTGTGGGCGTCCGCCGGGAGCGCGCCCGTCTCGATCGCGCCCCAGCACCAGGCGGCGCCCTGGACGACGAAGTCGTGCGAGGCCCCCAGGTGGACGAGGAGCCCGACCAGCCCGGCGGTGGGGTTCAGCGCTGGCTCGTAGGTCCAGTCGGTCATGTGGGGGGCGCGGGGGAAGGCCTCGATCACGGGCAGCGCCAGCGGCACCGCCCCGCCGGCCCGGGCCTGGTCGGCGAGGCGACCGAGGAAGTCGCAGGCGCCCAGAACCCGTGAGCGATCGGCGGCGCCGGCCACCACCATCACCTGGAGGGCGACCTCGACCGCGATGGGCAGGCTCGCGGGGCAGATCGTGTCCGGCTCGAGCCCGTGGCCGAATCCGCCGTCCGGGTTGCGGTAGCCGCGCAGCGCGTCGACCACCCCTCGGCCGGGCGCGCCGTCGAAGCAGCGGGCGGCGAGCCGGCGCTCGAGCAGGCGACCCTCGCGGTTGAGGAAGGCCCGCCCGGCGGCGAAGGCGGCGTCCGCGGCGGCGGCCCTAGCGCCAGGCCCGGACCGCGGCCCCGACCCGAGCCCGCGGCCCGCGCCCATCCGCCTCCGGCGGCACGCACGCGGATCGCACGAGCAGTTGATCACGCGCCGGGCCCAGGTTCGGCACATCGCCCAGCGGCGGGCGGCTCGGGCCCCCCGCCCTTGCCCGCTCCGCGGGTCTGGAGGCGCCCCCCGGAACCGGCCGATCGCAACGGCGGGGCGCGGCCCCCCAATCGGCTCCCGGCGAAAGGTAGACTTGCGACGAGCAAGGACAGCTTGCACACCGGGAGGAAGCGGCCGATGGGGGCAGGGGCGCGGGCTTGGGGGTGGCGCGGATTCGTTCCGCGGGAGGGGACACGGCGTCGGATCGCGGCCGGCGCGGCGATCGCCGCCGGCGCGGTCCTCCTCGGACCGGCGGGCGGCCGAGCCGCGCCCCCGCCGGCGGCGATCGCTTCGGCCCGGGCCGCCGAGACGGCCGACGTCGCCTACGCCGCCTCTCTCGAGCTGGTCAACGACCAGCGGGTCGGCCCGGCCTTCACGCGCGCCACCGGGGATGCGTATCAAGGGCGGGCCGGCGAGTCCTTCGCGCTCGCCAACGAGATCCGCGCGGGCGAGATCGCCCCGAACGTGCTCATGACGGTCGGGGGCGCGCCGATCACGACGCTCGAGCCCCGCTACACCCGCTGGTACGTCGAGGTCGCCGCCAGCCCGATCGTCGTCGCCTACAGCCCCCACGGCCGGTACGCCGCGGCCCTGCGGGCGATCGCGAGCGGGCGCCGGCCGATCGCCGACCTCTTCCGCCTCCTGGCCCGCCCCACCTTCCTCCTCGGCCGCACCGATCCCGCCACCGATCCGCAGGGCCAAGCCTTCGTCCTCATGGTCCGCCTCGCCCAGCAGCTCCTGCACCTGCCGGCCGGCACCGCCAGCGCCGACCTCGGGGGGCGGAACCCCGGGGCCCAGATCTTCGCGGAGGCGTCGCTGGAGGCCCGGCTTCAGGCCGGCCAGCTCGACGCCGCCAGCGCGTTCCGCTCCCAGGCCGTCCAACTCCACCTCCCGTACGTGGCGCTGCCGGCGGCGATCAATTTCGGGGACCCCGCCGACGCGGCGCAGTACCAGCGCGCCACCCTGCGGCTCACGACCGGGAAGGTGGTGCACGGCGCCCCGCTGGTCATCGACGTGACCGTCCTGCGCGGGCGCGACCAGCAGGCGGCTGATGCCTTCTGCCGCTTCGTCCTCTCGGCGCGGGGCCGTGCCCTGTACGCCCGGGCGGGGTACGCGCTTGTCCCTGAGCGGGTGGTCGGCGACCGCACCGCGGTGCCCGCCGTCGTCCGCGCCGTCGTTGGCCACCCCTAGCCTGGCTGCCGGGGTACGGCTGCGAGCGGCCACCCCCCAGACCGCGCTGGCAGCCGCGGGGGCGCTGCTCGTCTGGGCCCTCCTGCTCACCCCGCTTGGGACCCTGGTCGCCCACAGCCCCCCGGCGGCGGTCGGTCGGGTGCTCGGCGCTCCCGGTGCGCTCGACCCGCTCTGGGTGTCGCTGGGGGCGAGCGCCGTGGCGCTGGGGGTCATCGTGGCCTGCGGGACCCCGCTCGGGTGGCTCTTGGCCCGGGACCGCCTCCCGTTCCCCCGGATGGTGGAGGGCGGCCTCCTCTGCCCCCTGCTGATGCCGCCGCTCGTGATCGGGCTCCTGCTCGTGTACATGGTCGGGCCCGCGACCCCGGTGGGCGGCTGGCTCCAGACCGTTGGTGTCTCCGCCACCAACACCTTCCTCGCCGTCGTGATCGCCGAGGTCTACGAGGCGGCCCCCTACTACGTCCTCGGGGTCCAGGCGGCCGTCGCCCAGGTGGACCCAGAGCTGGAGGTCGAGGCCGAGCTCCTCGGCGACGGCGCGGTGCGGCGCTGGCGCCGGGTCACCCTGCCGCTGGCGGCGCCGGGGCTGGCCAGCGCCCTCTCGGTCGCCTGGGCCCGGGCGATCGGCGCCTTCGGGGCCGTCATCATCGTCGCCTACCATCCGTTCGGGCTGCCCCTCCAGATCTGGACGTCGCTGCAGGAGACCGGCCTCGGCTCCGCGCTCCCCTACGCGTGCCTGCTGGTCGGGGTCGCCCTCCCGCTGCCGATCGCGGCCTACGCCTGGAGCGCCCGTGCTCGACGTCGACGTTGAGATCCCCCGCCGGGAGTTCGCGGTCCGCGTGGCCCTGCGCGTGGGGCCGGGCGAGCGGCTGGCGCTCCACGGCCCCTCCGGCGCCGGCAAGAGCTCGGTGCTCGAGGCGGTGGCTGGGCTGGCCCCGGTCCGCCGCGGCGAGATCCGGCTGGACGGGCGGGTGCTCACCCGCACCCAGGCCCCGGCCGTGGCGGTCCCGGTGGCGGCCCGCCGGGTCGGCCTCCTCCGCCAGCGGGCGCGCCTCTTCCCCCACCTCACCGTGGACGAGAACCTCCGGTACCCCCGGCGCGGGCCGGACGGTCGCCTGGGCGGCGCCGACCCCGCCTGGCTCGCCGAGCTGGTCGACCGCCTCGAGCTCGCCCCGCTCCTCGGCGCCCGCCCCGCGGCACTGTCGGGGGGCCAGCTCCAGCGAGCGGCGCTGGCCCGGGTTCTGGCCACCGACCACCAGGCACTCCTCCTCGACGAGCCCCTCACCGGCCAGGACCCCGCGCTCCGGCACGATCTGCGGTGGGCGCTCGCGGCCCTCCTCCAGCGTCGGCCGGTGCCGGCCGTCCTCGTGACCCACGACCTGGACGAGGCCCAGGGATTCGGCGAGCGGGTGGCGGTGGTCGACCGCGGCGAGCTCCTCCAGGTCGACCGCCCCGACGCGTTGGTGCGGCGCCCGGCCTCGCCCCGGGTCGCGGCCCTGGTCGGCTACGCCGGCCTGGTGCCGGCCGCCCACCTGCTCCGAGGCGGCCGGCCCGGGGTCGGAGGCTGGGTGGCGGTCCACCCCGACCGGGCGGTCGCCGGCGATCACCCCCACCTGGGGCCGGCGCTGGTGGTCCAGGTGGTGGGCCTGGTCCCCAGCGGTCCCGGGTGGACGGTCTGGGGCGAGCTCGGGGCCGGCGGGCGCCTTCGCCTCCGGCTGGCCGACCCGGCACCGGTGGGCGGCCGGCTGACCGTGACCCTCGTGGACCCGCCGTGGTTCGACAGCCCGGCGCCAGCGGCCGCGGCGCCA
>DAHUZI010000007.1 GCA_027306595.1 Candidatus Dormiibacterota bacterium | reverse complement strand
CTCTGGCGGGGGGCGGGGTCGGGCGGCCAGGGGTCGGCGTCCGTCGGGCCCGCGGCGGCTGCCGGTGGACCGTCCGCGCCGGCCGGGGTCGGCGCGAGGGGGGGCGGCCGGTCCGGACGGGGCGGTGAGGGGACGGCCTCGGCTGGGGCGGCGGCGCGGGGGTTGGGCCAAGCGAGGTGGGCCGCGTCGGCGTTGGCGTCGCGGTGGAAAGGGGGAGTGGCGGGGACGGCGGCGCGGGCGACGCCGGCGGCCAGCTCCGCCCGGCCGTGAGCGCCACGGACGCCGCGGTGACCACCGCCAGCACGGTCGTGGCCGCACTGGCAGCTCCGTGCGCGGCGACCAGCCCGCCGGCCGGGCGCAGCCAGGTCAGCCGGCGGGCGGAGACCCACAGGGTCCCCGCCAGGGGCGCGAGGCCGAGGCTCAGTCCGGGCCCCCCACCCATGAGCGCCACCGCGCCGGCCTGCCAGTCCTGCAGGTGCCGGCGGCAGGCGCCGCAGCGCCCCAGGTGGTCGTCGATTCGTCTCGTCTCGGCCGCGTTGACCGCGCCGTCCTGGTAGGCGGCGAGTCGGTCGGCGGTGGCGACGCAGGCGGACAGGAAGGCGGCGTCGTCGGCCACCCGGGCGCACTCGGCGCACCGATCCAGGTGGGCCGCCGTCGCCCCCTCCGGGCCGTCCTGGCCGCCGCCGGCGCCTGACGGTCCCGCGTTCAGCAGCGCGCGCCGGCAGGTTGTGCAGCGGTCCGGACCGGTGTGGGGGACGACCGACCGTTTGGCGGCCTCCAGGAAGGCGGTGAGGCGCGTGAGCGGCACCCCGAGCCGCCCCGCGGCCGCCACGTGGGGCAGCCCGCCTCCATACACGAGACGGGCGGCCCGCGCCTCGGGTCCCCTGGTCCGAGCGTGTCGCGCCGCCTGCGGCGCCGTGCCGGGCGGCGGACGGCGGGCCCCGTGCCGCTGGACGGCCCGGACGGTCGCCGCGAGCACCGGGGCCGGCCAGCCCGACCCCGGCCCGGGATCCGATGTCGAGTCGGACGGGCCGAGCTGGCGGGCGACGCGCGCCGCGATCGCGGCGTCGCCAGTCAACCGTGCGGCGGCGCGGCGGGCGCCGTCGTCGGTCGACCCGGCCAGCTGGGCACCGCCCCCTGACTCGCGGGCCGTCTCGGGGGGCGGGCGGAAACGCGGGGCCATGCGGGAGCCGGGACTCCTGGGCTGCGGTGGGCGGTAGGGCGCCACCCGAATCGTAGGCGGCGGATCGCGGTCCCGATCTGATGATTCCGTGACGGGCCTGTGGCCGATCCATGGAGCCGACCCCGGCTTCGGACCGCTCCCGCGGGCACGAGGGTCCGGGCGCCTGGTAGGGTGGCGCCCGCCGCCAGTGGCAACCGCGCGGGCTGCGGAGACGCGAGCCATGGATGTCGTCCCGGCCCCGGATGTGGGGCGGATCTGGGCCCGGCTCGACGCGCTCGCGGCGATCTGCGAGCCGGGCCGACCGGGCTGGACCCGGCTCGCCCTGTCGCCCTGGGACCGCAAGGCCCGGGGGCTGGTCGCGGATTGGATGATCGAGGCCGGGCTCTCGGTCAGGACCGACGCCATCGGCAACGTCATCGGCGAGCGGCGGGGCGCGGCGCCAGGGATCGGCTGGCTCGTGACCGGGTCGCACACCGACACAGTCGATGGCGGGGGGCGCTTCGACGGGACGGCGGGAGTCGTGGCCGGCCTCGAGGCGGCCCACCTCCTCGGGGCGCTCCCCGTCCGGCACGGGGTCCGGGTGGTCGTGTTCGTCGGGGAGGAGCCCAACCGGTTCGGGGTGAGCTGCCTTGGGAGCCGGGCCGTGACCGGTCGGCTCGAGCCCCTGCACCTCGCCCGCGCCGGTCCCGACGGTCGGAGCCTCGCCGAGGCCCTAGCCGAGAGCGGCGCCGACCCCGAGCGGATCCCGGACTGCCGCTGGGGGGCGGGGGAGGTGGCCGCGTTCGTCGAGCTCCACGTCGAGCAGGGGGTGGAGCTGGAGCGGAGCGCCGACCCCATCGGGGTCGTCACCGCGATCACCGCCGTCCACCGCTTCGCGGCGACCTTCGTCGGGCGCCCTGATCACTCCGGCACCACCCCGATGGAGCGCCGCCACGACGCGCTCGCCGCAGCGGCCGAGGCCATCGGGGCGGTGGAGCGGTCCGCCCGGGGCGGGGGCGGGGTGGCCACGGTTGGGCAGATCGCGACCGAGCCCGGCGCGCTCAACGTCATCCCGGCCTCCGCTCGGATCGCGGGCGAGCTCCGCAGCGTCGATCCGGTCTGGCTGGCGAATCGGCGTGGGGCCCTCGAGCGCGCGGTCCGGGCGGCTGGGACCCGGCGGGGCGTGGCGGCGACCGTCCAGTGGCTCTCGGAGGAGGCGGCGGTGACGACCGATCCCGGGGTGCGATCGGCGATCGCCGCCGCCGCCGAGCGTCTCGGCCTTGCCGCCCGCCCCCTCACCAGCGGCGCCGGTCACGACGCCGCCCACCTCGCGCAGGTGGCCCCGGCCGGCATGGTCTTCGTGCCCTCGCTCGGGGGTCGGAGCCACTGCCCCGAGGAGTGGACGGACCCCCAGGCGCTCGCCGAGGGGGTGCAGGTCCTCACCCTCGCGCTCGGTCAGCTGGACCGGACCGATCCGCCTCCCCGGCCCGGTGCGGCGCCGCCCTGACCCGTTGCGGCATCCCGGGCCTCCCCCTCGACCCGGAGCAGGGCGTGGGACCCCTCCGCCACCATCCGCCGCAGCGCCTCCCGGGTCGTCGCCCCCGCCATCGCCCAGCGCTCGACCACGAGGTCGGCGACGGCCTCCAGCTCCGCCCCCTCCACGAAATGGACGGCGCCCTCGGCGGCCATCCCTCGGGGCGCGCTCAGGCGCACCCAGGGGTCGCGCCGCCAGCGCTCGACCTTGCGCGAGAAGGCGTGGGTGAAGAGGTACACGACCCCCGGCGGGGCGAGCGCGAACCACATCGGCACGGTGCCCCGGTGCGGTCCGTCGCGGGACGTCACCCGCACGACCTCCTCACCCTCCAAGGCCGCCAGCAGCCGTGAGGGCAGCGGTCGGACCGGTCGGGCGGGGTTCGGCCCGGTCAGCCGTGCCGCCCGCGCCAGAGGCTGGCGCCGAGGAGGAGGACCACCGCGGCCGGAACGCAGAGGAGGAGCGCCCCCCCGCCATGGGCGACCCCCCAGGCGATCGCGACGACCGCGAGCGTGCCGGCGGCGAGCTCGGGCGTGTCCCCGACCAGGAAGTCCCACCAGAACCGCCCGAAGGCCTGGAGCGCGGTCGTCGGGGTCACGCCGGCTCCGGCCCCCGGTCGAGCTGGGCGGCGCGGCCGCGCTGGAGGAGCCGCACGGCGAGGAACGCGACGAGGGCGTAGGCGGCGATCAGCGCGAGGATCGCCCCGTCCGAGCCCGGCCACCGGATGCCCGCGCCCTCTCCGCTCCAGAAGGTGCCGAAGCTGACGAGCATGAGTCCGACCCCCATCTTCATCGCATTCTCGGGCACCTCGGCGAGCCGGCGGGCCACCACCGCGCCCACCCCCGCCACCACCACGATCGCCGCGGCCGCGGCGGCGACGGCCGCGCCCAGCCGACCGGAGCTGAGCCCGAGCGAGAGCACGATCAGGACGACCTCCATCCCCTCCAGGAAGACGCCCTTGAAGCTGATCACGAAGCCGGTGGCGTCCCGGCCGGAGCCCTGGCGAGGAACCCCGGCGAGCCGGGCGACCTCCCGGCGATAGATCGCGTCCTCGTCGTGCTTGGCCTTGAGGCCGCTGGCCCGCAGGATCGCCTTGCGCAGCCACTGCAGCCCGAGCGCCAGGAGCAGCCCGCCGACGACGAGGCGGAGGACGAAGATCGGCACGTAGTGGAGGAGGGCGGGCCCGAACGCCGCGACCAGGGCGACCAGGCACAGCAGGGCCGCGGCGGCGCCCTCGAAGGTCGAGCGCCAGCCGCGGGTGACGCCGGCCGCCAGCACGATGGTGAGCGCCTCGACCGCCTCCACCGCGCAGGCGGCGAACACCGCGAGCACCAGCAGGGCGGTGCTGGTCATCCGATCCCGTCCACGAGCGGTTCCTCCACCGCGAGCGCCGCAGGCTCCTCCGTCGGCTGCGGTCCCTGGCCGCGGAGCCCATCATCGCCGATGGGGTCGGCCTCGAGCACGAGGCAGCCGGACGGGTCCAGGGCCACGCCCACGTGATCGCCGCGGCCCCAGCGCTCCTCGGCGAAGAGACCGTGAAGCCGGGAGCCGTCGGCGAGCTCCACCACGTGCTCGTACCCGCGGCCTCTGAAGGCGACGTCGCGCACCCGGCCCAGGACCTGCACGTCGGTGCTCGTCGCCGGCAGGAGCGTGCCGGCCGACGGGCGCACCAGCATCCGGGCCGGAGCCCCCAGATCGAGGGTGCGAGGCGCCCGCGCCACCACCGGGGTCCCCGCGACCGTCACCGCGACGCGGTCATCCCCGGCCGGCGCCCCGACATGGACCGGGATCTCGCCGGCGAGCCCCGTGAAGCGGGCCACGAAGGCGGTGGCCGGGTGCTGGTAGATCGTCTCGGGGGTTCCGAGCTGGACGAGCCGGCCCCGCTGGAGGATGCCGACCTCGTCCGCCAGGGCGAAGGCCTCGGACTGGTCGTGGGTGATGTACACGACCGTCGGCCCCAGCTCGCGCACCAGGGTGGCGATCTCGACCCGCAGCCGCTCGCGCAGATCGGCGTCGAGGTTGGAGAGGGGCTCGTCGAAGAGGAGAAGCCCGGGGTGGGCGACCAGGGCCCGCGCCAGGGCGACCCGCTGCTGCTCGCCGCCGGAGAGCTCGCTCGGGTAGCGATGGGCGAGGCGTCCCAGGCCGACCCGCTCGAGCATCGCCTCGGTCCGCTGCCGAGCCGCATCGGGGCCGAGGCGGCGGCGGCGGAGCGCGTAGGCGACGTTCTGGGCCGCGGTGAGGTGGGGCCAGAGGGCGTAGTCCTGGAACACCATCGCCAGCTCGCGGCGCTCCGGGGGGACGTGGAGGCGGTCGGTGCCGACGGTGGTCCCGCCGATGCGGATCGTCCCGCTCGAGACGCGCTCGATCCCGGCGATCGTCCGCAGCAGCGTCGTCTTCCCCGACCCCGATGGCCCGAGGAGCACGAGGAACCGGCCCGGCTCGCAGGTGAGCGTGATGTGGTCGAGGGCCGCGGGCGCCCCCGGGAACGTCTTCACCACGTCGACGACCTCGACCGTGGGGGCCTCCCCGCCCGGCGCCACGTCGCCGCCCCCCGCCGCTCGCCGTCCGGGCACCCTCATCGCGCGCGCCCGACTCGCTGCCACCCTCGGGGGGCCAGCAGCCGGAACAGGAGGAGGACGATGCCCACCACCCCCACCGCGAACGCCACCGACACCACCATGAGCGTCGTTCCGGGGGCGTACGAATAGTTGGCGAAGGCCGCGTTGATCGCGACCGACAGCGTCTCCTGCCCGGGGGGATAGAGGAGCTGGGAGATCGGCAGCTCGAAGAGGATGCCGGTGAAGCCGAAGAGCCAGGCCCACAGGAGCGAGCGCGACAGCAGCGGGATCACCGTGGTCCGCCACGCTCGAAGCGCCCCGCTCCCGTGGACGCGGGCGGCGTCGTGGAGCCCGAACTGGACCTGGGCCATCGGCCCCACCAGGAGCCGGGTCGTCGACGGCAGGGTGTTGGCGAGATAGGCCATGTCGAGGAGGATCAGGGTGCCATAGAGGCGGATCCCGATGTCGTTCAGCCAGGGCAGGTTGTAGAAGAAGATGTAGCCCGCCCCCAGGACGATGCCGGGCAGGCCCACCGTGGCGAGCAGGAGAAGGTCAAGCATCCGCGCCGCCGGGCCGACCCGCCGCTTGGTCAGGGTCCGGGCCACGATCACCCCGAAGACCACGGCCAGCGTCGTGCCGATGAGGGCGAGCACCGCCGACAGCCCCAGTGGCCCCAGCAGCGTGGGGTGGTGGAAGACCTGGGCGTAGTTCTTGAGGGTGAGGCTGGACCAGGTGAGGACCGCGGCGGTGGGCTTGACCAACGAGGCGCTGGCGGCGCCGGCGAACGGCACGCCGAGGCTGAGGCCGAAGAAGACCAGCATCACGGCGAGGGCGACCGCCGTCCCCCGCCAGCCCAGCCGGTGGCGGACGCTGGGCCGGGTTCGGCCGCCCAGCACCTGATACGAGCGGCCGCGCAGCGCCCGTGACTGGGCGAGCAGCGCCAGGCCCACGCTGCCCACGAGGAGCCATCCCACCGCCGCCGCCACCGGGAAGTTGGCGGGGAAGTTGTCGACCGCGTTGAAGAGGGTCTGGGTGGCGATCGGGAAGTTCGCGGTGGCGGCGATGGTCGTCGCCACCCCGAAATCGCTGATGGTCTCGGCGAACACAATGGCGAGGGCCGACCAGAACGCTGGTGCCAGGATCGGGAGCATGACCCGCATCGCCGCCGCGCGCCCCGCCCCATGGGTGCGCGCTGCGTCCTCGAACTCCCGCCCGAGGGCGCCGAGGGCGGCTGAGATGGCGAAGAACGCGAACGGAACGCCCTTGGTCGTGAGGACGAAGATCACACCGGCTGGTCCGAAGAAGGCCCCGCTCACGCCGGCGGGGTTGAGGCCGAGGTGGACCAGGATGCCGTCGGGCTCCAGGAGCCGCTCCCAGCCCAGCGAGGTGAGGAAGGAGGGGGTGAGGAGCACGACCCAGATCAGGACGGTCCACAGGCCGCGCAGGGGGATGGTCGTGCGCTGGACGAGCCAGGCCAGGACCAGGGCCACCACCAGCGAGCAGACGGCGGTGATGACCGAGATCACCAGGGAGTCCGCGACCCCCTGGAGGGTCTGGCCCTGAAGGGCGGCGGCGAAGTTGGCCAGGGTGAACCAGGCGTGGCCCTGCCCCACCACTGCCGGCGCGATGGCGACGAGGAGGAACAGCCCGATCGGGAGCAGCAGGATGAGGAAGAAGAGCGCCCACAGGGCGGGACCGCCCAGGGCGGCGAGGCGCCCTGGGCGGCTGACCGCCCCGACCAACCGGGTTGGGAGCCGGTCGGTGATGACCATCCTGGCTCGGGCTACTGGACGATGTGGGCCGTGAACCACGAGTTGATCGACGACTCACGCGGGCCCCAGAGATAGGGGTTCGTGGCCTGGTAGGGGACCGAGCTCAGCGCCGGCATGCCCGGGCGCGGGCTTTCGCCCTGAATCAGCGGCCAGAAGTTTGAGTCGCCGTGGGGGTCGCCGGTGAGCATCTGCTGCTGGCCGGCGTGGGAGAGGACGTAGGAGGCGAACCGCTTCGCCTCGGCCACCTCGGCCGGAGGCGCCTTGGGGTCGATGCCGATGTTGCTGGGGAGGAGGGTCACCCCCTTGAAGAAGCTGATCTTCCAGCCTGGGGTCTGCTCGACCGCGCCGATGATCGCCGAGCTCTGGATCGTCGCCATCGCGATCTGCCCGATCTGGAGGGCGTGGAGGGTGTTGCCGTTCGTCGGGAAGATGTGCAGCCCGTTGGCCTTGAGCCTGAGCAGGTACTCCTCACCCTGCTTGATGCCACCCATGTACGCCATCAGGCCTGAGACGTACGGGTAGGTCGGCCCCGAGATCGAGGGGTTGTTCATCCCGAGGAGGCCCTTGTACTGGGGCAACAGCAGCTGTCGGAAGTCGGTCGGCGGCGTCTTGATCCGCTTGCTGTTGTAGATGAGGGTGGCGGCGATGGTGATGCCGGTGGGGATGAAGCTCTTGTCATTTGGGATCAGCTTGAGCGCGGTCGACGTCCACCGGACCGCGGGCTCGAAGCCGCGCAGCATGAGCCCCTGGCGGTCGAGCGCGGCGAAGGGCTGGTTACCGTCGACCCAGAGGAGGCCCCATTGGGGATTGTTCCGCTGCGCGGCGATGCGGGCCAGCAGCGGCCCGGTGCTGTCGCAGACGAGCTCGGTCGGGATTCCGGTCGCCTTCTGGAAGGCGTGGACCTCGTTCATGTCGTAGCCCTGCGCCGAGTAGACGATCAGGGGGACCTTGGCCGCGTGGCTGCGGGTGCCCAGCGCCTGGTCGGCGGGGCGGCTGAGGCCGACCGCCGCCAGCCCGGTGGTTGCCCCGATGGCGAGGGCTGCCAGCAGCCCGGCGAGTGCGGCGAGTGCGCGGTGGGTGCCAAACGCGTGTCGCATCCGAGTTCTGACCTCCTTGAGTGACCTGCGGGTGGGGGTCGCCATCCGCCCAGCCGGCGGCACCCTCGCCGGAGTGGGATCGGGCTGGCGCGGCGCCTGGCGTCGGAGCCGGCGGCGCCGCCCCGAAGGCTAGCGGCGAACGGCTAAGGGTGCGCTAAGCGCGGATTAAGGTCTGACTAAGCGCTGCCGGCCGGCTCCCCGGGGGCGTCGGCCGCCCCCGAGCGGTTGGCCCCGATCCGTGCCCGCCCTACAATCCCCCCCTGGGGCCTGGGGCGCCGAGATGGCCCCGGAACCGCCGGATCCCCAGCGGCTCGCGTCGGCACGGCCGCCTTGCGGCCCTGGGGCCGGACCCGCGTGGAGGTGGGCCGCCGTGGCGACGATCGAGATCCTCTCGGTGACCAAGGTGTACCCCAACCGCACCCAGGCCGTGACCGACCTCAGCCTGGACGTCGCCGACGGCGAGTTCATGGTCCTGGTCGGGCCGTCGGGCTGCGGCAAGACGACCGCGCTTCGGATGGTCGCCGGCCTCGAGGAGATCACCAGCGGCACGATCCGGATCGGTGGACGGGTCGTCAACGACCTCAGCCCCAAGGAGCGGGACGTGGCCATGGTCTTCCAGAGCTACGCCCTCTATCCCCACATGACCGTCGCGGAGAACATCGGCTTCTCGCTCCGCCTTCGCCACGTGGTCCGAACCGAGGTCGACCGCCGGGTGGGCGAGGCGGCCGACATCCTCGGCCTGCGCGACCTGCTGGCGGTCAAACCGGCCAACCTCTCGGGGGGCCAGCGGCAGCGGGTGGCCATGGGCCGCGCCCTGGTCCGCGAGCCGGCCGCGTTCCTCATGGACGAGCCGCTGTCCAACCTCGACGCCAAGCTCCGCGTCCAGATGCGGGCCGAGGTCTCGCGGATCCAGCGCCGCCTGGGGGTCGCCACCCTGTATGTGACCCACGACCAGACCGAGGCGATGACGATGGGCGACCGGGTGGCCGTGATCTCCAAGGGGCTGCTCCAGCAGTGCGAGGCTCCGCAGGTCCTCTACGACCATCCGACCAACCTGTTCGTGGCCTCCTTCATCGGCTCGCCGGCGATGAACCTCTACGAGGGCCGCCTCGAGCGCGACGACGGGCGGACCCGGATCGTGATCGGGTCCCAGCCGATCCACATCCCGCCGCCGCAGGTCGCGGCCCGCCCCGGTCTCGATCGCTACCTGGATCGGACCGTCGTCGTCGGGATCCGGCCCGAGCACCTCCATGTGGTCAGGGGCGGCGAGGCCAGCGACGGTGTGCTCCAGGCCGAGATCGACCTCCTGGAGTCGTTGGGGGCGGAGGTGATGGTCCATTTCCGCATCGAGGCTCGGGTCGCGCGCACCGAGGCCGTGGCCGCGGCGGCGGAAGGCGCCGACTCGGTCGTGGCGCTCAACGGCGGGGGAGCCCGGCGAGCGCTCGGAGTGGCGCGGGTCTCGCCCCGCGTCGCGGTCCGCGTGGGCGAGACGGTGCCGCTCGCCGTCGATGCCGAGAGCCTCCACCTCTTCGACCTCGACACCGGGGCCGCGATCGCCGACTCCGCGTAGCCTCGAGCGCGCCGAGGAGGGGGCGTCCCATCGGCGCGGGCCATTAAGGACGCGTGAAAGGTCGGGCCTACCGTTGCGCCTAGCATCCTGTCCCGGAGTCTTAGCCGGAGGTGGTGACGAGGTGGACCCGATGTCGGATGGAGCGAGGCGGTGCTCGGCGCCGGTTGTCGCGGGCCGGTTGGCCCCCGTGGTCGTCGCCGCGGCGGCCGGGCTGCTGCTGGCGGGCTGCGGGTCGGTCGGATCTGCGACCGGTGCAAGAGCGGGTTCGACGCTCGCCAGCGCCCGGATCGTCGGGCGCCCGGTCGGGGTGGCCGTCGTCCGGACCGCGCGGGAGAACGTGTGGGGCGTCAACGAGACGGTCCTCACCGACGGAGCCGGACGCACCCTGTACTGGTTCACCGACGACCGGCCGACGCGGATCGCCTGCACCGTCGGCTGCACCCAAGCCTGGTTCCCACTGCTGACCCGGGGGACGCGGATCGACATCCGCGCGCGGGTCCCCCTCGGACGCTTCACCGTCTTCGACGGCCCCAACGGCCGCCAGGTCGAGTACGGCGGCCATCCCCTGTACACGACCGATCAGGACACCGGTCCCCGCCAGTCCAATGGCCAGGGGTTCGAGGACGCTTGGTACGTCGCGACGCCCAGGCTGGGCGCCCCCGCGGCTACCGGAGGCGGCTGGTAGCCGCCAGGCGCCAGCGGCTGCCGGGGCCAGGGCCGGGAGGCGGCTGCCGCGGTTGCGGTCGGCGCGCCGACCGTGCCGCGCGGGTCGGGCGCAGGCGAGCCGACCGGCTGACGCGCTCGGCCTCCGCGGCCCCCGCCGCCGGGGACCGCCCCGATCCCGGACGGCCCGCCGGCTCCGGCCCCCGGGACGGGCGCTGAGACGCGGGCGCCTCGGGTGGGGCCGTGCCCGGCCATCTCGGCGCGCGGCCGTTGCCCGCCCTGTGTGTGCTCTGTATACTCTGATGATCAAGTGGGCTACCGGCCAGCGCCCCACGCCTGCCGACGGGCGCCCCGGCCGAAGCGGGAGGAGGGCGCGGTGAGGGGATTCGGGCGCGTCGGCAACCTGGTCGCGGCACGGCGCGGGCGGCTGGTCGGGGTCGCAATCCTGGCCGTCGTGGCCGCCACGGCGGGGAGCGCGGCGGCGGTGGCCGCCCCCCAGAGCAGCGGTGGGACGGTGAGCTTCGCGATGCCGCCCGCCACCGGGATCAACTACATCTTCCCGCTGGTGTCGGCGGCCAACTGCTCGAGCGAGAACAGCGAGAACTTCCAGTACCTCATGTACCGGCCGCTGTACTGGTTCGGCAGTCACGGCGTCGCCAAGGTCAACACTCAGCTGAGCCTTGCCCAGCTGCCCGTATTCAGCCCCAACGGGCGCGTGGCGACCATCCACCTGAAGTCGTATCGCTGGTCAAATGGCCAGCCGCTCAGCGCTCGCGACGTCATCTTCTGGCTCAATCTGCTCAAGGCCGAGAAGGCCAGCTGGTGCTCCTACGTGCCGGGGGCCTTCCCCGACAACCTGGTCAGCTACCAGGCGGTGAACGCGAGCACCGTTCGCCTCACCTTCAATCGCACCTACAGCCGTTACTGGCTGCTCTACAACGAGCTGAGCCAGATCACCCCGATCCCCCAGGCCTGGGACAAGACCTCCAGCCATGGGGCGGTGGGAACCTACGACACCACCCCGGCCGGCGCTCGGGCGGTCTACAAGTTCCTCAACACTCAGGCCTCGACCGCCAGCACCTTCGCCAGTAACCCGCTCTGGCAGGTGGTGGACGGGCCCTTCCACGTGGTCGGCTACAACCCGACGACCCAGGACGCGGTTCTGGCCCCGAACGCCCAATACAGCGGCAGCCCCAAGCCCAAGATCAGCCGGCTCGACCTGGTCGCCTTCACCTCGGACACGGCCGAGTTCGATGCCCTGCGGGCCGGCCAGATCGACTACGGGTACCTGCCCCTGCAGGACCTGAGCCAGAAGGCTGAGCTCACGCGCCTCGGCTACAGCTTCCAGCCCTGGCACATCCTCCAGTTCTCCTACCTCGCCTTCAACTTCGCCAACCGGGCGGCGGCGCCGTACATCCACCAGCTCTACATCCGCCAGGCCCTCCAGCGCTTGATCGACGAGCCCGCCTACGTCAAGACCATCGACAAGGGCTTCGGGGTCTCGGAGTTCGGTCCCGTGCCCCTGCAGCCGGCCAACCCGTTCGCGAGCAGCTTCGAGCGGCACAACGCCTACCCGTACAGCGTCGCGGCCGCCCGCGCCCTTCTCGCCGCCCACGGCTGGAAGGTCGTGCCCAACGGGCTGAGCCGCTGCACGCATCCGGGGACCGGGGCGGGCGAATGCGGAGCCGGCATCCGCGCCGGGGCCGCCATCACCTTGACCAACCTGTTCCAGACCGGGCTCCCCTCCCTGACCGCCGAGATGGAGGCCTTCCAGTCCGCCGCGCTCCTGGTCGGGATCCGGGTGAACCTGCGCGAGGCCCCGATCAACACCGTGCTGAGCACCGCGGTCCCCTGCACCCGCTCGACCGGCACCGGCTGCGGCTGGCAGATCGCCGACCCCGCCCCCTGGTTCTACGCCCCCGACTTCTACCCCAGCGGGGGCGCCCTGTTCGCCTGCGGGGGTGGCTACAACATCGGGAGCTGGTGCGACAAGACCAACGACGCCAACGTCCTCGCGACCCATCTCAGCAGCAGCCCGGCCGCCATGTTCCGCTACGAGAACTACGTCGCCGCCCAGCTGCCGGTCCTGTGGATCCCCAATCAGCCCTGGCAGCTCTCCGAGATCGCCAAGAACCTCAAGGGGGCGATGCCCCAGGACCCGTACCTCAACTACTACCCCGAGACCTGGTCGTGGTCCGGTCCGGCCCCGCACTAGGGGCCGCCGGCCGATGACCGGATCTCCAGGCGGGACTCGCGCCCGGAGTGGGGGGGCGGGCGGCCCGGGGGGCCGCCCGGCCCAATCCCGCCACCCGGCCGCCGTCTCCTGATGCGGGTCCTCATCGCCGTCGACATGGAGGGGATCGCCGGGGTCGTCGACGCGACCGACGTCATGCCCGGCACCGAGGCGTACGGCCGTCTGCGGCGGCGCATGACCGCCGAGGCCAACGCCGCCGTGGCCGGGGCCTTCGACGCCGGGGCGGCCCAGGTCACCGTGGCCGACTCCCACGACCGGATGCGCAACCTGCTCTACGAGGAGCTGGACGAGCGCGCTCACCTGATCTCGGGGCCGGTGCGGCCGCTCGACATGGTCCAGGGTGCCGCCGACAGCGACTGCGCCATCTTCCTCGGCTTCCATGCCCCGGCCGGAACCCCCCGATCGGTCCTCGCCCACACCCTCTCGGTGACGATCCGGCGGCTCAGCCTGGGCGGCGTCGAGATGGGGGAGAGCGAGCTGGCGGCGGCGGTCTGCGCCCACTTCGGGGTGCCGGTGGCGCTCGTCACCGGCGACGACGGCCTGGCTCGGCGGCTGGCGGGATCGCTCCCGACCGCCCGGACCCTGGTGGTCAAGGAGAGCCTCGCCTACGCCACCGCCCGCGCCCGACCCCGGGCGGCGGTCCTGGCGGAGATTCGGGCCGCCGCCCGGGAGGCGGTGGCCGAACCGCCGCCGCGTCCGGCACCCCCGCCGGCCCCGGTCCCGGTGGAGATCGAGTTCCTCCACCCAGCCTTCGTCGAGATGGTGGCCTGCATCCCGACCGTCACCCTCACCGAGCCCGCCACGGTCGCGTTCACGAGCCCCGACGCGGCCCAGGCCGCCCGGGTCATCGGGCTCTGCACCCTGGTCGCCGAAGAGTCGATGCACTCCGCCCACCTCTGGTAGCCGGTGGAGCTCGGGGTCGGCGCGCTCGAGGCGGCGGAGGCCGACGTCCTCGTCCTGCCGGTGGCGGCGGACGTCGGGGCCGGCCCCGCGGCCAAGCTCGTCGACGCGCTCGTCGGGGGCACGCTGGACACCCTGGTCGGGCCCGCGCTCGGCGGCGGGCTGGGGCGGCGCGAGCGGGCCTGGATCACGGCTCCGGGCCTGGCGCCCCGGGAGCTGGTCGTGATCGGGCTGGGCCGGGCCGACGCCGTCGACGGCTACCTCCTGCGCAACCTGGTCGAGGTGGCCCTTCGGGGAGCCCGGGGGCGCCGCGCCGCGATCCTCCTCGACGACCGCACCCTGGCGGCGCTCGGGGTCACCCGGCTGGCCGGCCGCTCCGCCGCCGTGCGGCTGGCCCTCGAGGGCGCCGTGCGCGCCGCCCGGTCCTGGGGCCACGGCTCGGACGCCCCGGCGGCGGCGTCGCTCGCGGGGGCGGTCGTCGCGACTGACTGGGAGCCCGGCGCGGCCGCGCCCGAGGTGGCCGCCGACGCCCAGTCGCTGGGGTCGGCGGCGGCGGAGGTTCGGGCCTGGCAGTGGGCGCCCAGCAATGCCCTGACGCCGCTGGGCTTCGCCGAGGTCGCCGGCCGGCTCGCCCGGGAGGCCGGGCTCACCGTCGAGGTCCTCGAGGCCGAGCGCCTGCGGGCCGAGGGCTACGGTGGCATCGCCGGCGTGGCCCAGGGATCAGCCGACCCGCCGTGCCTGGTCGTCATCCACCACCTGGGTCGCGACACGGGCCCGGTCCTGGGCCTGGTGGGTAAGGGGGTCACCTTCGACGCCGGCGGCATGGCGCTCAAGCCCCCCAAGGACCTCCACCTCATGAAGACCGACATGAGCGGGGCGGCCGCCGTGCTCGGCGCCTGCCTGGTCATCGCCCGCTGGCGGCCGGCCCTTCGGGTGCTCGGCGTCCTGCCGCTCGCCGCCAACGTCCTCGGCACCGGATCGCTCCGCCCCGGCGATGTCATCACCATGGCCGACGGGACACCGGTGGAGGTGACGAACCCCGACGCCGAGGGCCGACTTCTCCTCGCCGACGGGATCGTCCACGCCCGCCGCGCGGGCGCGACCCACCTGGTCTCCGTGGGCACGCTGACCGACGCCGTGAGCGTGGCTCAGGGCCCGACCGTCTCCGGGCTGATGGGGACCGATGGGCCGTTCCTCGAGCGGGTGGTGGCAGCGGCGGCGGCGGGCGGCGAGCGGCTCCTTCGCCTCGCCCTGTATCCGGAGTACGACCGGGTGCTCGACTCCGACGTCGCGCGGCTCCGCAACGAGGCCGACGACCTTCACGAGGAGCCGGTGGCGGCCGCGCTCTTCCTTTGCCATTTCGCCGAGCCCGCCGCGTTCGCCCACCTCGACATCGGCGGCTCCGCCTCGAACGAGCACGCCAATCTCTATGACGTCGTGCCGCGGGGTCCGAGCGCCGCGGCGCTCCCGACCCTCGCACACCTCGCCCGCACCATGGCCGAGGCCTAGGGCGGATCCCGCCCGGCGAGCGGGAGCGGGTCAGCCCGGCTCAGCCGGGTCAGCCGGGTCGAGCGCCCGGCCGGCGGTCTGTCGCAGCCAGGCACCGTTGCGGCGGGCGAGTGCGGACCAGATCGCGGCAGCCCCCGGCCGCGGGCCGCGCCGGGCGC
>DAHUZI010000146.1 GCA_027306595.1 Candidatus Dormiibacterota bacterium | reverse complement strand
CCGAACGGCCCCGAGCCACGGCCGGGACACGCCGGGTTCGGCGGTCGGTCCGCCTCACGCCGGACTGAGCCCGCCCGCAGCGGATCAGCCCCAGTCGGTGGTCGGCAGGGGCGGCGGCGGGGGCTCCCCGCCGAGGATGGCGGGGCCCGGCTCAGCCTCGGCGGCGACCCGCTGCGAGGGGCCGGGCGCGAGGTCGAAGAGCCGATAGGGCTCGGCGAACTCCACCCCGCAGCGGGCGCCGACCTCGCGCGCCCGCTGCCACACCCCCGTCCCCATCTCACCGGCGTCGAACTGGCTGCGGTGCTCCCCTAGGGCGTGCAGCTTGGCCTCGAGGTCGACCCCGGCGACGGGGACCGCGACGTCGTCGCCGTCGGTGGCGCCGAGCAGGACGTAGCGGACCTTGTGGGGCTCGAGGTGCTCCTTGCGGAGGAGTTCGGGGAAGGCGCGGCCGTCGCGCGCGCTCGGGAACACCGCGTCAAGGGTCGCCGCCCCGGCCGCCCGGTGGTCGGGGTGGTTCAGGTAGCCGCGGTCCAACCAGTGGCGGGTCGGGTCCATGGTCACGACGACGTCGGGGCGGACCTGTCGGACCACCCGCACCAGCGCGCGGCGGACGTCGAGCGTGTTCTCGAGAATGCCGTCCGGATAGCCGAGACACCGCACGTCGTCGACTCCGAGGTGCGCGGCGGCCGCGCGCTGCTCCGCGAGCCGGACCCGGGCCAGCTCGCCGGCCGGGATCGTGACATCGTCGCTGCCAGCATCGCCGTCGGTGACGACGCAGAGCGTCGCCCGGGTGCCCTGCCGGACCCAGGCCGCCAGGACCGAGGCGGCCAGGAAGTCGCCGTCGTCGGGATGGGCGACCACCACCAGGGCGCGCGCGGGCACCACCGTGAACCGCTCGAGGTCCGCGGCGGTCTCCGGCATCGCCTCCGCTCAGGCCACCCCGCCGACCAGCCCCGCCAGCCGGCGGAGGCCAACCTCCAGGTCGCGGTCCGCGCTCGCGAGGCTGACCCGGACCGTCGCCGGCGCCCCCTCGCCGAAGGCGGTCCCGGGGACGACCGTCACCTGGCGCTCGCGGAGCAGGGTCTCGGCGAACGCCCGGCTGTCCGGCCCCCAGGGGCTGACGTCGGCCATGATGTAGAAGGCGCCCTGGGGCACGGCGAGGCAGAGCTCGGCCTCGCGAAGGATGCCGACCGCCAGGTCGCGTCGGCGCCGGTAGGCCCCAACCATCTCGGAGATCACCGCCTGGGGTCCGGCCAGCGCCGCCTCGGCCGCGCGCTGCGCGATCGTGGAGGTGCAGGAGGAGTTCGACTCCAGCACCTTGACCATGGTGTCGATCAGCCGGGCCGATCCGGTCGCGTACCCGAGCCGCCATCCCGTCATCGCGTACGTCTTGGAGAAGGTGTACACGCTCACGACCCGGTCGGTGCCAAGCCATGCGGCCGGGCTCTGGACCTCGCCCTCGAACAGGATCTCGTCATAGCACTCGTCACTGAGCAGCCAAAGCCCGTGACGCTCGGCGAGATCTCCAAGGGCGGCCAGGAGGGCACGTGGGTAGACGACGCCGGTCGGGTTGTTGGGGCTGTTGACGACCAGCAGCCGCGTGCGGGGCGTGACCCGCTTGGCCACCTGCTCGGGATCGGGCAGGAAGCCGGCGGCCGCCGCGCAGGGGTACCGGACGCCGCGGGCGTGGGTCCAGGGCAGCATCATGCTGTAGTTGGGCCACCCGGGGTCGGGGAGGAGGACCTCGTCACCCGGCTCCAGGATGGCCGCGAACGCGGCCGCGATGGCGCCGACCCCGCCGCCCGCCACGGTGACGCCGGCGGGGTCGACCGTGTAGCCGTTGACCCGGCGGACCTTGTCTCGGATCGCCTCGAGGAGCTGGGGCCGCCCAGCCGTGGGGGTGTACCCGGTGTCACCCTCCCGGATGGCCAGCTCGCCCGCCTCGGCAACCGCGGCCGGGGTGGGGAAGTCCGGCTGCCCGACGTCCAGCCGGATGGCTCCCGCGATGTTGGCAGCCAGCAGCCCCATCGCGCGGATGCCGGAGTGGGCCGCCTCGGCCGGGGCCGCGAGCGGGGGCAGGGTCACCGGCGCTGGGTGGCGTCCGATACCGGGAGGGTCGGCGCCCGTGACTCGCGCTCGGCGGGCGCCGCCTCCCCGCGATAGCCCCAGCCCCCGGCACCCGCACCCGTGGGTCCGGTGGCGACGAGCGCCCCCGGACCCCAGCGCCCCGGCCAGCGCGCGGCGAGCCAGCTGGGAATCGCCATCGCCAGCGCCGCCCAGACCATCCAGCCGAAGAGAATCGGTCCCGACAGGAGCCAGAGGTCGAGCGCGAAGTACCAGTGAAAGTCCTGGGCGTCGACGTACTGGAGGGCGACCATCAGCAGCCCGATGACCGCCACCAGGATGTTGGCCCAGATGAAGCTCACCACGAGCAGGCGGGGCCGGGCCAGCCGGAAGCGGTCAACGGGTGTGAGCCGGGGTGATTGGCTGGGCTCGGCTCGCAGCCCGAGGCCAAGGGTCATGAGCAGCGCCGTCCAGCACGCTCCGCCCACGGTCAGCAACAGGGTGCCGAAGGCCACCTGGGCGTGGCCCGCCAGCGCCGAGTTCCCCTGCGTCCCCGCGTACACGCCCTGGTTGAGGATCAGCCCTCCTGCGGACATGAGCGCCGCCCCCAGGACTGCGAAGGCGCCGGCACCCCATCTGCGGGTCAGCCGCTGCCGCCGCGCGGGGCCGTCGGCCCCGACGACGCCGAGCACCTGGTAGGCGATCGGGCCTGCCACCAGCCACACGAGCCAGGGCGGCAGGATCGCCGGCATCCAGTCGACGACGAAGTTGTAATGGAAGTACACAGGGAGCCACGCCCGCAGCGTCACCATCACGATCCAGCAGACGACCGTGTAGGCGGCCAGGTAGAAGGCGCTTCCGACGAGCAGCGGGTAGCGGTGGGCGGCCAGACTGCGAGCCCACTCCTCGCGGCCCCGCAGGATGCCGGCGACCCGCCAGTAGAGCGGCCCGACCAGCAGGGCGATGATCGCGGTCGGGGTCGCCCAGGGCAGGATGTCCATCAGGAGATTGAAGTGGAAGGTGACCGGGTTCGCGGCCTTGAGCACGACCATGGTCGCCCAGACCACCGCGAGGAACACCACCGCCAGCAGGGCGCCGGTGCTCAGGACCTCAAATCGGCGGTCGACAAGAGCCCTCAAACGCATGATGGGAGATGGTAGCGGGGCACCCCCGGTCCCCGCGCCTCGGCGCACGCCCCGGGCCCAGCCGAACGCTCAGCCGGCGATCGCCCGAAGCAGCAGCACCAGTCCGAGGACGGTGAGGACGGCGGCGACCAGCGCCAGACACCCGAAGTCGATGCTGAGGACCGCCCGGAGCAGGACCGGCATGGGGCGTGGGGGCGGCGACCCGCCGCCGGCCGGCCCCCGCGGCCCTGGTGCCGTGGGCGTGCGCCGCCACACTGAGCGCAGCGTGTAGACGGCCAGCCCGCCCATGAGGAGCCCGACGCCGAGGATCAAGATCCCGAGACCGGGTGACGAACCCCCGTGGACGGTCACGGGCCGCCGCACCGACCGCGGACGGCCGCTCCCGGCTCAGCCCAGCGAGCGGTACTCGCGGCGAGCGTCCCGGATCCAGCCCACCACCGACACGATGGTCACCAGCAGGCCGATCGCGAGCACGACGTACTTCGTGATGACGCCGATGAGGGCCATGGCGATGCCCAGCGCCAGCACGATTGGCCAGAAGCTGGGCGGCGGCATGTGGATCCCGTGGCCCGCCTCGCTGCCGTGGCCCGCATCCGGGGCCGGCGAGCTGGATCCTGGCGCGCCGGGGGGCGTCCCGGAGCCGACGTCAGCCATGGGTCGCACTGAGGTAGAACGCGGCCCACCCGAAGGCGATCGCCATCATGAGGAGGGCGACGACCCCCATGACGATCCCCAGCCGCATGTTGTCGCGGGCACCCTTCTTCTCGTCCACCGGCCTCCCTCAGCGCCCCGTCACCATGTCGGTCCCCATTCTGACGGGTTCGGCGGTCGCGCGGGTAGAGAGCCCGGGCGGCGCCGCCACCGCCGCCTGCCAGCCCAGGGTGGCCAGGATGACGACCCCGACCCAGATGCCGGCCGCGAGGGCGAGGTGGAGGTCCTGGATCGCCTCCGGAGCCTGAAGGGTGGCACTGAGGCCGCCAACCGCCACCTCGGCGAGAAAGGCGACTCCGATCGCGTCCGCCACGACGCGAGCCCCGGCCACCTGTCGCCAGCTGCGGGCCGCGCGCATGACGAAGAGGCCGATCAGGATCCCGGCCACGAGCACGACGAACCGGTGCGCGTACTGGATCGCCACCAGGGCGGCGGGCTCGCCGCCCAGGCCGCAGACGGGCCACGACGGGCAGGCATAGGTCGCCCCGCCATCGACCACCAGCGAGCCCGCGATCAGAAGGACGAACGTCGCCGCCACCGTGGCCCACGCCAGCCGCGGCAGCCGCACGCCCCGAGCGGACCGGGTCGTCGTTCGGGCGGTCACCGCCGTGACCGCCACCAGCGCCAGCAGGACCTGCGAGGTGAGCAGGTGGAGGGCCACCGTGATCGGCGCGTTGTGGGTGATGACCGTGATTGCCCCGAGGGCGATCTGGATCGCGATCACGGCGGCGGCGGTGGCGGGGACGACCACCGCCCGGCGTCGCGCTCCCGTCCAGCTGAGCACCGCCGTGAGGATGACGAGCAGGGTGACGACCACCACCACGTAGCGGTGGCTCTGTTCGACCAGGGCGTGGAACCGGTCGATCGGCCCCAGCTGCCCATAGCACAGCGGCCAGCCCGGGCATCCCATCCCAGACTCGGTGACCCGGACCGTGCTGCCCAGGATTACCAGCAGGTACGTCACCGTCGCGCTCGCCAGGGCCGACCAGCGCAGCGCGGCACCGCCCAACCGCCCGACCACGGGCGGCATCGGGGTCACGACTGGGCCGGCTGCGCTCGAGTCGCGGGGCGGCCGGCCAGGCGCAGATCGCGCACCGGCCGAAGCGAGCGGACCTCCGGAAGCTCGTCGAAGTTGTGAGGCGGAGGCGGCGACGTGGTGAGCCACTCCAGGGTGTTCCCCTCCCAGGGGTCGCTCGGCGCGGTCGCCGGGGCATGGAGCGAGAGCGCCATGTTGTAGAGGAACACCATGATCGAGACGGCGATGATGAACGAGCCGACCGTCTCGGCGGCGTTGATCGGGCCCCACCCGGTGCCGGGGCCGTACGTGTAGATCCGGCGGGGCATCCCCATCACCCCGAGGATGTGCATCGGCAGGAAGGTGAGGTTGAAGCCCAGGAGCAGCAGCCAGAACTGCCACTTGCCGAGTCGCTCGTTGAGGAACCGCCCGGTGATCTTGGGCCACCAGTAGAAGAGGCCCGCAAAGATGATCATCAGCGAGCCGCCCACGAGGACGTAGTGGATGTGCGCCACCACCCAGTAGGTGCCGTTCAGCTGGTAGTCGATGCCCAGCGAGGCCATGAAGACCCCGTCCACCCCACCGATGGTGAACATCAGGATGAAGCCGATCGAGAACAGCATCGCCGCCGTGAACCGGATGGATCCGCCCCAGAGGGTTGCGATCCAGTTGAAGACCTTCACGCCGGTGGGGATGGCGATCACCATCGTGGTCGCCATGAAGAACACCTGAACCGGAAGGGGCAGCCCGACCGTGAACATGTGGTGAGCGAAGACCATGAAGCCCAGAACCCCGATCGCCGCGATCGAGTAGGCCATGGTCCGGTAGCCGAAGACTGGCTTGCGGCTGAACACCGGCAGGATCTCAGAGATCACACCGAAGCCGGGCAGAATCATGATGTAGACGGCCGGGTGCGAGTAGAACCAGAAGATCAGCTGATAGAGGATGACGTTGCCGCCATGCGCCGGGTTGAAGAACGAGGTCCCCAGCTGACGGTCAAGCAGAACCATCGCCAGGGCCGCGGCCAGGAAGGGTGAGGCGAGGAGCACCAGCGCCGACGTCACCTCCATCGCCCACACGAAGAGGGGAAGCCGGAACCAGGTCATCCCCGGTGCCCGCATCCTCTGAATGGTGACGAGGAAGTTCGCAGCCCCCATGACCGAGGAGATGCCAATGATGTGGATCCCGAGGATCCACAGGTCCTGCCCGACCTGGGGCGAGTACAGCTTCTCCGTCAGCGGGACGTAACCGGTCCAGCCGGCCGCGGCACTCCCCCCGAAGAGGAAGCCGCTGTACATGACCGCCCCGCCCAGCAGCAGCAGCCAGAAGGAGAGGGCATTGATGCGGGGGAACGCCATGTCCCGGGCCCCGATCATGAGCGGGACCATGTAGTTGCCGAATCCGCTCCAGATTGGGATGACGAAGAGGAAGATCATCGTCGTCCCGTGCATGGTCACCAGCTGGTTGTACTGGGAGGCCGACAGGAACGTGTTGTCGGGCTGGGCCAGCTGGGTCCGGATCAGCAGCGCCATCAGTCCGCCGACCGCGAAGAAGCCGGCGGTGGCGACGAAGTACATGATGCCGATCCGCTTGTGGTCGACGGTAGTGAGCCACTCCGCCACCCCCGAGTAGGTGCGCGGGACCGGGCGGGCGATGGGAAGGTCAGCGGTGGCCATCGGGGCGGGGTCCTCCTGTCGCCGCGGCCTGGCTGGTGGCGGCGCTCGGCTGGGCTGGCATCACCGTCGTCACCTGATCAGCTTGGGCAGGCCGGTGGCGGGCGGCAGCTTGGCGATCGTCGCCCGGTACTGGGCGGGGGGCAGGGCCTTGACGGTGATGAGCATCAGGGCGTGGCCCACCCCGCACAGCTCGTAGCACTGTCCGTTGAAGGTTCCTGGCCGGCTCGCCTCCACGAAGGCGTGGTTGACGATGCCCGGCAGCGCGTCGATCTTGGCCCCGATCTGGGGCACCCAGAATCCGTGGATCACGTCGAGGGACTCGGTCGCGAGGGTGACCGGCGTCCCCGCGGGGATGTACATCGTGCGCAGCGACTCGTGCCCGTTCCCGTAGACGAAGGTCCAGTAGAACTGTCGGCCGATCACTTCGATCGGGACGGCGGAACGTCCGGCCGCCGAGTTCGGAGGAGGGCCGTGACGCAGGTAGCCGACCTGCGCCAGCGTGAGGCCGAAGAGGGTGGCCAAGAGGATCATCGGACCAACGGTCCATGCCACCTCCAGCCGGGCCACGCCATGCACCTGCTTGGGCATCTCGTCGGCCCGGCGGCGTCGGAAGCGCACGCAGACGATGCCGACCAAGACGGCCACGAGGAGGAGGACGGCGGAGCCGCACCCCACGAACACCCAGAACAGCATGACGATCCGGTTGTCCGGCGGGCCTCCCGACTGGAGGAAGTCGGAGTGGTAGGCGGCCAGCGCCGACGGGGACGCCAGGACGATCGGCACCAGCATGGTAATCAGCGCCAGAGCCGGTCGACCGCCTCGTGCCAGACGACGCCGTAGCTGCACCCCGTCCTCCGTTCCGCCCGCCCATCTCGTGCGGCCGCTCCCCTCCCGCCGGTCCGGCGTGGGGCGCGGCCTCGGGCAGCGAGTATGCGAGGGCCCCCGATCAGGTGTCAAACTCCCTGACCGGCGGGCTCGCGGCGATCCCCCCGCCCTCCGCAGCGGTCGGCGGCCGCCGAGCGGGGTAGAATTCGCAGGCGGATGGACGCTCAAGTCGGGCCCGACCCGTTCGGGGCGCGCCAACCACTCGGGATCGGTAAGCTCCACCTCTTCCGGCTGGACCGGGTCGAGGCGCTGGGGCTGGGGGCGATCTCCCGGCTTCCCGTCACCGTTCGCATCTGGCTTGAGGCGCTCCTGCGCAACGCCGGGGGGGCGCACGTCACCGCCGACGACGTGGTGGCCCTCGCCGGCTGGACCGGTCAGCCCGGAGCGACCCGGGAGCTCCCGTTCCTGCCCGCCCGCGTCCTCCTCCAGGACTTCACCGGCGTGCCGCTGATCGTCGACCTGGCCGCGATCCGGGCGGCGGTCGTCCGAGCCGGCGGCGATCCCGTCCGGGCCGATCCGGGGGTGCCGGCGGACCTCGTCGTCGACCATTCGGTGCAGGTGGACGCCTATGGCTCCGCGGCCGCCTACGGGATCAACCTGGATCGGGAGTACGAGCGCAACTCCGAGCGCTATGCGCTCCTCCGCTGGGCCCAGCAGGCGTTCCGGGGCTTTCGGGTCGTGCCCCCCGGGATGGGGATCGTGCACCAGGTCAACCTGGAGCACCTCGCCCGGGTCGTGCAGGTCCGCGACAACCCAGCGGGCCCGATCGCGCTCCCCGACACCGTGGTCGGCACCGACTCCCACACCACCATGGTCAATGGCCTCGGCGTCCTCGGCTTCGGCGTCGGCGGGATCGAGGCCGAGGCGGTGCTGCTGGGGCAGCCCCTGGCCCTGACGATGCCGCAGGTGGTTGGGGTGCGGCTCCACGGCCAGCTGGGACCGGGCGTCACCGCGACCGACCTGGTGCTGCGGGTCACCGAGTGGCTCCGCGGGCACGGGGTGGTGGGACGGTTCGTCGAGTTCTGCGGCTCCGGGCTGAGCTCGCTGACGGTCGCCGACCGCGCAACGCTGGCCAACATGGCGCCCGAGTACGGGGCCACCGCCGCCCTCTTCCCGGTGGACGACGCCGTCCTGGCGTACCTGCGGCTCACCGGGCGGGAGCCCGAGCTCGTGGAGCTGGTGGAGCGGTACGCCAAGGAGCAGGGCCTGTTCCGAACGAACGAGTCCCCGATCCCCGAGTTCAGCGAGCTGCTGGAGCTCGATCTCCCCGGGGTCGAGCCGAGCGTGGCGGGGCCGCGCCGACCGCAGGACCGCGTCCCCCTCTCCCAGGGGGCCCAGAGCTTCCGGAGCGCGTTCTCCATCTCAGGCTCCGTCCGGCCGGCCGGGCCCGGGGGTGCGGCCGAGGTCGCCGATGGGTCGGTCGTCATCGCCGCGATCACGAGCTGCACGAATACGTCCAACCCCTCGGTCATGGTGGCGGCCGGTCTCCTCGCCCAAAACGCCGCGGCCCGCGGGCTGCATCCCCCCGCCCACGTCAAGACGTCCCTGGCGCCGGGCTCGCGGGTGGTCACGGACTACCTGGAGGAGGCGGGGCTGCTGGATCCGCTCGGCGAGCTCGGCTTCCAGGTCGTCGGGTACGGGTGCACGACGTGCATCGGCAACAGCGGGCCGCTCCCCGAGCCGGTGGCCGCCGCCGTCGATGCCCGCGACCTCACGGTGGCCGCCGTCCTCAGCGGGAACCGCAACTTCGAAGGCCGTATCCACCGAGCGGTGCGCGCCGCCTACCTCGCCTCCCCTCCGCTCGTCGTCGCCTACGCCCTGGCGGGGACGGTGCTCACCGACCTCACCCGCGACCCGCTCGGGACCGATCGGGAGGGAAGGCCGGTCTATCTTGCCGACCTTTGGCCGTCGGCCGAGGACGTCCGCAGCGCGGTCGAGCGGGCCGTGCAGGCGCGATTCTTCGCCCGCGAGTACGACCGGATCTTCGAGGGGGATGCCCACTGGCAGTCGATGGCTGCCCCGACCGGACCCTTGTTTGCCTGGGATCCGGCCTCGACGTACGTGCGCGAGCCGCCGTTCCTCCAGGTGGGGCGCCAGGCGGCGCCGGTTGCGGACATCGAGGCGGCCAGGGTCCTAGCGCTCCTTGGGGACTCGGTCACGACCGACCACATCTCGCCCGCTGGGAGCATTCCGGCCACGGGGCCGGCCGGCACCTGGCTCCAGGATCACGATGTCGCCGAGCGCGACTTCAACAGCTTCGGCGCCCGCCGCGGCAACCACGAGGTGATGGTCCGCGGGACGTTCGCCAACATCCGCCTGCGGAACCGGTTGGCCGATGGGCGGGAGGGCGGCTACACCGTCCACCTCCCGGACGGAGCCCCGGGCACGATCTACGAGGTGGCGGCCCGGTACCAGGCGGAGGGGACGCCGCTGCTCGTCGTCGCGGGCAAGGAGTACGGGACCGGGAGCTCGCGCGACTGGGCGGCCAAGGGGGCCCAGCTGCTGGGCGTCCGGGCGGTTCTGGCCGAGAGCTTCGAGCGGATCCACCGCAGCAACCTGGTGGGGATGGGCATCCTCCCCATCCAGTTCCGTCCCGGCGACACGGCCGAGGGCCTCGGGCTCTCGGGCCGCGAGGCGTACAGCCTAAGGGGCCTCACCACCGCGCTGGCGCCGGGTGCCGAGCTCGGCCTCACCGTCCGCGCCGAGGACGGGGCGGAGCGCACCATCCCGGTCGTCTGCCGGCTCGACAGCGCCGCCGATGTCGCGACATTCCGCGAGGGCGGGCTGCTCCCCCAGGTCCTCCGCCAGCTGCTCTGAGGCGAGCTGGGCGGGCCCGGCGCCGCGCCGCCGGGCCCTGGGGAGGCTCCTGGTCCCCGGAAGGGTCGCGGCCGCCGAGCGGGCGGCAGGGGGCCGGGCACACGCCCCCGACGGACGCCATCCGGTCGGCCCATGAGCGGACCCTGGCCGAGGCCGGCGGGCAGAGCGGCCGGCGAGCGCTCGGAGCGGCCGAGTGGGCCACGCCCGCCGCTCGGGCGCCCCCGGATCACGCGTCGGGATCTCCTGCGACGAGCTGCGACCGCCCGAGCCCCGGTGGGCGATCCCCCAGCCCGTGCCGGGACGACTCGGTGGGCATTCCCATCCCCCGGCGCGCGCTCCCGCTCGGATCTCGAGGTAGACCCGGCCTGCATGCGCCCATTTGGGCCGCGACTCGTTGGCCAACCTTGGCCTGGTACCCCCAGCAGGACTCGAACCTGCGCACCCGGCTCCGGAGGCCGGCGCTCTATCCGCTGAGCTATGGGGGCCCGAGGGCCGTCAGTATAGCCAGCTCAGCTGAGAGCGACCGGAGCGGAACCGAGGCGCCGACTGGCGCTCAGTCCTCCTCGTCCTCCATCGCAAACATGAGGCTGTCCTGAATGTCGTAGAGGGCATCCATCCATTCCGCGATCGCCACCTCAGCCACCGACCGGCGGGCGAGGGCATGGCCCTCCCCGTCGACGAACTCCAGGCACAGGGTGCGAAGCTCCGTGGGGATCTCGGCCTCGTCGGCAATGTTGAGCTGCTCAAGCTCGTTGAGGAGGCGGTCGATATAGCGAATCTTGTTCCGGCGCGCATACCGCTGGGTCTTCTCGACCTCCCACTGGTGTTCGAGGCGTGAGATGGCGACGCACGTTTCTTCGATCGTGGGCACGGTCGCTCCTCAGGGAATGGTCCAGGACATCAGGGCGCGCCCGCACACGCCGCGAGCCACGCCCCCATCCTAGGCACCCCCCAGCGGCTCGTCAAGAACTTGCGCAGGCCCTTGCGACCCTGTCACCCGAAGCCGGCGCACCTCGCCTGCGTCGACGGTGACCGGGCCGGCGGCGGTTCGCAGCCGCAGGCAGCCCGCCGCCGTGATCCCCTCCACCCGCCCTCGGATCGGCCCGTCGGCGCCGACAGCCTCCACGAGCTGGCCACGGGTCCGGTCGAGCCGGCGCCAGGCCGCGACGGCCCACCCCATCCCCTCCCGGCTCCAGCGCGCCTGCGCCCGCCAGCACCCCGCCAGGATCGCCCCGGCCAGCTCGCTGCGGTCGACCGCGAGCCCCTCGGCGAGGCAGCTGGTCGCCGTCTGTCGGATCGGAGCCGGGAGGTCGGGTGCCGCGATCGCGACGTTGCAGCCCACCCCAAGGATCAGCGCTCGCTGAGCCGGGGCGGCCGGGGCCGCGACCGCCTCGACCAGGATGCCGGCCAGTTTGCGGTCGCCGACCAGAACGTCATTGGGCCATTTCAACGACACGCCGGTCAGGCCCGCGGCCTGCAGTGCCTGCGCCACCGCCACCCCCATGGCGAGGCTGAGCCCCGGTAGCCCCTCGGTCGGGCCCTGCGGCCGCAGGACCATCGAGGCCAGGATCGCCGTGCGGGGTGGAGCCCACCAGCTCCGGCCGGTCCGTCCGCGGCCTTCGGTCTGCTCCTCCGCGAGGATCGACCACCCCGCCGGGGCCCCGGCGAGGGCGGCGGTCCGGGCCCGCGCCTGGGTCGTGTCCGTACGGGCCACCACCCGAACCGGTCCAGGACAGCCCTCGGCGGCCAGGCGCCGAGCGATCCGGCCGCGGTCGAGCGGGGCCGGGCCGTCCGGTAGGGCCGGGGCAGACCGGTCGTCCGGTCGCGGTGAGCCAGATGGCACGCGGTCGCCGCCTCCCTATACTGCGGCCCCATGGATGGCTGCGAGGCTGTGGTCATTTTCAGCTCCTTCCTCAAGCTGACGGGGGAGATCGAGGTGACGCCGCCGCTGCGCCTCAGCGATGTCGTCAACCGCCGGGACGATCTCCTCGAGGTGCGCAACGTCTCCCTGGAGCCGCTGGCCAGCACCCATCCGGTGGTGAGCCACGTGGAGACCTCCGCGCTGGTGGCCAAGGCGTCGATCGTCTTCGTGGCCCCGGTGCAGGAGGGCCGAGCCGAGCCGGAGCGGCGGCGGCGCCTTGTGGTTGAGAAGGTGATCCGCCGGGTCGCCGTCAGCACCGATGCGTTCTCGCTCGTGTGCGAGGTCTTCCTGGAGCCCCGGCTGGGGCTGCGGGAGACCATCGAGCGGAACCTGGACGACTTCATCCCGGTCCGCAACCTCAGCGCCGTCTGGGTTCCGGCGCTGACCGGCCAGCCGGTCAGCATCCAAAGGCCCTTCGCCCTCCTCCAGCCGCGCCGGATCCTGAGCTTCGCCGAGCGGGAGGACGTCGTCACGTGAGCAGTGCCGGGCCGGGGCGACGGGAGCGCCTCGACCCCGGGGTGTTCCGCCTCCCGGTGCTGAAGATCCGCCAGGGCTACTACTCGGACGCGTACTTCAACCACACCCTCACGGTGTTGGCCCGCGACCGCCACCACCCCCACGTGGTCATGCAGGTCTTCCAGCGGCGGGACGCGGTCTTGGGCGGGATCGACGAGGCGATCTCCCTGCTCCGGCTCGGTTCCCGCCGCTGGTCGGGCCTGACGGTCAGGGCCCTCTACGACGGCGACGACATCGAACCGTGGGAGCCGGTCCTGACCATCGAGGGCGACTACGGCCTGTTCGCCCATCTCGAGACGGTGGTCCTCGGCGTCCTCAGCCGCCGCACCAAGGTCGCCACCAACGTTCGGCGGGTCGTGGAGGCGGCCCGCGGCAAGCCGATCATCTTCTTCCCGGCCCGATTCGACCACCATGCGGTCCAGACCGGCGACGGCTGGGCGGCCCACGTGGCGGGCGCGATCGGGGTCTCGACCGACGCCCAGGCGTCGTGGTGGGGCGCCCGCGGCATCGGCACGGTCCCGCACGCCCTGATCGCGGCCTACGGCGGTGACACGGTGCGGGCGGCGACCAAGTTCGCCGAGCACGTCGACCCCGACGTCCAGATCACGGTCCTGGTCGACTTCGACAACGACTGCGTGGGCACCGCGCTCGCCGTCGCCAGCGCGCTGGGGCGGCGGCTCTGGGGTGTCCGGCTCGACACCGCCCAGCACATGATCGATCGGAGCATGCTGCCGCTCATGGGCGAGGGCCCGCCGTGCGGGGTGACCCCGGAGCTGTGCCGGATGGTGCGGGCGGCGCTCGACGAGGCGGGATTCCCCTGGGTGCGGATCGTCGCGAGCGGCGGGTTCGACGTGGAGCGGATCGCCGCCTTCGAGGCCGCCCGGGTTCCGGTCGACGCCTACGGGGTGGGCAGCGCCTTCTTCCGCGGTCGGTTCGACTTCACCGCCGACATCGTGCGGGTCGACGGACGGCCGTGCGCCAAGGCCGGACGGCACGAGCAGCCGAGCCACCGGCTGGAGCCGGTTGCGTGACCGCGGGCCCGGCCGGCGTTCCCGGCCGATCAGCCCCGCTGCGCGACGCGGCCACCGTGGTCGTGCTGCGCGACGGCCCCGACGGCCACGGCCCGTTGGAGGTTCTGCTCCTCTGGCGGCCGCCAGCGGCCGGCTTCGCGCCGGGGGCGACCGTATTCCCCGGGGGCGGGGTCGACCCCGACGACCATGACCCGGCCTGGGGCAGGGACGCCGACGGGGTGGCGTCGCTCGACCCGCGCGCGCCTCAGCCGCTGGCGATCGCCGCCATCCGCGAGTGCCTTGAAGAGACGGGGCTCCTGCTCGCCGTCGATGCGGCCGGGCGCCCGCCGACCCCCCAGGCGGTGGAGCGGGTCGCGGCCGCCGTCCTCGGGCCGCGGCCGGCGGCGAGCGGGGGCCTGCGCTGGGCGCTGCGGGCGAGCGGGCTGCGCGCCGACTTGGGGAGGCTCGTGTTCGCCGCTCACTGGATCACCCCCGCCGGCCTCCCGCTCCGGTACGACACCCGCTTCTTCCTGGCCCGCGCCCCGGACGGCCAGGCGGCACACATCCCGCCCACCGGCGAGCTCCGCGGTCACGCCTGGGCCACCCCCGCGGCAGCCCTCGACCAGGGGCGGGCGGGGACCTGGCAGCTCCTTCCGCCCACCCGGGCGGTGCTCGCCTGGGTGGCTCGGCAGCCCACCGTCGCCGCCGCGCTGGCGGCGGCGCGGGCGGCTGCCGTCGCCACGGTGGAGCCGCGGCTGGACGAGGTGACCCCGGAGCGGGTGCCGGGGCTCGACCCAGCCGTCCTGCGAGGCGTCCATGGCGGCTGAGAGGCGCGGGCGCGCCGGGACCAGGATGCCCCAAGCGCTGCGGATCGTCCGCGTCCTGGCCCCGAACCCGTCCCTCCTCACCGGTCCGGGCACCAACACCTGGCTGGTCGGCGATGACGAGGTGACGGTCATCGACCCGGGGCCTGACGATCCCCGGCACCGGTCGGCGATCCTCAAGGCCGCGGAGCCGGGCGCGGTCGTCCGGGTCGTGTGCACCCATGGCCATCTCGACCACAGCGAGGGGGCGGCGGCGCTGGCCGCCGTCTGCGGGGTCGGGGTCGGGGTTCATCACTCGCGGGCGCTGGAGCGCGGCCAGCTCGCACTCCACGACGACGACCGCCTGGAGGTCGGCCCCCACGCGCTCCGGGTCGTGGATACCCCGGGGCACGCCCCCGATCACCTGTGCCTGCTCGCCGAGTCGGACGGTGCCTGCTTCACCGGCGACCACGTCCTCGGGGGGACGACGACCGTCATCGACCCCCCCGGCGGCGAGCTCGCCGCCTACCTTCGGTCCCTCGAACGGCTCCGGGCGCTGCGCCCGCGGGTGCTGCTCCCCGGTCACGGCGAGCCGCTCCCAGACCCGCCCGCGGCGATCGAGGGGATCCTCCGCCACCGGGCCGCCCGCGAGGCGGCCATCCTGGCGGCGCTGGGGACGACGGCAACGAGCCCGGGGGCGCTCGTTCCCGCCCTCTACGCCGACGTGGACCCGGCTCGCTGGCCGGCCGCGGCCCGCACGGTCCTCGCCCATCTGCTGAAGCTGGCGGGGGAGGGCCGGGTCGAGCGGGCGGAGGACGAGCCGAGCGCCGAGCCCCGCTTCACGCGGCGGGGCTGAGCGGCTCCGGGGTCGTCCCCGGGGGCGGTCAGCCGGCGACGACGAAGGGGAGGTGGCAGAGGGTGCGGGTCATGACCCCGGTCGGGCCCTTGGGCACCAGACGCCCCAGGCCGGCCTGCTCGTTCCAGGCGGCGCCGGCGATGTCGAGGTGGACCCAGGGCCGGTCGGCGACGAACCGCCGCAGGAAGACCGCCCCGTTGATCGAGCCGGCGGCACGGATCTCGGCGGAGTTCTTGATGTCGGCCACGTCGCTCTCGAGCACCACGTCGTGCTCCGGGAACATTGGGAGCTCCCAGATGCGCTCGCCGGCCCGCTCGGCGGCGCGCCGGACCTGCTCGAGCAGCTGGCGGTCGTTGCTCATCGCGCCCGCCACCGGGTGGCCGAGCGCGATCGCCACCGCACCGGTCAGGGTGGCGACGTCGACGAGGTGGGTGGCCCCCAGCTTGATGGCATAGGCGAGGGCGTCCGCCAGGACCAGCCGGCCCTCGGCGTCGGTGTTCGTGATCTCGACGGTCGTCCCGTTCATGGCCCGGACCACGTCGCCAGGCTTGGTCGCGCCCCCGCCCGGCATGTTCTCGGTCAGCGGCACCACTCCCGTCACCGGGATCGGCGGGCGGAGCTGGGCGATCACCCCCATCGCGGCGACGACCGCGGCGCCCCCGCTCATGTCGGCCTTCATCGTGGCCATGCCGGCGGCCGGCTTGATTGAGATGCCGCCCGAGTCGAACGTGATCCCCTTGCCTACGAGCGCCAGGTGGGTGTCGCCTCCACCCTCGGCCGGGCGATAGCGCAGGACCACGAGGCGGGGCGGCTCATGGGAGCCGCGGGCCACCGCCAGAAGCGCCCCCATCCCCTGGACGGCGATCTCGGAGGGCTCGAGCACGTGGGCGTCGAGCCCGGTCTCCCGGGCCACCGCCTCCGCCTCGGCGGCGATCTGGGTCGGAGTGAACCGATTGCTCGGCCGCCACTGCCAGCGGCGGGTGGTGTTGGTGGCCTCGGCGAGGAGTCCCGCCTGGCGGCCGGCCTCCGTGAGGGCGGCGTCGGCCGACCCCAGGCCGATCACGATGACCGAGGTGATCGCGCCGGGATGGCGCGGCTCGGCGCGGTCGGCATCGGTCTCGGAGTTCGCGAGGCCGAGCCCCTCCACGACCCCGCGAAGGGCGGCGGCTCGATCCCCGCCCAACGCCGCGACCACCGGCGGCTCGAGCGCGATCGCCACCCGGCTGGCGGTGCGCTTGAGCTGGCGGCCGCAGAGCTCGAGGGCGTTGCGCAGGCGGTACCCGTCGAGCTCGGCGGCGGCCCCCAGCGAGACGATCGCGATCCGCGCGACGGGCAGCCGCCCGAACGTCGGGATGATGGTGCGGTCCGGGAAAGCGTCGGAGGCCTCGCCCGACGCCCGCATCTCCGCGAGCAGCCCACCCAGGAGCGCATCGGCGGCGGCCGCGACTCCGGTGAGCGGCTCCGACGCCAGGTACGGGAGCACCAGCGCGTCCGCCCGGATCCCGCCCAGATCGCCCGCCGCGAGCGCTACGTCCATGGCCCCCCTCCTCGACTCCGGAATCCATCGGCCCGGCGGATCCATGGTAGGGGCCGCCGCGACGGGCCGTGCGGGGCCGGCGCCCACCTGCGTGGGCCCCCGCCTCGAGGCCGGGTCCCCGGCGGGGCTCTGGGCCGCGCGGCGCGTGCCCAGCGCGGCCCGAAGGGCGCTGACATCGGCCTCGGTGAACCGGTGGCGCCCGATGGCGTCGATGCCGTGGGGGATCGTCCGCCCCTCGCGGATCCAGTTGATCACCACCTGGGGCTTGACGCCGAGCATCGCCCCGACCTCGACCGGCCCGTACAGGGGGCCGGCGGGGGGCACCGACCCCGGCCCGGGCGACGGTGGCGGGTCAGTGATGGGGGTCGAAGCGGATCGCCTCCACCTCGGGGAGCCAGCCCTGAACGGCGGCGACGAGGCGGGTTCGCACCGCTGGGGTGAGGAGCGGCAGGTAGTTGGACGGGGCGTGGGCGTCAATGACGACGGTGCGCGGATCGGGGCGGACGGCCCGCAGGCTCGCGGCCCCGGCCGCGTCGCCGAGCAGGGCGCGGATCCGAGCAGTGAGCGTGGCGTCGGAGAGCCCCGCCGCGCCGGTGGTCGCCGCCTCGGCCATCGACACGATCATCCCAGGCCCGCGGCCGCCCGCGCCGGCGGGCGCCGGCGGGCGCCGGCGGGCGCCGGCGGTCATAATCCGCCCGTGGCTCGGTTCGTGCCAGTGGCCCAGGCGGGCGAGATCCCGGTCGGCACCGGTCGGGTGGTGGACGCGGACGGGATCGAGGTCGCCGTGTTCAACGTGGACGGGGTGTTCCATGCGCTCGAGAACGCCTGCGCCAGCGGAGGCCCCATCGGGGAGGGCACGCTCCGCGGCTTCGTCGTCACCTGCCCGTGGGACGGCGATACGTACGACGTGCGCACCGGGGTGTCCCCCGCCTCCGACGCGATCTTCGTGAAGCACTTCCCGGTCAGGGTCGGGCGGGACGGCACCATCTCGGTCCAGCCCGAGCCGACCGACGACGAGGACCTCTGAGCCGCGGCGGGCCCTCGGCCCCACCACCGGGGGGTGGGAGGCCACTACCCGGCCCGGATGGGGAGGTGGTCGCCGCCCTCGACGTCGGCTCCAACACCATCCATCTCCTGGTGGCGGCCGTCGCCGGCCGCGGCCTGGTGGCGCGCCGCCACGCCGTCGTGCTGGCCCGGCTCGGCCGGACGGTGGCGGCGACCGGCCGCCTGGGGCCGGAGGCGATCGAGACGGCCAGCACGACGGTGGCAGAGCTGGTCACGGCCGCCAGGGGCGCCGGTGCCGCCACGGTGGTGCTGGCCGCGACCGAGGCGGTCCGGCGGGCAGCGGACCGCAGCGACCTCGTCGACGCCGTCCGGGCCCGCTGCGGCCTCGGCCTGCGGGTGCTGACCGGGGAGGAGGAGGCACGCCTCAGCTTCCTCGGAGCCACCGCCGCCCGCGGTGCCGCCGCCGGCGAGGTGGCGGTCTTCGACTGCGGCGGCGCCAGCACCGAGGTGGTCCTGGGGAGCGGGCCCAGGATCCGAACGGCCATGAGCCTGCCGATCGGGAGCGACGCCCTGATCCAGCGGCACGCGTTCGGCGACCCCCCCTCGCCCGCCGAGCGTGCCGCCGCCGCCGCCGCGGTCGACCGGATCCTCGCCACCGCGCCCCGGGGCGATCCCGGTTGCGGCGTCGCCACCGGGGGCACGGCCGCGAACCTGCCGGCCCTCCTCGGGCGCCGCCTGCCGCCCACCGGGGAGGGGTCCGGCGAGCTCGGCCCCCCGCTGAGGGACGAACCGGTCGCCCTCTCGCTGGCGCAGCTCGCCGAGGCCCAGGCGGTGACCGACCGCAGGCCCAGCGCCCAGGTGGCGGCGGCGACCGGCCTCCACCCCGACCGGGCCCGCTTGCTGGCGGGGGGGACGCAGCTCCTCCTCGCGATCGCCCACCACTACCGCCTGGCGGCGCTGACCGTCACCGAACGGGGGCTCCGCGACGGCCTGCTGATCGAGGCGCTGGGCTGGACCCCCGCCGACGGCGATCTCGTACCCTGAGCCCGATGGCGCTGTTCGACTTCCACACCCACACCACGATCTCCGACGGCGCCGCCGACCCCTTGACCATGGCCCGCCGCTGCCGGGACAACGGCTACGCCGCCTACGTCTGCAGCGACCACGTGGACGAGGCCACCGTCCACGACCGCGTGCCCCAGATCGTCGCCGCCTGCGCCGAGGTGGCGCGGTCGCTGCCGCTCGCGGCCATCCCGGCCGTCGAGATCACCCGGGTGGCGCCGGGGGCGGTGGCCCGGGTGGCGGTGCAGGCGCGCCGACTGGGGGCCCAGCTGGTCGTTGTCCACGGGGAGACCCTGGGGGACCGGCCCCAGCCCGGGCTCAACCTGGCCGCCGCCCGCTGCCCCGACGTCGACATCCTCGGCCATCCCGGCCTGATCAGCGAGGAGGCGGCGGCCGCCGCCCGGGAGACCGGCGTCCATCTCGAGATCACCGCGGCCCCGGCCCACGCCCAGACGAACGGGCATGTCGTGCGGATCGCCCTCGCCGAGGGCGCCCGCCTCCTTCTGGACTCCGACGCCCACCAGCCCGACGCCCTCCTCACCGGCCCCCGCGCCGAGCAGCTGCTGCTCGGCAGCGGGCTGCGCCCCGAGCAGGTGGCGGCCATCCGGGCCGGAGCCGGGCTCGCCGTCCTCGCCCGGCGCGGGATCCTGGTCCCCGAGGTCACCCCCGCGGGCAGCTGACGCCGGGGGCGGATCGGGTCAGCGGCGCCCGGCGATCGGCGGGGTCGGCGGCGGGGTCGGGGTCGGCGGTGCGGGGGTCGGCGGCGCCGTCGGGCCGGGGCTCCTCGGCGTGGGCCGGCCCGATGCCCGGGGCGTCGGGGTGACGCTGGGGATCGGGGTGGGCGGCGGGGCGCAGAGGTACTGGCAGGGGGTCGGGCTGGGCAGCGGCAGGCTGATGATGTCGTTCAGCCGCCTGACGGTGAGCAGGCGCGAATCGGGGGCGAAGCGCACGACCACCTCGTCCCCGGGGAGCAGGGCGTCGAGCCGGGTGGGGCGGCCCGTGATCAGGACCTGGCTGGCCCGAGTGACCACCGCCGTGATCGGGAGCTGGCCCTCCGGGGCCACCGTGACCGTGTGGTTGGGCACCGTGATCGCGACCAGGGTGGCCGTGACCTGGCGACCGGCGTAGGCGAGGGCGTCCGCCCGTCCGGGGCGGCCGACCCCCGCGCCCCCGACCTGGACCGGCAGGGACGGGCCCGCGCTGAGGCTGATGACGAGCGCCACGGCCGCCACCACCACCATGACCACGGCGACCAGGGCGAGGACGGTGAGGACCAGCCGCCCGAAGGTCCAGCGCCGGACCGCCTGCCGCCAGCCCCGCCCCCGGCCGCTGCGGCGGTCGGCCAGCGCCGCCCGGCGGCGCGGCCGCGCCGGGACGCGCGGGCTCGGACCGGACGCCTCGCTCACGGGCCACCTCCAGACCGGCGGCGGGCCGACACCGCAGCCGGGGAACGCCGGGGGTGGAGGCCTCGCGCCGCGATTCGGCGGGAGTATAGAGGACGCCTCGAGGACGTCCCCCGACCGTGCGGGCCGGACGCGACCAGCCGGTACGATGGCGATTCCCATGGGCGAGGAGCGCGACGACGATCCGAGGACCTACGAGGCGCGCTGGCGTGCCCGCTGGCAGGCCGACGGGCTGGACCGGACCGACCTCGACGGCGCGACGCGTCCTTACTACAACCTCATGATGTTCCCCTACCCGTCGGCCGAGGGGCTGCACGTGGGCAACACCTACGCCTACACCGGCGCCGACATCCATGGCCGCTTCCAGCGGCTCCAGGGCCGGGACGTGTTCGAGCCGATCGGCTTCGACGCCTTCGGCATCCACAGCGAGAACTACGCCATCCAGGTGGGCCGCCATCCGATGGAGCTGGTTCGCCAGAACGTGGCCCGCTTCCGCTCCCAGCTCGAGCGCCTCGGCGCCCAGTTCGACTGGTCCAGAGCGGTCGACACGACCGACCCCGGCTACTACCGCTGGACCCAGTGGCTCTTCCTCCAGCTGTGGAAGGGTGACCTCGCCTACCGCGCCACCCGGGCAGTGAAGTGGTGCCCCAAGGACCTCACCGTGCTGGCCGACGAGCAGGTGCTGGCCGACGGGACCTGCGAGCGCTGCGGCACGGTGGTCCTGGAGCGGGAGCTGGAGCAGTGGTTCCTGCGGATCACCCGCTACGCCGAGCGCCTCCTCAAAGGGCTCGACCACCTCGACTGGTCGGCATCCACCGTCCTCGCTCAGCGCAACTGGATCGGGCGCAGCGAGGGCGCGTATCTCGACTTCCCCGTCGACGGCGAGGCCCCGCTCCAGGTCTTCACCACCCGCCCCGACACCATCTTCGGGGCCACCTTCATGGTGCTGGCGCCCGATCATCCGCGGACGCTGGAGCTGACCGACCCCGCGTGTCGGGAGGCGGTCGTCGCCTACATCGAGGAGGCCGAGCGCCGCCGGATCGCGGGCCAGCACGCCGAGGAGGGGCCCACCCGGGGGGTTCGGCTGGGCCGCGACACGCGCCATCCCCTGACCGGCGCGGCCCTCCCGCTGTACGCGGCGGAGTACGTCTTGAGCGGCTACGGCACCGGGGCGATCATGGCCGTCCCCGGCCACGACGAGCGCGACCACGCCTTCGCCCGCGCCTTCGGCCTTCCCATCGTCGAGGTCGTGCGCGGCGCTCAGGACGTGGACGCCGCGGCCCACGTCGGCCAGGGCGTCCTGGTCAACAGCGCCGAGTTCACGGGGACCATCGCGCCAGACCCCGCCCGCGAGCGGGTGGTGGCGGCCCTGGAAGCGCGCGGGCTGGCTCGGCGAGCGGTCCAGTTCAAGCTGCGCGACTGGGGCATCTCCCGCCAGCGCTACTGGGGGCCACCGATCCCGGCGGTCCACTGCCCGACCTGCGGAGCGGTGCCGGTCCCCGAGTCGCAGCTGCCGGTCCTGCTGCCCTTCGTGGAGGCCTTCCGTCCGCTGGGGACCGGCGCCTCCCCGCTGGCAGCGGTCCCCGCGTTCGTCAACACGACCTGTCCGCGCTGCGGAGAGCCGGCGCGGCGCGAGACCGACGTCTCCGACACCTTCCTCGACAGCAGCTGGTACTTCCTGCGCTACCCCTCAGCGGACCGGGAGGACGTCGCCTTCGCGCCCGAGGCCACCCGCCGCTGGCTGCCGGTGGACACCTACATCGGCGGCAATGAGCACGCCGTGCTCCACCTCATGTACGCACGGTTCGTGTCCATGGCCCTGCACGACCTCGGCTGGCTCGACTTCGAGGAGCCCTTCGTTCGCTTCCGCGCCCACGGGATGATCGTGCGCGAGGGGGCGAAGATGTCCAAGTCGCGGGGCAACGTGGTCAACCCCGACGCCTACATGGATCGGTTCGGGACCGACGCGTTCCGGCTGTACCTCATGTTCATGGGACCCTTCGACGAGGGTGGCGACTTCCGCGACCAGAGCATCAACGGCCCCTCCCGCTTCCTCGCCCTCTGCCTGCGGCTGCAGCGGCGGGTGGCGGCGGTGCCGGAGCCGCCCGAGCTGGCCCGCGCCCGCCACGCCTGCATCCAGAAGGTGACCCTGGACACGCCCCAGCTGAAGTACAACACGGCGATCGCCGCCCTGATGACCTACGCCAAGGTGCTGCGCGACCACCCGGGTCCGCTCCCCCGGGCGAGCCTGGACACCCTCGCCCAGCTCCTCGCCCCCTACGCGCCGCACACGGCGGAGGAGCTCTGGTCCCGGCTCGGCGGTCCCTACTCCGTCCATCGCCAGCCCTGGCCGACCTTCGACCCCGCCCTCTTGATCGACGAGCAGGCGACCGTGATCGTCGCCATCGACGGCCGACGGCGCGACCAGCTCGAGGTGCCGGCGGGGACGTCCGCGGCCGAGCTCGAGCGCCTGGCGCTGGCGCTGCCGCGGGTGGTCGCGCACCTGGCCGGTCGCCGGCCCGTCCGGGTGGTGGTGGTTCCCGATCGCCAGGTGAACCTGGTGCTGCCGGGCGCCTGAGGCCGGCCCGGAGCTCCGGGGGGCCGAGCGTGGCCTATCCTGACCGAGCCGGCCCGTAGCTCAGCTGGTCAGAGCGGGGTTCTTATAAAGCCCTGGTCGCGGGTTCGAGTCCCGCCGGGCCGACCGCCCCAGCCGCCGTCCGGCGGATCGGACGGCCGGGCGACCCGGGCGTTGACGGCCGGGCCAGCGCGGGGATACCCTTCGCGCCACGATCGGGGGCCGGAGGGCCATTCGCATCGCCACGAGGCGGGAGGAGATCGCATGAGACGACCCACGTTCCGGCACGGGATGGTCGCAGGGGCCATCGCCGCGGTTCTCTTGGTCTCGGGGACCGCCACCGCGGCGGCGCTTCGACCCCAGGCCACGGGCGGGGTGGCGACCTTCGCCGACTCGCCCGGCAACTACCCGACCTACATCCTGCCGATCATGTCGGCGCAGCACGAGTCCAACGTCAACCTCTACGACCTGTGTCAGCTGATGTGGCGGCCGCTCTACTGGTTCGGGAGCAACGGCTCCTACACCGTCAACTACAAGCTCAGCTTGGGCCAAGCACCGGTGTTCTCCAACGGCGGGCGCACGGTCACCGTCACCCTCAACCATTACATGTGGTCGGACGGTCGCCCGGTCACGAACCGGGACGTCGAGTTCTGGATGAACGAGATCGCGCTGACCCCCAAGAACGGCGACTGGTTCGCCTACGTCCCGGGGGGATTCCCATCCGACGTCGTCGGCGCGAGCTACCCCGCCTCCACGCCGTACCAGTTCAGCCTCACGTTCAACAAGGCCTACAACCACACCTGGGTCCTCTACAACGAGCTGAGTCAGGTCTGGCCGATCCCCCAGCACGCCTGGGATAAGACCTCGGCCACCGGGGCGGTCGGCAACTATGACCGGACGGCGTCGGGCGCGCAGGCGGTGTACAAGTTCCTCGACGGTCAGGCCGGCAAGCTCACCACCTACACGACCAACCCACTCTGGAAGGTCACCGACGGACCGTGGCAGCTCACCTCCTTCACGCCCACCACGGGCTATGCCGCCTTCAAGCCGGCGCCCAACTACAGCGGGCCGGTGAAGCCCAAGATCGCCGAGTTCCAGGAGCTCCCCTTCACCAACGATCAGGCCGAGTTCGACGCGCTGCGCTCGAAGTCGGTGGACTACGGGTACCTGCCGATCGAGGACCTCGCCCAGCGCTCGTACCTCACGAGCCAGGGCTACAAGTTCAACCCCTGGAACGAGTGGGGCTTCAACTGGTTCCCGCTGAACTTCGCCAACCCGACCGTGGGCTCCATCTTCAAGCAGCTGTACGTCCGCCAGGCATTGGAGCGCCTGATCAATCAGCCCGGAATGATCAAGGGGATCCTGCACGGGCTGGGGCACCCCACCCTGGGGCCGGTCCCGACCGTCCCCAAGACCTCCCTCATCAGCCCGTTCGAGAAGGACAACCTCTACCCGTACAGCCTGAGCGCCGCCAAGCACCTGCTGAGCAGTCACGGCTGGGCGATCCATCCCGGAGGGACCGACACCTGCCAGCGGCCGGGCACCGGCGCCGGCCAATGCGGAGCCGGGATCAAGAAGGGGGCCCAGCTCAACTTCTCCATGCAGTACGCGGAGGGCATCGTCGCCTTCAACGCCATGATGGCGTCGATCCGGTCCAGCTGGTCGCAGGCCGGCATCAACCTCACCCTGACCCAGGCCAGCGTGGTCGATGTTCTCGCCAAGTCGTCGTCGTGCCAGCCGCCCAACATGTCGGGCTGCCAGTGGCAGATGGAGAACTGGGGGAACGAGGGGTACGCCTGGACCTACTCCCCGGACTTCTACCCGACCGGGGGCGAGATCTTCCAGACCGGCGCCCTGTCCAACTTCGGCCACTATCACGACCTGGTCAACGACGCCAACATCACCGCCACCCATCTGCAGCAGGGCACGGCCGCCCTCTACAAGTACGAGGACTACCTCGCCCAGCAGCTGCCGGTGCTCTACCAACCGTTCTTCCCGTTCCAGTTCTCGGAGATCAGCAGCCGGCTCCACGGGGCCCTGCCCCAGGACCCGAACCTGCACATCACCCCGGAGAACTGGACCCTCTCGAGCTGAGCCACGGGGGGGCGGCGGCCGGGCCGCCGCCCCCCCCACTCTGCTAGGCTGCGGCGCCATGGCCCGACTCGACCTCCTCGCCACCGGCTACGCGCGCGACGAGACCGACACGCTGTCCCGGGTCGGGTCGACCATCGTCTTGGTGCGAGGCGGTGATCGCGTGATCGTGGTCGACCCGGGAATGGTCGCCGACCGGGGGGCCCTGCTCGCCGGGCTGCGCGGCCACGGCCTCGGTCCCGACGACGTCACCGACGTCGTGTGCTCCCACCAGCACCTCGACCACACGATGAACGTCGCCCTGTTCCCCGAGGCCCGGGTCCACGACCACGCCGCCGAGTACCGGGGCGACCGCTGGCTCAGCCGCCCCGCCGACGGGCTCCAGCTGGCGCCCGGAGTCAGGCTCCTGGCCACCCCCGGGCACACCCTGGAGGACGTGACGACCCTGGTCGAGACCGACCTCGGCCCGGTCGCCTGCACCCACCTGTGGTGGTCGGCCGAGGGGCCGGCCGACGACCCCTACGCGCCCGACCGGGAACGCCTGCGCCAGGAGCGGGTCCGGATCCTGAGGCTGACGAGCCGCATCGTCCCCGGCCACGGCGCTCCCTTCACCGCCGACGCCTCGACCCCCCGCTGAGCCCGGGCCGCCGCCGGCCCGCCGGCGACCCAGGTCAGGCCGGCAGCGCCGCCGAGCGGGTCGCCGCCACCGCCGACGGGTCCAGGGCTCCGACGACCGGCGCCGCGGCCGGGCCGCCCACCAGGGCCGAGCGGAGCAAAGCCTCGTACGCCGGGCGGACCTCGGGGTGGCGGAGGAACAGGAGGTGCGCGTACTCGTGGGCGACCGGGCGCGCCGGTCGCCGCAGGTGGACGTGCACCTCGTGGGCCAGATGGTTCGCCTTGCGCGAGTTGCAGCGCCGGCAGGCCACCACCTGGTTCTCCCAGGTCCTCGATGCCCCGCCCCGCGAGACGGGGACGATGTGGTCGATCGTCAGCTCCCCCGCGGGCCCCTGCCAGCCGCAGTACTGGCAGGTGTAGTCGTCCCGGATCAGGAGGTTGCGCCGGTTGGGCCGGAGCAGCCGCCGCGGCACGGCGATGTTCCGCAGGAGCCGGACCACGATCACCCCGTCCCCGAGGCAGCGGCGGGCCAGATCCGCCTCCACCGCCCGCCGCGCCGCCTCATCGAAGAAGGCGACCCGCTCCCGGGTGAGGAGCACGACCAGCCGGCGACGGCTGATCACGTTGAGGGGCTGCAGCGAGGCGTTCAGGAGCAGGACCGACATCGGTTCCCACATTGTGCCCAACTCCCCTCCCGGCCCGATCCCCGACGCCGGCCGGCGGGGAGCTCAGCGAAGGCCGAGGCCGTGGCGCAGCCCCCCGACGTCGCCGTGGAGCGATGGGCCGACCCCGGTCACGACCAGCAGGAGGATGGCGGCCACTAGGAGGACGAGCCCAACGTAGGTCGCGACCCCAGGCCCCGACGTGGGGCTGGGCAGCCTCACGCCCCCCCACCCTCGGGGAACGCCCCGGTCGCCCACCGCCCGCCGCGCTCGCCCAGGGCCAAGAGATCGAGACGGCCGCCCGAGCCGGCCACCGCGGCCGGGAACGCCCGGGCGAGCGCGGCCACCGGGCCGCCCTCGAGCGCGCCCGGCGTCTTCTCGACGGCGAGGACCAGCGCGTCCAGCCCCGCCTGGACGGTCGTGCCCTCCACCCCAACGACCAGCGCGCCCTGCCCCCGGCCCGCCCGATCCAGCAGCCGGCGGAGCTCGGCCGGGCTCGGGCGCTCGACGATGGCGAGCCCACCTGCGAGCAGGGCGTCCACGTCGTCCGGGAGCTCGGGGACCCCGGCGAACACCGGCCAGCCGGGGGGCACCCACCAGGCGTCCGCCTCGGCCGGCACCGCCCGCGGCCGCACCGTGTCCGGCGCCAGGGCCGCGAGCGCCGCCAGGAGGCTCGCGGTCCAGGGCGCGACGGCGACAAGGGAGCGGCCGCGCGCGAGCCACCCCGCCACGGCCGCCGCCTGCTCCCCTACGCAAAACGTCCGCCTCGATCTGAGCCATGCTACGTTCGCGGAGGCATCCACGGCCGTCCAGCTATTGACGAATACCTTCGTCGTTCCTCTAGACCCACAGCGCGTGCTGGTGGCCGAAGAC